>NZ_JACCQA010000029.1:0-95235 GCF_015712215.1 Burkholderia sp. 9779_493
CTCGCCATCCACCGATACCAAAAAAGCGCTTCGACCGCGATTCCCATTCTTCGAGGCGGATTTTCGAAAGCGCGTCACCTCGGCCCTGGGCCATAAAGGTGTACGCGCCGGTGTACTGATACACCTCCGCTTGCTCCGGTAGCGCGCCTTGATTTGGCATCGTCGGCAACGATGTGCCCTTCGCGTTGAAAGCGCTCGCAGGGTTCTTGTAGTCGAACGTGCGAGTGGTCAGCGACGTACTCTGCAACGTTCGTGTGCCGCTCCACTCCGTGAGTGCGTCCGATGCGACCGTCGTGCCCGCGCGTGAAAAAGTGAGCGGCAGCGGTTCGTCGAGTGCTGTCAGGCGATCGGTGATGACGAGGCGATGTGCTTTGCCGTCGCTGTCGTGCTTCCAGTAGCCGTAGAGCCCTTCCGATTCAAGGAGCCGGTGGACGAAATTCCAATCAGTTTCGTCCTGGCGGCAGAAGGAGAGTGACGGCAGGGTCCGGGACAGATGAAACTCGAAGAAGCCGCGTGCTTGGGGATGAGCGTTGAAAACGTCGGTGACGATCGACCGGTTTGTCCTGCCAGATCTTCTGGTCGCGACGAAATCGCAGGAAGTGCATCCACGAGGAGATCGTGAGCTGGTGAAATGTCAGCCCTCCGTCTGCTCCGAGACGTCTCGCTGTATGCACGTAGCCGTTGTGCGGCGCATACGAACCACCACCCTGCTGGATCCACAGCGTCGCAGGTTGCGCAATAAGGTTCTTGAGCTCGACGCTCGACGTCGTCGAAACAACATCGACGACAAACTCAAAGTCGCGCCCGAGTCGCACATCACCGATCATCTGGTGCGGGAGCAACATGTCGTGTCCCAATGACGTGTCAAGCTTGAGAAGCCGGTCTTGCTGAATCAACCCGCCTCGAATGAAATGCATTAGATTACGCACATCCATCTGCATACCTTTCTTTATCCCTACGCACGCTTGCTAAGTGGTAATTTCACTTTGCCCTCGCAGGCGATTGTACAGAACAGCGGATCTAGCGAATCTCAAAAATGGTCAATGTTGATAACGTCCGCTCCATCCCATTACTGATTATTCGTCGCGTCGATAGAAAATGACATCCGCGTAATTGAATGACTTATACGGCCCTCTGTGAACGTCTATTCTGCAGGGGTGCCGATTTTTCTACATGCCTGAACCATTGGCTGCGTACGCATTGTTGGTCACCGCGCCCCAGCGATCTGGGTTATCAGTCATATATTTATCGACGATTGCGGCCATATGCATGTTGGTCATCCCGAGATTGACGGCACAACCATGTCGCTTCACTGCACGCGGCAAGTCCTTCATCGCAATGATCGGCGCATAGAAAATGCCGTCGAAAACTCCCTCCAGATAGCGCTGCCTTTCCGAACCGCGCCCTGCTCAGTCGTTCAATTCAATGCGATAGCGAAGAGCCTCGGCGAATCCGTAGGCGGCCGGTTTTCTGAAGTGCTCGATCAATACACCATTGCACGCAGCAATCACCTTCCGCGAGGCGATATTCTCCGGATCGACCGTTAGTTCGACATAGGGCAGACCTGCTGTCTTCGCTTCGCCCAGCATCAGATTGAGCGCCTGCGTGGCGTAGCCGTTTCCCCTCTTCCACGGCACAACCGAGAAGCCGATATGTCCGAGTACGTATGACGGCAACTCGGCGGTTCCGACCTGCCAACGAAATCCGATCGCGCCGCAGAAATCACCGTCCCATATCCAGCGGACAATGCTCGGGAGCCGCGCGACGGTCGCGCCATCGGGTAAAGGAATCGGGCCGTCCGATGCAGCGGGATCGTCCAGTCCGTTCACGAATCGCACGGCATCGACGCCGATAGCATCCAATTGTTCGCGCGCGGCGATCGCCTTACGGACGTTGTCAGGCGACCATCCGGCCTCGAGCGCCGAAACGTAGCGCGGCAGCAAAGCAAGCGTAGGTCTCAACAATTCGATTGCGCTCATGCCGATCGGTGCGTGTCCGGGAAAGATGATTGTCAACGGTTTGATCGGCGGCGTCGAGCGTATCAAAATGGCCGATCGCCGACGTTCCTCCCCGCCAATTTACGATGAACCATACAAAACCCCAGCATGCAGACCTGCGCCTGCATGCCGGGGTTCTTCGCTTCCCGGCCGGCGAGCGACGAACCGCCCGCCGTTCGCGCGTCACCGCGCCGCCACTTCCGCCTTGACGGACGCCGCATCGCCGACCGCCGTCGGCGCCGCGCCCCACCCGCCGCCCAGCGCACGGATCAGATTGACGGTCGACACCGCCTGCGCACCGGTCAACTGGTTCGCCTGCAACTGCGACTGCAGCACCGAGCGCTCGCTGTCGATCACGTCGAGATACGCGACCTCGCCTTCCTGGTACTGCGTCCGCGACAGCGTCGCGGCCCGGCGCGACGCATTGACGGCCGCATCCTGCGCGCGGATCTGGTCGTCGAGCAGGCGCAGATCGGCGAGATTGTCCTCGACCTCGCGGAACGCGACGAGCACCTGCTGCCGGTAGTTCGCGACCTGCTCGTCGTACTGCGCGCGCGCCTGCTGCACGCCGGCCGCCCGCCGTCCGCCGTCGAACAGCGGCAACGTCAGCGCGGTGCCGGCGAACGGCCCGAGCAGGAACGTACGGCTCGACCACAGGAACAGGTTGCCGAGCGTCGACGCTTCATAGCCGAACGACCCGGTGATATCGAGCTTCGGGAAGTACGCCGACTTCGCGAGCCCGATCCGCGCGTTCGCGGCCGCCATCGCGCGTTCGGCCGCCGACACGTCCGGGCGGCGTTCGAGCAGCGCGGACGGCAGGCCCGGCGGAATCTTCACCGCGACCGGCACGATCGGCGTTTCCTTGAACGCGAAATCCGCGGGCGCCTTGCCGAGCAGGATGGCGAGCGCATGCTCGGACGCCGCGCGCCGGCGCGCGACGCCGACCGCATCCGCCTGCGCGCTCGCCAGTTCGTTCTTCGCGCGCGACACGTCGAGCTCGCTGATGTCGCCTTCGTTGAAGCGGCGCTGCACGAGCTTCAGTGCCTGCTCGCGCAACTCGACCGTGCGGCGGTACAGGTCCTGGTCCGAATCGAGCTGACGCAGTTCGAAGTAGTTCTGCGCGACGTCCGCCTGCAGCGCGAGCTGCACCGAACGGAACAGCGCTTCGCTCTGCGCCTGGTCGGCACGCGACGCCTCGACGTTGCGGCCGACGCGGCCGAACAGGTCGGCTTCGTACGACACCGTGCCCTGCGCGCGCCACAGCGTCGCGTTGGTCGGGCCGGTGCCCTGCGGCTGGAACTGCGACGCCGACGACAGCCCCTCGCGCGTCGGCCCGAAACCGGCGCCGACCTGCGGGAACCATTGCGAGCGCGCCGAACGCGTCGCCGCCCGCGCTTCCTCGACCCGCGCGGCCGCGGCCTTCAGGTTCTGGTTCGCGGCAAGCGCCTGCGTCTCGAGCGAATCGAGCACCGGGTCGCCGAACACCTTCCACCATTCGCCGCGGTGTTCGCCATCCGACGGCTCGGCCGTCTTCCACGTGCCGGCCTGCTCGCCGGCGGCGAGGGTCGGCGCTTCCTTGAACGCGGCGGGCGCCGCCGCGTCGGGACGCTGGTAGTCGGGGCCGACCGCACACGCGGCGAGCAGCGTCGCGAGCAGGGTGCTCGCGGCCGCCACCTTCGCGAAGCGCATCAGGCCGTTCGTGTTGTGCATGTTGTCCATCTTTCTATCCTCAAGCATCGGAAGCCGACGCACCCGACGGCGACACGCCATAACCCGCCGAGTCCTTGCCGGCGACGTGAATCTTGCCGCCCGCGAGCGTGCGCAGCACGACGTAGAACACCGGCGTCAGCATCAGCCCGAACAGCGTCACGCCGAGCATCCCGAAGAACACCGCGACCCCCATCGCATGACGCATTTCCGAACCCGCGCCGGTCGACGTGACGAGCGGCACCACGCCCATGATGAAAGCGATCGACGTCATCAGGATCGGGCGCAGCCGCAGCCGGCTCGCCTCGATCGCGGCCTCGAGCGGCGTCCTGCCGTCGTGTTCGAGCTCGCGCGCGAATTCGACGATCAGGATCGCGTTCTTCGCCGACAGCCCCACCAGCACCATCAGGCCGATCTGCGTGAAGATGTTGTTGTCGCCCTGCGTGAGCCACACGCCCGTCAGCGCCGACAGAATGCTCATCGGCACGATCAGGATCACCGCGAGCGGCAGCGTCAGGCTTTCATACAGCGCGGCGAGCACGAGGAACACGAGCAGCACGCTGATCGGGAACACCCACATCGCCGAATCGCCCGCGAGGATCTGCTGGTACGTGAGGTCGGTCCACTCGAAGCGCACGCCGCGCGGCAGCGTCTCGTGCGCGATGCGTTCGACCGCGGCCTGCGCCTGCCCCGACGAGAAGCCGGGCGCCGGGCCGCCGTTGATGTCGGCCGCCGTGTAGCCGTTGTAGCGCACGACCATTTCCGGGCCGAACGTCGGCGTCACGGTGACCAGCGACGACAGCGGCACCATCTCGCCCTTGTCGTTGCGTGTCTTCAGTTGCAGGATGTCGTCCGCGCGCTGGCGGAACGGCGCATCGGCCTGCACGCGCACCTGGTACACGCGTCCGAAGCGGTTGAAGTCGTTCACGTACAGCGAACCCAGATACACCTGCATCGTGTTGAACACGTCGGTCACCGGCACGCCGAGCTGCTTCGCCTTCACGCGGTCGAGATCGACGTTGAGCTGCGGCACGTTGATCTGGTAGCTCGTGAACAGCGGGCCGAGTTCAGGCGCCTGCTGCGCGCGCTTGATGAAGTCGTTGGTCGCATCCGACAGCTTCGCGTAGCCGACCGCGCCGCGATCCTCGATCTGCATCTTGAACCCGCCGAGCGTACCGAGGCCGAGCACCGGCGGCGGCGGGAACACCGCGACGAACGAATCCTTCATCGCGCCGTACTTCTGGTTCAGCGCACCCGCGATGGCGCCGGCCGACAGCGCCTTGCCGTGCCGTTCCGCGAACGGCTTGAGCGTGACGAACACGATGCCCGCGCTCGAGCTGTTGGTGAAGCCGTTCACCGACAGCCCCGGGAACGCGACCGCGCTCTCGACGCCCGGCTGCTTCAGCGCGATCGAACCCATGTCGCGGATCACCTTCTCGGTGCGGTCGAGCGACGCACCGTTCGGCAACTGCGCGAACGCGATCAGGTATTCCTTGTCCTGCGCGGGCACGAAGCCGCCCGGCACGACCTTCGACACGAGCACCGTCGCGCCCACCAGCACGAGATACACGCCGAGCATCAGCGTCTTGCGCGACAGCACGCCGCGCACGCCGCGGCCGTAGTTCTCCGCCCCGCGATGGAACACCTTGTTGAAGCCGCGGAAGAAGCCGCCGAGCACGCGGTTCATCACACGCGTGAGCCAGTCTTCCTTGTCGCCGTGCCCCTTCAGCAGGATCGCGGACAGCGCCGGCGACAGCGTCAGCGAGTTGAACGCCGAGATCACCGTCGAGATCGCGATGGTCATCGCGAACTGCTTGTAGAACTGGCCGGTCAGGCCCGACATGAACGCGAGCGGCACGAACACGGCGACCAGCGTCAGCGCGATCGCGATGATCGGCCCGCTCACTTCCTGCATCGCCTTGTAGGTCGCCTGCCGCGCGTTCATCCCGTTCTCGATGTTGCGCTCGACGTTCTCGACGACGACGATCGCATCGTCGACCACGATCCCGATCGCGAGCACCATCCCGAACAGCGACAACGCGTTGATCGAATACCCGAACGCCAGCAGCAGCGAGAACGTGCCGATGATCGACACCGGCACCGCGATCAGCGGAATCAGCGACGCGCGCCAGGTCTGCAGGAACACGATCACGACGATCACGACCAGCGCGATCGCTTCGAGCAGCGTGTGCACGACGGCCTTGATCGACGAGCGCACGAACTGCGTCGGGTCATAGACGATCTTGTAGTCGACGCCCGCCGGCATGTCCTGCTTCAGCTCGGCCATCGTCTTGCGCACCTCGTCCGAGATCTGCAGCGAGTTCGCGCCCGGCGACTGGTTGATCGCCATCGCGACGGCCGGCTTGTTGTCGAGCAGCGAGCGCAGCCCGTACTCGGACGCGTCGAGCTGGATCCGCGCGATGTCGCGCAGGTGCGTGACGCCGCCGTCCGGCGTCGTCTTCACGACGATGTCGCCGAATTCGTCTTCCGTCTGCAGACGGCCGCGCGCGTTCACCGACAGCTGCAGCGGCGTGCCGGGCAGCGACGGCGATGCGCCGATCACGCCGGCCGCGACCTGCACGTTCTGCTCGCGGATCGCCTGCACGACGTCCTCGGCCGACAGCCCGCGCTGCGCGACCTTCTGCGGATCGAGCCACACGCGCATCGCGTAGTCGCCCGAACCCCACAGCTGCACCTGGCCGACGCCCTGGATCCGCGACAGGCGATCCTTCACGTTGATCAGCGCGTAGTTGCGCAGGTAGGTCATGTCGTAGCGGTTGTCCGGCGAGATCAGGTGGACCACCATCGTCAGCGTCGGCGAGCTCTTCACCGTGGTGATGCCGAGCCGCTGCACGTCTTCCGGCAAGCGCGGCAGCGCCTGGTTCACGCGGTTCTGCACGAGCTGCGTGGCCTTGTCCGGATCGGTGCCCAGCTTGAACGTGACGGTGATCGTCATGTTGCCGTCGCTGTTCGCCTGCGACTGCATGTAGAGCATGTCCTCGACGCCGTTGATCTGCTCTTCCAGCGGCGACGCGACCGTCTCGGCGATCACTTTCGGGTTCGCGCCCGGGTACTGCGCCTTCACGATCACCGAAGGCGGCACGACTTCCGGATATTCCGAAATCGGCAGCAGGAACATCGCGATCACCCCGCCGAGCAGGATGATCACCGATAGGACTCCTGCAAAGATCGGCCGGTCGATAAAGAATTTGGAAATGTTCATGGGTTGCTCTGTCTGGTTGAACGCGGATGCGAAGCGGCGCGCCGCTTACGAATCCGCCTTCGCCGGTGCGGCCGGCTTCGCGGTGCTCGCGAGCGGCGCGGACGGCGCATCGCCGCCCGTCATCGGGACCATGTGCGGCTTCACCTGCTCGCCCGGACGCACGCGCTGCGTGCCGTTCACGACCACGCGGTCGCCGGCCGACAGCCCGCTCACGATCACGCGCCGGTTGCCGTGCTGCATCCCTTGCTGCACTTCGCGATACGACACGCGGCCCTGCTGGTCGACGACGAACACGAACTTCTTGTCCTGGTCGGTGTTGATCGCCGCGTCGTCGACGAGCAGCGCCTCGTGCGGCGCGCTGCCGCCCACCTTCACGCGTGCGTAGAGGCCCGGGACCAGGGTGCCGTCCGCGTTGTCGAAGCGGGCGCGCACGCGGATCGTGCCGGACGACGTGTCGAGCCGGTTGTCGACCGAATCGATCTCGCCGCTGCGCGAGTAGCCGGTTTCGTTCGCGAGGCCGAGCTCGACCGGCACCTTGCGGCCGCTGCGCGCGCCGTTGATGTATTGCAGGTAGGTCTGCTCGTCGGCGTCGAACGACGCGTAGATCGGCGACACCGATACCAGCGTCGTCAGCGGCGCGGCCGACGCGCCGGCCGACACGACGTTGCCGAGCGTGATTTCCGCGCGCGACACGCGGCCCGACACCGGCGCGGTGATGCGCGTATAGCCGAGATTGATGCGCGCCGTTTCCAGCGCGGCTTCGGCGGCCTTCAGGTTCGCGTTCGCTTCGCGCGCCGCGTTCTGCTTCTCGTCGTAGTCGCGCTTCGCGATCGCGTTGTCGCCGATCAGCCGCTGCGCGCGCTGCCAGTCGCTCTGCGCGTAACCGTTGCGGGCCTGTGCGGCCGCGAGCTGCGCGGCGGCGCGGTCGACTTCCGCCTGGTACGGGCGCGGGTCGATCACGAACAGCACGTCGCCCTTCTTCACGAGCGCGCCGTCCTTGAAGTTCACCGCGACGATCGTGCCCGACACCTGCGGGCGCACGTCGACTTTCTCGACCGCCTCGAGGCGGCCCGAATAGCTTTGCCAGTCGGTCACGGTCTGCGGCACGACGGTCGCGACGTCGACTTCGGGCAGCGGCGCCGCCGCTTTCTCGGGGGCGTTCGCGCTCACGCGCATCGCGCCGAACGTGCCGAGGCCGACGACGGCGAGCGTGACGATCGCCGCGGTCGCGATTCGGGAACGGGAGGTGCGTAGGATGGCCATGTGGATCTCCAGTAAGCGTGGATTGGTTCTGGTTATTCGGGACGGTTCGGCTGGCGGGCCTGGAAGCGGCACTGGAAGAAGCGCACGGCTTCCTCGAATGCGGCTTCGTGCGTGGCGAGCGCGGCGTGCGTGATGTCCGGGTAGCGGATCACCTGCGTGAGCACGCCCGACGAGATCAGGCAGCCCGCATAGTTCTCCGCTTCGACGTGCAGCACGTCGTTCTGCGCGGTGACGACGAGCGTCGGCGGCAGCCCCGCGAGGCGCACCGATTCGATCGGCGCCGCGTACGGGTGCATGCGCTGCGCGGCCTGCGGCAGATACGCGCGATAGCAGGCCGCGCATTCGCGCGCGGTGATGTCGGACGCGAGGCGCTCGGCGTCGCCGATGCGCGTCATGCTCGGGTCGAGCATCGGCCCGAACAGCGCCTGCGCGGCGATCGACACTTCGCCGCGGTCACGTGCGATGAAGGCGAGGCAGTTCGCGAGCTGGCCGCCCGCGTCGTGCCCGGCGACCCCGATCTTCTTCGGGTTCCCGCCGAACGCGCGGGCGCGCGTCGCGGCCCACACGGCGGCGCGATACGCATCCTCCGGCGCGGCCGGAAAAGGAAAGGCCGGCGCGAGCGAATAATCGACCGACACTACGAGAGCTGGTAAGCGTTCTGCTAAAAAACGCGCGGCGAAATCCGCGTCTTCGAGCGAACCGCGGACGAAGCCGCCGCCGTGGAAATAAAGCACTACTGGCAACCCGGTCTTGTCCGGGCGGCGGTAGAGACGCAGCACGATGTCCTGCGCGTAGCCGGGAATTTCCACTTCGGCAACCGTCAGCGCCGCGCCCGCTATGGCTTGCGCGGGCAGCGCGGCTTTCAGGAATTTGCTGAATTCAGAAGCGTCCATGACGATGCAGCATCCATTTCGAGATGGAACGAATTCTGGGTCCGGCAGACATTGGGATAAATGCCTATAATCCGGCAACACAATTCAACGCCCCCGAACAATCCGAGGCTGCGTTTACCCACGAGGTAGCGCAGCCTTCTTGTTCCGGCGGCAAATTAAATTGCGGAGGTTGTGATGGACCGGCTTCAGGCCATGCAGGTGTTTACTCGCGTCGTCGATACAAGCAGCTTCACCAAGGCAGCAGAAACGCTCAGCTTGCCGCGAGCGTCCGTCACGACGATCATCCAGAATCTCGAAGCATTCCTCGGCGTGCGGCTGATGCACCGGACCACGCGCCGGCTCTCGCTCACGCCGGACGGCGCCGCGTACTACGAACGATGCGTGCGGATCCTCGCGGACGTCGAGGAAACCGAAGCAAGCTTCCAGGCCAACAACCGGAAGCCGCACGGAAAGTTGCGTATCGACATGCCGGGCTCGATCGGGCGGCTGCTCGTGATTCCGTCGCTGTGCGAGTTCCATACGCGCTACCCGGACATCGACCTGCAACTCGGCCTGTCCGATCGGCCGGTCGACCTGCTGCAGGAAGGCGTCGACTGCGTGATCCGCGTCGGTGCGCTGCAGGACTCGTCGCTCGTCGCACGCCGCGTCGGCCTGTTCGAATGCGTGACCGTCGCGTCGCCCGATTATCTCGAGCGCCACGGCGAGCCGCAGACGATCGACGACCTGAACCAGCACAAGGCCGTCAACTACTTCTCGAGCCGCACGGGCCGCACGATCGACTGGACCTTCCTGATCGACGGCAAGGAAGTCGAGATGAAGATGGAGGGCATCGTGTCGGTAAACGACGCGGATGCGTACGTGACGTGCGGAATCGAAGGCTTCGGGCTGATCCAGCCGCCGCTGTTCATGGTGCTGCCGCACTTGCGCGAAGGCCGGCTCAAGGAAGTGCTGCCCGGCGTCAAGCCGTTGCCGATGCCGATTTCGGTCGTGTATCCGCACAGCCGCCATCTGTCGCCGAAGGTGCGCGTGTTCGTCGACTGGGTGGCCGAAGTGTTCGACCGTTGCCCGCTGCTGAGCGGCAAGGGCAGCCTCGACGCGACGTGCAGCAAGCGCACGTTCGAGGAAGCCGAACGCGCGCCGGTGCTCGATACGCCGGTCATCAACGAGTGGGTCGCGTAATCGCCTGACCTCCGCGCGCGGGCCGGACGGCACGCGCGTCATCCCGCCTGAGCGCCGCCCGGCACGCCTGTCAAGCGCGGCGCCCCGATCCTTCCCGAATCCGCAGTAAACCTTTGCGCGACCCGCGGCAATCGGCCGCGTGCGTCGTCGCGGGTCGTTGCGCGTCGCCGTCGCGCATCCCGGCGAAGCCCGCGCCGCGGGGCTCCCGGCCATTTCCGCATAACCCTGCCGGCGGTGCGGATGACGATTGTTCCACTGACACGACAATTCAATTCGCGTCTGCCGCATTTATCGCACCGGAACAGATACCTAGAGTAAACCCTGTCGCGCACCTCGTTGCGCATCGAACAGATCCCGCCTGGCGGGACCGGAGTCAGCGCTCGAGCGCCAGCTCCGACATCTCTAGGAGTGACGCCATGAACCGCCGCCATCTTCTCTCGGCCCTTGCTCTCGCGCTTGCGGTGTCCGCACCGGCCTTCGCCGATTCGGGTACCCCGCATGCCGGCGACTACGGCAACACGTCGTGGTACTCGCAACACAACGGCCCGCGGACGCGCGCCGAAGTGAGCGCGGAAGTCGTGCAGGCCCGCAAGGACGGCACGCTCGCATACCTGCGCAAGGCGACTTCGTATCCGCAAGGGCTCGAACTCGCACAAAGCCCGTATCGCTCGACGCCGGAAGGCAACCAGCTCGCCGGCGGGGGCCGGTAAACGCGCGACGCCGCGCGGCGGGTTGCCCCGCGCGCGGCGTTTCGAACGACTTTGTCGACGACTCGCCGAGTCAGTTAGTTGCAGGAGCACATGATGAACGATCAACTTCCTTCGCCGCTCGATCACTGGGACGACACCACGCCGGTCTGGACGCCGTTCCGTTCGGCCCCGCAATCGCATTGACTGCGTTGACCGCCGGCTGAGTCATCGTCCGGCCGTCAACGACGCGGCACGCCGTCGCGCCATTCGCCCCAGTGCGTGACGATGTCCTGCACCAGCGGATTACCCGCGCGGTACAGGTTTTCGGTCGCCGGGGCGAAGCCGCCCTGGTCCGCGTAGTTCAACAGGTTGTCGGCGCTCGTCTGCCCCGCGTACGGCCGATCGAAATCGGACCCGGTGCGCAGCACGGCCACACGCGACAGGTCGACCCGCTTCACGCTCGCCGCGCGCTTGAGCGCTTCATACGTCGCGTTGTCCTCCTGCGCGGTCATGCAGTAGGTGCCCTTGCCGTCCGTCAGGATCTTGGTCCACTGACGCGCGCGCTCGCCGATCAGCGTGCCCGAGAACCATGTGTTGCCCGACGACGTATCGCACTGGATCACCGTCGGCGGCCGGTTCGCCGGCGCATACGTGAACTTCGCGCGCGCAGCCTGCGCCTGGGCGCTATCGGCGAGCACGACGTTGCGCGACAGCGCGTACGCGGCGTCGGTCAGCTGCGGGTTGAGCTGGAACACTTCGGTGCGATAGTCGAGCGGCGGCTTGTCGTTCGGGCTCTTCGTGTTGATGCCGAGAAAGCCGGTGTTCCACCCGGCCGGAATCTCGCGCGCATCGAGCTCCCACTGCAGGCTGAAATCGACGAGGTATTTCGACCACGCGGCCGATCCGACCGTGCCCTGTGCGGGGTCGACGCCCGCGATGCCCGAGATCAGGAAATAGGTGCGACGCAGATCGAAGCGTGGCGAGAACGTGAGCGCCATGGTCGTCGCCGACGCGTTCGCATAGCCCATCCCGGTCGTGACCACGCACACGTCCTGCTTGTTGCAGTGGACAGCCGGATAGTCGGGCGACAGGCCCGGCACGGTGATGTCGCGCCACGGGCCGAGCCGGTCGAGCCATGCCTGGCCTTCCGGGCCGAACATCGTGATGATCATGACCTTGACCGGGCGGCCATGCGAGCCGGTCTCGGCGAATGCTGCATTGCCTGCATCGTTGCCCTGGTTGTCCTGCGCGATCGACGGCGCGGTCGCACAGGCGGCAAGCGAGAATGCGGCGGCGGAAAGGATGGAGCGAGTCAGCATCGGCGTTCCTTGTTTCGGTGATGTTGGGTGAGAACGGCTCTCGGAGACTGCGCGACGAGTATAGAACGGGCGTACGCGATGCGGAACCCGGCTACGAAACGGCTGGCGGTGTTTCGTGCGAACGGAGGCGTGTTGCGCGACGGAAAATCGCGCATTCGTCGCGGCCTTGCAAACATCAGGAATGCTATCGGGTTCGTCGCCGTGCGCGACGTCGGTCGCTTCGCGCCGCGCTACACGCGCATCAGCCCCGCGACGCCGTAGCCGAGCACGACGAGTGCGGCGACCCCATGGCTCGCCGCGAGCCACGCTGGCGATTTCACGAAACGCCCGATCGCGCTGCCGCCGAACGCGAACACGAGCTGCCCGGCGAGACTGCCCGCGAACACGCACGCGGCGCCGAGCAGCCAGTGCCGATGCGCGCCGGCGGCAGCGGTCGCATAGCCGTAGAACAGCAGGATGGTCAGCGGGTTCGCGAGCGTGACGAAGAACATCGACATGAACGGGCGATTGCCCGGCGGCGGCGGGACGTCGCCATCGAGCGTGCGGCGCCGGTCACGCAGCGCCTGCCACAGCATCCGCGCGCCCATCGCGAGCAGCACGCACGCACCGACCAGGCGGAACAGCGACAGATGCGACGCGAGCGTGCCCGCGAGCAGCGCGCCGATGGTGAACGCGACGACCGCATAACAGCCGTCGGCAGCGGCCACTCCGATCGCCGCGCGCACGCCGGTCGCCGTGCCGGCGCGCATGCCGTAGTTCGCGATCATCAGCGCGACGGGCCCGACCGACAGCGCGATCATCAGCCCGAACAGGAAGTCGTTCATCGGTCGTCGATGGCATCAATACCGTCGATGGAAGGCATCGATTCCAGCGACGTCGAAACGATACGCGGTATGAATCCGGCGTCAGGCGACGTCGACGCGTGCGGGCCCGTCCGCCATCTCGCCGATCACGGCCGCGCGGTCGAAGCCGTCGGCACGGAAGCACGCGAGCACGTCGTCGACCGCCTCCGGCACGCACGCGACCAGCAGCCCGCCCGACGTCTGCGGATCGGTCAGCAGCGCCTGCGCGACGGGCGGCAGCCCGTCGGCGAGCCGTACGTCGGTGCCGTACGCGGCCCAGTTGCGGCCCGACGCGCCGGTGAACACACCGTCGGCCACGAACGTCTCGACGCCCGCGAGCCACGGCAGCGACGCATAGTGCACGCGCGCGGTGAGCTGCGCGCCGCGCGCCAGTTCGAGCGTATGGCCGAGCAGCCCGAAGCCGGTGACGTCGGTCAGCGCATGCACGCCCGGCAGCGCGGCGAGCTCGGCGCCCGGCCGGTTCAGCTTGGTGGTCGTCGCGACCATCTGCGCGTAGCCGTCGGCGTCGAGCTGGTTCTTCTTCAGCGCGGCCGACAGCACGCCGACGCCGAGCGGCTTGCCGAGCACGAGCACGTCGCCCGCGCGCGCGGCCGCGTTGCGCTTCACGCGCGACGGATGCACGACGCCGATCGCCGCGAGCCCGTAGATCGGCTCGACCGAATCGATCGAATGACCGCCCGCGACCGGAATGCCGGCATCCGCGCACACCGATTCGCCGCCGCGCAGCACGGCCGCGATCGTCTCGTGCGGCAGCACGTTGATCGGCATGCCGACCAGCGCGAGCGCGAGGATCGGCTTGCCGCCCATCGCATAGACGTCGGACAGCGCGTTGGTGGCCGCGATGCGGCCGAAGTCGAACGGATCGTCGACGATCGGCATGAAGAAATCGGTGGTCGCGACGATCGCCTGCTCGTCGTTGAGCCGGTAGACGGCCGCGTCGTCGGACGTCTCGGTGCCGACCAGCAGATCCGGGAACAGCGCGGGCGGCGTCGCGCGCTTGAGCAGCTCGGACAGCACGCCCGGCGCGATCTTGCAGCCGCAGCCGCCCCCGTGCGACAGGCTCGTGAGGCGCGGAACGGCAGGCTGGGCTTGGGTGGCTTCGGTCATCGTCGGCATCCGGTGAATAACAACGTTCTATTATCGACAATTCCGCGCGAGCGCGCCGGATACCCACATAATTGACGGCGCCGCCCGCTCCCGCCTTCGTCCGCCCGTTCGTTCATGGATCACTTCTTCATCGGCCTCGTGCTGTGCTCCGCGCTGCTGCACGCCATCTGGAACGCGTTCCTCCACGTCAGCGAAGATCGGCTGGTCCAGCTCGGCACGATGTCGCTGCCGTATCTCGCGTTCGGCATCGCCGGCGCCGTGCTGCTGGCCGCGCCGGCGCCCGCCGCGTGGCCGTACGTCGTCGCGTCCGCCGTGCTCGAGGTCGCGTACTGCTTCACGCTGGCGCGCGCGTACCGCAACGGCGAATTCGGGCAGATCTATCCGATCGCGCGCGGGATCTCGCCGCTGCTCGTATCGGTCCTCGCGCTCGCGATGCTGCACGAACGGCCGACGCCGTTCGGCTTCGCCGGCATCGCGCTCGTGTCGTTCGGCATCATGTCGCTCGCGCTGCGGCGCGGCTTCCAGTTCTCCGGAGAAGGCGTGCCGTATGCGCTGCTCACCGGCGTGTTCATCGCCGCGTATTCGATCTGCGACGGGATCGGCTCGCGCGTGTCCGGCAGCGCGCTCGGCTATATCGCGTGGGTGTATCTGCTGTGGAGCGTGCCGCAGCTCGTGCTCGTCTGCGCGGTGCGCGGCGGCCCGCGCGCGGTGCTCGGCTCGCGCACCGCGCTCACGCAGGGCGCGATCGCCGGCACGATCTCGCTCGCCGCATACGGGATCGTGATCCTCGCGTATCGGCACCTGCCGGTCGCGACCGTGTCGGCGCTGCGCGAAACGAGCTCGATCTTCGCGGTCGCGATCGGCTGGTTCGTGATGCGCGAGCGGCCCGGTGCGCAGCGGCTCGCCGCCTGCGCGCTGGTGGTCGCGGGCGCGGCGTTGATCCGGCTTTAAACAGCGGGCCAGCGGCCGCCGCTGACGCTGCCGGACGCGTCGAACCGGCTCCACGCGAATCCGCGAATCGGCGAACGTCTCGCGCGTCGCGGCACACGCCTGTTCCCCGCACCGCGGGCAGCACGATTCGGCCCGGCGGCGGCGCGGCTGTCCGTCCGCCTCACACCGCCGCCGCCACCTTGTCGAACGCCCGCTCGTCGATCGCCTCGGCAAGCGTCGCGAACGCGGTCGCGATCTCGTCTTCCGGCACGCACGCATAGCCGAGCAGCAAACCCGATGCGGCACGCTCGCGATCCGCGTAGTACCCGGACAGCGGCCGCACCACGATGTTGCGTTCGAGCGCGGCCTGCGCGACCGCGCGATCGTCGACGCCGGCCGGCAATTGCGTGACGAGATGCAGCCCGGCGTCGCTGCCGAGCGCGTGCAGCGTATCGCCGTAGCGCCGCGCGACCGCGTCGAGCAGCACCTCGCGGCGTTGTCCGTACAGCGTGCGCATCTTGCGGATGTGCGACACGAAGTGCCCTTCCGCGATGAATTCGGCGAGCACGGCCTGCTGCAGCAGCTGCCCTTCGCGATACAGCTCGGCGCTCGCGGTCGCGAAACTTTCCGCGAGCGGCTCCGGCGCGACCAGATAGCCGACCCGCAGCCCCGGGAACAGCGTCTTGCCGAAACTGCCGACGTAGATCACCTGCCCGGCCGTGTCGAGCCCCTGCAGCGACGCGAGCGGCCGGCTGCCGTAGCGGAATTCGCTGTCGTAGTCGTCCTCGATGATCCAGCAGCCGTGCTGGCGCGCGTATTCGAGCAGCATCCGGCGCCGCGCGAGGCTCATCACCATCCCGAGCGGATACTGGTGCGACGGCGTGACGAGCATCAGCTTCGGCGGTTCGGCGAGATCGGCGGCCGACGGCGCGATGCCTTCGTCGTCGACCGGAATCGGCCGCGTGGTCAGCCCCGACACGTTGAGCACGCTGCGCACGCCCCAGTAGCACGGGTCCTCGGTCCAGATCGCGTCGCCCGGGTCGGTCAGCAGCCGCACCGCGAGGTCGATCGACTGGTGGATGCCGGTCGTGATCACGATCTGCTCGGGCGTGCAGCGCACCGAGCGCGACGTGCGCAGGTAGTCGGCCAGCGCCTCGCGCAGCAGCGCGAGCCCGCCGCCGGGCGCGTAGGTCAGCAGGTCGGGGCGCAGGCGTCGCCAGTACTTGTTGTGCAGCCGCGTCCACACACGCGCCGGAAATCGCGACACATCGGGCACGCCCGGCATGAACGCGCCGCCCTGGCGCTTCGACACGCCGGCGCCTTCGACGAGCCGCGTGCCGCGCGCGGACAGCCGCCGTACGGACGGCGTCACGACGGCCGGGCCTGCGCCCGCGTCGGGCGGCGCGCCGACGATCTCGTCCGGCGCGCTGTCGGCGACGAACGTGCCGCGCCCCGTCGCCGAGTTCACATAGCCTTCGAGCGCCAGCTGTTCGTAAACCTGCGTGACCGTGTTGCGCGCGATCCCGAGCTCGGCGGCCAGCAGCCGCGACGACGGCACACGCGTGCCGGCCGGCAGCTCGCGCGACAGGATCGCCTGTTGCAGCAGCCGGTGAAGCTGCCGGTAGATCGGCTGTTCGCCGCCGCGCACGAGGCGCTGCGCCAGCCAGTCCGACAACACGCTCGCGCGCATGATTGGCTCCTGAATATTTATTGAAATGGCTCTGATTGCCAGAGCCAAATGTGATTATAGTCGCCTCCATGGGTTGCCAAGGCGCCCGATTTCCTACCCACCGGACAGAACATCAAGGAGATGACCGTGAAGAATGCCGACCTGCAGGCCCGCAAGAACGCCGCCACCCCGCGCGGCGTCGGCGTGATGTGCGATTTCTACGCCGCCCGCGCCGAGAACGCGGAGCTGTGGGATGTCGAAGGCCGCCGCTTCATCGATTTCGCCGCCGGCATCGCGGTGCTGAACACGGGCCACCGCCACCCGAAGATCGTCAAGGCGATCGCGGATCAACTGAACAGCTTCACGCACACCGCTTACCAGATCGTCCCGTACGCGTCGTACGTCGAGCTGGCGGAAAAGATCAACGAACGCGCGCCGGGCGACTTCCCGAAGAAGACCGCGTTCTTCACGACCGGCGCCGAAGCCGTCGAGAACGCGGTCAAGATCGCGCGTGCGGCGACCGGCCGTCCGGGCGTGATCGCATTCTCGGGCGGCTTCCACGGCCGCACGATGATGGGCATGGCGCTGACCGGCAAGGTCGCCCCGTACAAGCTGAACTTCGGCCCGTTCCCGGGCGACGTGTTCCACGCGCCGTACCCGAACGCACTGCACGGCGTGACGACGGCCGACTCGATCAAGGCGATCGAGATGCTGTTCAAGGCCGACATCGATCCGAAGCGCGTCGCCGCGATCATCTTCGAACCGGTCCAGGGCGAAGGCGGCTTCAACCCGGCGCCGGCCGAATTCGTGCGCGCGCTGCGCAAGATCTGTAACGAACACGGCATCCTGCTGATCGCCGACGAAGTGCAGACGGGCTTCGCACGTACCGGCAAGCTGTTCGCGATGCAGCACTACGACGTGCTGGCCGACCTGATCACGATGGCGAAGAGCCTCGCGGGCGGCATGCCGCTGTCGGGCGTCGTCGGCCGTGCGGACGTGATGGACGCGGCCGCCCCGGGCGGCCTCGGCGGCACCTACGCGGGCAACCCGCTGGCGGTCGCGTCGGCGCACGCGGTGCTCGAGATCATCGACGAAGAGAAGCTGTGCGAGCGCGCGACGCAACTCGGCGACGTGCTGAAGGCGAAGCTGAACGCGCTGCAGGCCGACGTGCCGCAGATCGCCGACGTGCGCGGCCCGGGCGCGATGATCGCGGTCGAATTCCTGAAGCCGGGTTCGGGCGAGCCGGATGCCGAATTCACGAAGCGCGTGCAGGCGCGTGCGCTCGAGCGCGGCCTGCTGCTGCTCGTGTGCGGCGTGTACTCGAACGTCGTGCGCTTCCTGTTCCCGCTGACGATCCCGCAAGCCGTGTTCGACGAAGCGCTCGTGATCCTCGAGGAAGTGCTGAAGGAAACGGTCGGCGTGCCGGCCTGAGTTCCCGTCCGCTGCAACTGAATGCGCCGCCGCCGTCGTGAAGACGGCGGCGGCCGTTTTCATCCGTCCTTTTCGAAGCAGGTGATTCATATGAGCACTGTTCAGGAAACCCTGGCACTGAAAGATCCGTCGCTGTTCCGCCAGCAGGCGTACGTCAACGGCGAATGGCAAGGCGCGACGAACGGCGAGACGTTCGACGTCCGCAACCCGGCCACCGGCGGCCTGCTCGGCACCGTGCCGGCGATGGGCGCGGCCGAGACACGTCACGCGATCGACGCCGCGAACGCCGCCTGGCCGGCATGGCGCAAGAAGACCGCGAAGGAGCGTGCGGTCATCCTGCGCAAGTGGCACGACCTGATGATGGAAAACGCCGACGACCTCGCGCTGATCCTGACGACCGAGCAAGGCAAGTCGCTGGCCGAAGCGAAGGGCGAGATCGGCTACGCGGCGTCGTTCCTCGAATGGTTCGCCGAGGAAGGCAAGCGCGTGTACGGCGACACGATCCCGACGCCGGCGAGCGACAAGCGCATCGTCGTGACGAAGGAAGCGATCGGCGTATGCGCGGCGATCACGCCGTGGAACTTCCCGGCGGCGATGATCACGCGCAAGGTCGGCCCGGCGCTCGCGGCCGGCTGCCCGATCGTCGTGAAGCCGGCCGAGGCCACGCCGTTCTCCGCGCTCGCGATGGCGGTGCTCGCCGAGCGCGCGGGCGTGCCGGCCGGCGTGTTCAGCGTCGTCACGGGCGACCCGAAGGCGATCGGCGGCGAACTGACGTCGAACCCGATCGTGCGCAAGCTGTCGTTCACGGGCTCGACGCCGGTCGGCCGCCTGCTGATGGCGCAATGCGCGGCGACGGTCAAGAAGGTGTCGCTGGAGCTCGGCGGCAACGCACCGTTCATCGTGTTCGACGACGCCGATCTCGATGCGGCCGTGCAGGGCGCGATCGCGTCGAAGTACCGCAACAGCGGCCAGACGTGCGTGTGCACGAACCGCTTCTACGTGCACGAAGCCGTATACGACCAGTTCGCGCAGAAGCTCGCGGCGGCCGTCGGCCAGCTGAAGGTCGGCCGCGGCACGGAGCCGGGCGTCACGCAGGGCCCGCTGATCAACGAAGCGGCCGTGCTGAAGGTCGAGGCGCACATCGAGGACGCGCTCGCGAAGGGCGCGACCGTCGTGACGGGCGGCAAGCGCCATGCGCTCGGCCACGGCTTCTTCGAGCCGACCGTGCTGACCGGCGTCACGCCGGCGATGAAGGTCGCGAAGGAAGAAACGTTCGGGCCGCTCGCGCCGCTGTTCAAGTTCGGCAGCGACGACGAAGTGA
This sequence comes from Burkholderia sp. 9779_493, assembly GCF_015712215.1. Lineage (NCBI taxonomy): Bacteria > Pseudomonadati > Pseudomonadota > Betaproteobacteria > Burkholderiales > Burkholderiaceae > Burkholderia > Burkholderia sp. 9779_493. The sequence continues at coordinate 19,592 of NZ_JACCQA010000029.1, forward strand.
TCCGCCTCGCGAACGACACCGAGTTCGGCCTCGCCGCGTACTTCTACAGCCGCGACATCGGTCGCGTGTGGAAGGTGGCCGAAGCGCTCGAATACGGGATGGTCGGCGTGAACACGGGCCTGATCTCGAACGAAGTCGCGCCGTTCGGCGGCGTCAAGCAGTCGGGCCTCGGCCGCGAAGGCTCGCACTACGGCATCGACGACTACGTCGTGATCAAGTACCTCTGCCTGGCCGTCTGACGGTTCGGGGCCGGTCGCTTCCCGGCGACAGGCCCTCGCCGCCCGGCCGGAACCGGGCGGCCCGACGCGGGCCGGCGCCTCTCCGTCGCGCCCGCGTCACCCTCCCTTCCCCGCGATCAGCGGAATACGTTCACCGCCTCGACCAGCCGCGTCGCCTGCTGCTTCAGGCTTTCCGACGCCGCCGTGCTCTGTTCGACGAGCGCCGCGTTCTGCTGCGTGATGTTGTCCAGGTGCACGACCGCCTGGTCGACCTGCGCGACACCCGTGCTCTGCTCGGCCGTCGACGAGCTGATCTCCGCGATCAGATCCGACACGCGCTTCACCTGCGTGACGATGTCCTCCATCGTCTTGCCCGCGCCATCGACGATCCGCGCACCCGACTCGACCCGCTCGACACTGGCGCCGATCAGCGTCTTGATCTCCTTCGCCGCGTTCGCGCTGCGCTGCGCGAGCGCCCGCACCTCGCCGGCGACCACCGCGAAACCGCGCCCCTGATCGCCAGCGCGCGCCGCCTCGACCGCCGCATTCAACGCGAGGATGTTGGTCTGGAACGCGATGCCGTCGATCACGCCGATGATGTCCGCGATCTTGCGCGAGCTGTCGGTGATGTCGTTCATCGTCGCGACGACTTCGTTCACCGCCTGCCCGCCGCGCCCGGCCGCCTCGCTCGCGGACACGGACAACTGATTCGCCTGCAACGCCGTCTCCGCATTGCTCGACACGGTCGCCGTCATCTCGGCCATCGACGCGGCCGTCTGCTGCACGCTGGTCGACGCCTGCTCGGTGCGTGCGCTCAGGTCGTTGTTGCCTTGCGCGATCTCGTTGCTCGCGCGTTGCACGTTCAGCACCTGTTCGCTGACGTCGTCGACGAGCCAGCGGAACATCAGCCCGAGCTGGTTGATCGTGCGCAGCGTCATGCCGATCTCGTCGACCCGGTTCATCCGCACGCCGCTGCGGCTCTCGCCGGTCGCCACGCGCAACGCCTCGTCGCGCAACTGTCGAAGCGGCCGCACGATCTGCGCGTCGAGCCACAGCCCGGCCGCCGCCGTCACGCCGATCGCCGCGCCGGCGAACGCCGCGAGCCCGCCGCCGGTCAACCCGCCCGCCCAGCCGGCGCCGATGACCGCCGGCGCGAGCACGCATAGCGTCGACACCAGCCGGGCGCGCACCGACATCGTCTGGAACAGCGACGCGACGCGCATCGCGCCCGTGCGCACGATCAATCCCTTGTGGAACCGGCGGCTGCCGGCCTTGCCTTCGCGGAAATCGCGATACAGCGCCTCGGCGGCCGCGATCTCGTCGCGCGTCGCCTTCGTGCGCACCGACATGTAGCCTTTCGGCTGCCCGTTACGCATCACCGGAATCGCGTTCGCGCGCACCCAGTAGTGATCGCCGTTCTTGCGGCGGTTCTTCACGAGCGCGGTCCACGGCTCGCCGCCCTTGAGCGTCGCCCACATGTCGGCGAACGCCTCCTTCGGCATATCCGGGTGACGCACCACGTTGTGCGGCTGGCCTTCGATTTCCTCGGGAGAAAAGCCGCTGACCTGGATGAACGCCGCGTTCGCGTACGTGATGTAGCTGTCGGCATCGGTCGTCGACATCAGCGTCGCATCGTCGGCAAATTCGAATTCGCGTTGCGTGACGGGCTGGTTGTTGCGCATGGTGTGGAGCTCCGGGTGGCGGATCTTGCGTCCGCTCGTCGATTGATTCGAGACTCCGCGCATGGCGATCGATTCGCATGCGTGTGAGTCGGGCTCCTGCACTTTCGGCACATTCGACGAAAACATTATGCCGTATTCGGGTAAATATGCATTAAATATGAATCAACTTGTTTTTACCGAATAATTTGTTCACGGATAAAACGCAACGCCTTGTCCGACAAAGGTTTTCCGGCCATTCGTCTGATTATTTCCCGTCGTGATTTCGGCCGTAATTGAATACACGAACAGTCAATTGGAAATAAGAATATTTCTCATTTTTCGCCGTTCGACCCAATCCTCAACCCTGGATAAGCGCTGGGGCGCGACATCCGGCATTCATCGATCGAACCCGCACGTCGCGCCCCCTTTCGGCATCACCTGAACACGTTCACCGCATCCACGAGCCGCGTCGCCTGCTGCTTCAGGCTCTCCGACGCCGCCGTGCTCTGTTCGACGAGCGCCGCGTTCTGCTGCGTGATGTTGTCCAGGTGCACGACCGCCTGGTCGACCTGCGCGACACCCGTACTTTGCTCGGCCGTCGACGAGCTGATCTCCGCAATCAGATCCGACACGCGCTTCACCTGCGTGACGATGTCCTCCATCGTCCGGCCCGCCTCGTCCACGCGCCGCGCACCCGACTCGACCCGCTCGACACTCGCGCCGATCAGCGTCTTGATTTCCTTCGCCGCGTTCGCGCTGCGCTGCGCGAGCGCACGCACCTCGCCGGCGACCACCGCGAAACCACGACCCTGTTCGCCCGCGCGCGCCGCCTCGACCGCCGCGTTCAGCGCGAGGATGTTGGTCTGGAACGCGATGCCGTCGATCACGCCGATGATGTCGGCAATCCTGCGCGAGCTGTCGGTGATCTCGCTCATCGTCGTGACGACCTCGCTGACCGCCTGCCCGCCGCGCTCGGCCGCCTCGCTCGCGGACACGGACAACTGATTCGCCTGCAGCGCCGTCTCCGCATTGCTCGACACGGTCGCCGTCATCTCGGCCATCGACGCGGCCGTTTCCTGCACGCTCGACGCGGCCTGCTCGGTGCGCGCGCTCAGGTCGTTGTTGCCCTGCGCGATCTCGTTGCTCGCGCGCTGCACGTTGTGCACCTGCTCGCTGACGTCGTCGACGAGCCAGCGGAACATCAGCCCGAGCTGGTTGATCGTGCGCAATGTCATGCCGATCTCGTCGACGCGATTCATCCGCACGCCGCGCCGGCTCTCGCCGGTCGCGACGTTCAGCGCCTGCTCGTGCAGCCGTTTCAACGGTTGCACGATCTGCGCGTCGAGCCACCAGCCGGCGGCCGCCGCCACGCCGACCGTCACGCCGGCAAACGCCGCGAGCCCGCCGCCGGCCAGCCCGCAGGCCCAGCCCGCGCCGACGACGGCCGGCGCCAGCACGCACAGTGCCGAATGCACGCGTGCGCGCACCGACATCGTCTGCGACAGCGATGCGAGCCGCAGCAGCCCGGTACGGATGACGAGCCCCTTGTGGAACCGCCGCCGGCCGGCCTTGCCTTCGCGAAACGCGCGATACAGCGCGTCCGCGGCCTGGGTCTCGTCGTGCGGCGCCTTCGTGCGCACCGACATGTAGCCTTGCGGCGCGCCGTTGCGCATCACCGGAATCGCGTTCGCGCGCACCCAGTAGTGATCGCCGTTCTTGCGGCGGTTCTTCACGAGCGCGGTCCAGGGTTCGCCGCGCCTGAGCGTCGCCCACATGTCGGCGAACGCCTCCTTCGGCATGTCCGGGTGACGCACCACGTTGTGCGGCTGGCCGACGAGCTCTTCGTTCGAGAACCCGCTCACCTGCGCGAACGTCGTGTTTGCGTAGGTGATGATGCTGTCGGCATCGGTGGTCGACATCAGCGTGACGTCGTCGGGAAAATCGAATTCCTGTTGGGTAACGGGCTGGTTGTTGCGCATGCAAGGCTCCGAAAGGCGGATCTGTCGTCCGCGCCGCGCTGAGGTCGCGCTCAGTAGCCGAAAAACGGTTGATCGCTTTACGACACTCTCGTCCTTACTGTCGGCAATTCATCGGAAAACCTTAATTCCGTTGCGCATAAAATGGGCAATCCAGCCATTGCCATGATTTCGATCAAATAATCCGGCGATAATCCCGACACGCGTTTATCAACTTGCCACAACGCTCGGCCCGATGCGCCAATGCCGGCATCCGTTGCGCGCGGCGAAACGATTTGACTTATCCTGCTCCATTCCACCTGAATTCGAATTCCATGAAAAAGGCATTGCACGAACTGAATCGGCTGTCCTGGAATACGGCGACGGTCGCGCACAACAGCCATAAAGGCGATCAGGCTGCATTTTTCCGCAATGGCGGCTCGACGCTGTTTCCGGAAGAACGCGAACTGCTCGGCGATCTCACCGGTCTGCGGCTCTTGCACCTGCAATGCAACGCGGGGCAGGACACGCTGAGCCTCGTGCGCGACGGCGCGGATGCAACCGGCGTCGACATCTCCGACGAGGCGATCGACTTCGCGCGGCGACTGTCGGCCGACGCGGGCCTGCCCGCCCGGTTCGAGCGCGCCGACGTACTCGACTGGATGCCCGAAGCCGCCGCGCGCGGCGAGCGCTTCGATCGCGTGTTCACGTCGTACGGCGCGATCTGCTGGCTGTCCGACCTGAGCGCATGGGCGCGCGGGATCGCCTCGCTGCTCGCACCGGGTGGCCGCTTCGCGATGATCGAGTTCCATCCGTTCTCACTGTATTTCGACGAACAGTGGCAACCGCGCTACGACTACTTCAAGAGCGACGCGACCGAGGAACCCGCGGGCGTCAGCGATTACGTCGCGGCGTCCGGCACGGGGCTCGGCGAGCAGCACGATCATCCGGGCATCGTCGGTTTCGCGAACCCGCATCCGAGCTACGAGTTCATGTGGGGCATCGGCGACGTGGTGAATGCGCTGATCTCGGCCGGGCTCGCGATCGACCGCCTGAACGAATATCCGTACGCGAACGGCTGGAAGGGCTTCGACGGCATGCGCGAGCTGGAGGGCCGCCGGATGGTGCCGCCCGAAGGCATGCCGCGCCTGCCGTTGATGTACGCAATCGCCGCGCAGCGGGCGGCCGCATGACGCGCCGCACCGCCGCCGAACGCGACGCGCTGTCGGCCCGCCTGCTGGCCCGCGACGACGTGCCGCTCGTGTGGACCATCGACCGCCGCGAAATCATCGAGCACCTGTACGTGCTGCGCGACGGCGCGCTGCATCTCGTGCCCGAGTTCTACGACGTGGCCGGCTGGCCCGACGGCGAAGCCGATCACTACACGCCGATCCTGCTCGACTGCCACGACCGCGGCGGCTGGTTTCTCGGCCGGTTCGACGGCACGCGGCTCGTCGCGGCCGTCGTCGTCGACAGCCGGCCGCTCGGCCCGCGGCGCGACATGCTGCAACTGAAATTCCTGCATGTGAGCCACGACTGGCGCGGCTGCGGGCTCGGCGTACAGCTCTATCGCGCGGCGCAGGTGCAGGCACGTGCAATGGGCGCCGAGCGCCTGTATGTGTCGGCCACGCCGTCGCGGCACACGATCGACTTCTACCTGCGGCTCGGCTTCACGGTCAGCATGGCGCCCGATCCCGAGCTTTACGCGCTCGAGCCCGAGGACATTCACCTCGAAGGGCCGACGGCCTGACGGCCCGGCACTGGAATGACGCGTAGAATTTTTCGCTCTGCCACAATCGCCATCAACCGTCACGGAGCGCGACATTGAACCACGAGCCGCCACCGCCCGCCCCGCCGAAGATCCTCGTCAGCATGTGCGTGGTCGGCCATCCGGTGCGTTACAACGGCGCGGCGAAGACCGCCGCGCACGAAGCGCTCGAACGCTGGCAACGCGAAGGGCGGCTCGTGGCCGTCTGCCCCGAACTCGCGGGCGGCCTCGGCGTGCCGCGCCCGCCTGCCGAGATCGCCGGCGGCGCATCGGGGCAGCAGGTGCTGTCGGGTCACGCACGTATCGTCGACGTGAACGGCACCGACGTGACGACCCCGTTCGTTGCCGGCGCGCAAACCGCGCTGGCCCTCGCGCAGGCGCACGATTGCCGCTTCGCGATCCTCGCCGACGGCAGCCCGTCGTGCGGCAGCACGTTCATTTACGACGGAAGTTTCGAGAGCCGGCGCCACGCGGGCGCCGGCGTCACGGCGGCGCTGCTGCGCGCGCATGGCATCGAGGTGTTCGCGGACACCGAGATCGACGCCCTCGACGCGCGGCTCAGGCAAGCGTCGCAGGCCGGTTAACGACGATGGGCGGCACGAGACACCTCGTGCCGCCCATCGTGGCGGAAACGGCGCAGCGGTCAAGCGGCGCGGATCCGGCCGCGCACCGCCCGCATCACCGCATTACGCCGCTCAGACGCGTTCGATCGCGATCGCGATGCCCTGGCCGACGCCGATGCACATCGTGCACAGCGCGAAGCGGCCGTTCGTGCGATGCAACTGGTACATCGCGGTCGTCACGAGGCGCGCGCCCGATGCGCCGAGCGGGTGGCCGAGCGCGATCGCGCCGCCGTTCGGATTCACGCGCGGATCGTCATCGGCGACGCCGAGCATGCGCAGCACCGCGAGACCTTGCGACGCGAACGCTTCGTTCAGCTCGATCACGTCGAACTGGTCGATCGTCATCCCGAGCCGCGCGAGCAGCTTCTGCGTGGCCGGCGCCGGACCGATGCCCATCACGCGCGGCGCGACGCCGGCCGTCGCGATCCCCAGCACGCGGGCGCGCGGCGTCAGGCCGAAGCGCTTCGCGGTTGCCTCGTTCGCCAGCAGCAGCGCGGCGGCGCCGTCATTGACGCCCGACGCGTTGCCGGCCGTCACCGAGCCGTCCGGGCGCACGACGCCCTTCAGCTTCGCGAGCGCTTCGAGCGACGTCTCGCGCGGATGCTCGTCGCGCGACACGATCACCGGATCGCCCTTCTTCTGAGCAATCGTGACCGACACGATTTCTTCGGCCAGCGTGCCGTCCTGCTGCGCCCGCGCGGCCTTCTGCTGGCTGCGCAGCGCGAACAGGTCCTGATCCGCGCGGCTGACGTTGTAGTCGACCGCGACGTTCTCGGCGGTTTCCGGCATCGAATCGACGCCGTGCAGCTGTTTCATCAACGGATTGACGAAGCGCCAGCCGATCGTCGTGTCGTAGATGTCGGCCTGGCGCGCGAACGCGCTCGCGGCCTTGCCCATCACGAACGGCGCGCGCGTCATGCTCTCGACGCCGCCCGCGACCATCAGCGCGGCTTCGCCCGACTTGATCGCGCGCGCGGCCACGCCGACCGCGTCCATCCCGGAACCGCACAGGCGGTTGATCGTCGAACCCGGCACGCCCTCCGGCAAACCCGCCAGCAGCGCCGACATGCGTGCCACGTTACGGTTGTCCTCGCCGGCCTGGTTCGCGCAGCCGTAGATCACGTCGTCGATCGCCGTCCAGTCGACGTCGCGGTTGCGCTCGACGAGCGCCTTGAGCGGCACCGCGCCCAGATCGTCGGCGCGCACGCCGGACAGTGCACCACCGTAACGCCCGATCGGCGTACGGATCGCATCACACAGAAAAGCTTCGGTCATCAGTGTCTCCGGTCCCGTGAAGGGCTGGGAAATGAACAGGGCGCGCCCCTTGCATTGCCCGCCGGGATGCGCTTAAATGTTCTACATACGAACATAAGATCGTGTATCGAACGTTCAACGCATCATAGGGAGTGCGGGGACGACCTGTCAAGGGCACGGTCGGCCTGGCGGTTGGCGTGTCGGGCCCCATGCGCTATCTTCTCGGCTGCACGACATTCCAGGCGCTCATGACAACCGACGATATTCAGACGAAACCCGGCGACTCCTATGTACAGTCGTTCGCGCGCGGCCTCGCGGTGATCCGCGCGTTCGACGCGGCACGCCCGGAACAGACGCTCACCGAGGTCGCATCGGCCACCGGCCTCACGCGCGCGGGCGCGCGCCGGATCCTGCTCACGCTGCAGACGCTCGGCTACGTCGAGGCCGACGGCCGGCTGTTCCGGCTCACGCCGAAGATCCTCGAACTCGGCTTCGCGTATCTCACGTCGATGCCGTTCTGGAATCTCGCCGATCCGGTGATGGAGCAACTGTCCGCGCAGATCCACGAAAGCTGCTCGGCCGCGGTGCTCGACCGCACCGAGATCGTCTACGTACTGCGCGTGCCGACCCGCAAGATCATGACGATCAACCTGTCGATCGGCAGCCGGCTGCCTGCATACTGCACGTCGATGGGCCGCGTGCTGCTGTCCGCGCTCGACGATGCGACGCTCGACGACACGCTCGCGCAGAGCGCCATCCGCGCGCACACGCCGCGCACGATCACCGACATCGGCGAACTGAAGGCGGCGATCGCGCAGGTGCGCCAGCAGGGCTGGGCCGTGGTCGACCAGGAACTCGAAGTGGGGCTGATGTCGCTGTCCGCGCCGATCCGCAACCGGCGCGGGCAGGTCATCGCCGCGATGAACATCAGCGGCAACGCGCAGCGGCATACCGCGAAGCAGATGGTGAAGGAGTTTCTCGGGCCGCTGCAGCAGGCCGCGCAGACGGTATCGGAGCTGGTGGCGCGACGTGGCTGAGCACCCTGCCCGATCGTCGTATCCGTGACACGACAAGTCACCGAACAAAAAAAGACGGGCGGCACAGGCCGCCCGCTCAAACTCTGATCTCTGCAACGTTCTTCTCACGGAACACGGAGCGCACTCCGCGTCGCACAATTTAGTAACGCGCTCGAACACGGTCAATCTGACGAGAACGAAATTGCATCGCGTCGGCAGGCCACCGCCTCGTTCACGCGCCCAGCAGCATCCCCTTTCGCACCGGCACCGTGCCCGTCACGCGGCCGAGCGGCGCGCCGGCCGTCACGAAGCGGATCGCGCGGCGCATGTAGAACACGCCATCGGTCGCGCTCGAGATCGTCGTGACCGCATCCGTCAGCGGATCGACGATGTCGAACAGCGGATCGCCCGCACGGATCGTCGCGCCGATCGCCGCGCGGTGCACGAGGATCCCGCTCACCGGCGCATAAAACTGCTCGCTGCCCGCGAGCGGCGTGGCCGGCGCGGCCAGCGGCGGCAGCGGCGCGCGTTCGCCGCGCACCGCGCCGCACCACACCAGATAGTCGACGAGCGCGTCGGCGTCGCGTTGCGCATATTCGTACGTCACGTCGCGCTGGCCCCGACACTCGACCGTCACGGCCACGGTGCCGGCCGCCATCGGCGTGCCGTCCGGCAAATACGCGCGCAACCGTGACCACAGCAGATGATGGGCATCGTCGAACGCATGGCCGCCCGAATCCTCGGCGAGCAGCGACACCTCGGCGCCGAGATAACGCGCGAGCGGCTCGACCTCCGGCCACGCGGTATCGCTCGTGTAGACGTGCATCACCGCTTCGAGCGAGCAATGCAGGTCGATCACGACGTCGGCGTCGTGCGACAGCTTCAGCAGCGCCAGTTGCAGCGCATCGAATTCGGTGCGCGGCGCGATTTCGTCGAGCGCCGCGCCGACGCATTCGCGCACGATCGCGCGATTGCGCGCGCCGTCGTCGCCCAGCCGGTCGCGCGCACGCGCGGCGATCTCCGCGAGCGGCAGGAAGCCGCGATTGAAGTTGCGGCCGCTCGCGAGATCGAACCGGCCGATGAACTGCCCGAGCAGATGATGATTGAGGCCGACCGGGTTCGACACCGGCACGAGCACGATTTCGGCCGCGAGCCGCCCTTCGGCGTCGAGCTGCGCGAGGCGCTGCTTGAGCACGACCGCCGCGAGCATCGCGGGTGTCTCGTCCGCGTGCAGCGCGGCCTGCAGGTAGATCTTGCGGCCGCTGTCGGCCGGCCCGAAATGAAAGCTCGTCAGCGTGCGTTGCGTGCCGATCGACGGCGACAGGAGCGGCGTGGTGCGAATCTGCATCGAGGGTCTCGAATGGATGAAAGCAGGGAATCGGGGCAACGGGCCGGCACGGCGCTCAGTCGCCGTACGGGTTGAAATCGAAATACTGCTTCGCGATCCGGTTGTACGTGCCGTCCTTCAGCATCGACGCGATCGCGCCGTCGATCGACGCCTTCAGCGCGGTATCGGACTGCCGCATGCCGATGCCGACGCCGCGATCGCCCATGTCGAGCGGCGCGCCGACGAATGCGAAACCCTTGCCGCGCGGCTGGCGCAGGAACCCGTAATCGGCTTCCACGGTGCCGAGCAGCGCCGCGTCCAGGCGGCCGTTGACGAGATCGGCGAACACGTCGTCCTGGCTCTTGTACGGCACCACGCCGACGCCGGCCGGCGCCCAGTGCGCGAGCGCCCACGATTCGAATTGCGTGCCGGACTGCACGCCGACGCGCTTGCCGGCCAGCGACGCCGCCGTGCCGTCGAGCCCGCTGCCGGGCCGCGCGACGAGCCGCGACTTGAAGCGGAACAGCTTCGACGAGAACAGGATCTGCTTCTCGCGCTTCGCGGTGATCGCCATCGACGACAGGATCGCGTCGATCTTGCGCGCCTGCAACGCGGGGATCATCCCGGAGAATTCGAGCTCGACCCACTGGCAGCGCAACTGCGCGCGGCGGCAGATTTCGTTGCCGAGATCGACGTCGAAGCCCTTCAGGCTGCCGTCGGGCGCCTTCGCGTCCATCGGCGGATACGTCGGGTCGATGCCGAGCCGCACCACGGGCGCGTCGAGCGCGGACGCGGACGTGGCAGCCAGGCCAATGCACAGGGGAACGAGCGGGGCAAGGAAACGTTTCATGGTCGACGATAGGCAGGAAAAGGAACGAACGGCATGAGCCGGACTGCCTGCGATCGTAGAAGCCCGCGGCCAGCGCCGGAACCATCGGCTGACTTATCATGATCGGTATTTCCGATCACCCGCCTCGCTGCTTCCCATGGCGTTCACGCTGTCCCAGCTCCGCATCTTCCAGGCCGTCGTCGAGCACGGCAGCCTGCGCGCGGCCGCCCGCGCGCTCGATCTCGCGCAAAGCGGCGTCACGCAGCAACTGCAGGGCCTCGAGGCAACGCTCGGCGCGACGCTGTTCACGCGTACCAACCGCGGAATCGTGCCGACGGCCGTCGGCCAGCGGCTGCTCGCGCGGTCCGGTTCGATCCTCGGCGAATGCGAGCAGGTCGAGCGGGAAATCCGTCAGTTGAGCGGCGCCTACGAAGGCACGGTCACGCTCGGCCTCGTGACCGAGCCGCTGATCGACGCGTTCGCGCCGGTGCTGACCGCGTTCCGCGCGCGCTTCGACAAGGTGGACGTGCACCTGCGCACCGGCACGTCGCGGATGATGATCGGCTGGCTGCGCGAAAGCGCGGTCGATTTCGCGATCGCGCTGGTCGCGAAGCAGACCGACACGACCGATCTCGCGGTCACGCCGCTGCGCACGTCGGCGCCGGTGGTCGTGTGCCGCAACGGGCACCCGGCGATGCATGCGCAATCGCTCGCCGAGCTGGCCGCCTATGGATGGGTGTCCACGCGCTCGCCGAACCTGAGCGCCGACCCGGTCGTCAACCGGCTGCTGGCGTACTTCGACGCGCACGGCCAGCCGCCGCCGAAGATTCTCGCGACCGTCGAGGGGATGTTCGAGACGCTGCAGATTGTCACGCAGACCGATTCGCTCGCGCTCGAAACCGAAGCGATCACGCGGCACGGGCCGTTCGCCGGCGCGCTCGCGAAGATATCGGTGCGCGAACGGGCCGACGCGCAGGACGTGTGCCTGCTGCAGCGCGCGGCCGTGCCGCTGACGCCGGCCGCGCAGGAACTCGCGACGATGCTCGCGTCGTATCTGAGGGTCGTGCGCGGGCGGTAAGCGCATCGGGCCGCGTCGCGGCCCGCATCGCGCCTCGCACGTCAGTCCAGCGATTCCCGCGCCGTCTCGCGCAGCATCGCGACCGCGACCAGCGACAGCACCACGCACGCGGCCACGTAGCCGGCCGGCGCGAGCTTGCTGCCGGTCGTCTTCACGAGCCAGGTCGCGATCAGCTGCGCGGTGCCGCCGAAGATCGTCACCGCGAGCGCATACGCGATCGAGATCCCCGTCGCGCGCACGTGGCGCGGCAGCGACTCGCACATCAGCGCCATTTCCGATGCGGAGCCGAGCGAATAGAACAGCAGCATCAGCGCGGTCAGCGGCAGGATCACCGACAGCGTCGGATGATGGTTCATCAGCCAGAACGCCGGAAACAGCAGCGCGACCAGCACGCCGCGGCCGACGAAGATCGGCAGGCGGCGGCTGCCGAGCCGGTCCGACAGCCAGCCGAACAGCGGACACGTGACCAGCATCACGCAGCCCGACGCGACGCCGACGAACATCGACAGCTTCATCGGCAGCCCGAGCGTGTGGATCGCGTAGGTCGGCATGTAGAAGGTCAGGATGTAGGTCGACACCGTGCCGCCCATCACCGTGAGCATCAGCAGCAACACCGTGCGCGTGTGCTTCGAGAACAGTTCGTGCAGCACGCCGCGCTCGATGCCGTGATGGTGGTCGCCGGGCGCATCGTCCGCGAGCCGGCGACGCAAAAACATCCCGACTGGCGCGATCAGCACGCCGACGAGAAACGGCAGCCGCCAGCCCCAACCTTCCAGCGCATCCTTCGTCATCGTGTTCGACAGCAGCGCTGCGAAGCCCGAGCCCATCAGCGCGGCGCCGCCCTGCGTCGCGAGCTGCCAGCTCGCGCGGAACGCGCGGCGCGACGTGCCGCCCTGTTCGAGCAGCGTCGACGTCGCCGCGCCGAATTCGCCGCCCTGTGAGAAACCCTGCAGCAAGCGCGCGAACACGACGAGCAGCGGCGCGGCGACGCCCACCTGCGCATAGGTCGGCGCGATCGCGATCAGGCCGGTGCCGAGCGCCATCAGCATGATCGTCAGGTTCAGCGCGGCCTTGCGCCCCTTGCGGTCCGCGTAGACGCCGAGCACGACGCTGCCGAGCGGCCGCGTGAAGAAGCCGGCGGCGAACGTCGCGACCGACAGCAGCAGCGACGTGGTCGGGTCGCTCGACGGGAAGAACAGCTTGCCGATCAGCACCGCGAAGAAGCCGTACACGGTGAAATCGAAGAATTCCAGCCAGTTGCCGATCACGGCCGCGGCGATCGCGCCGCGCCGCGTGACGGCAGGCGCGCCGGGCGCACCGGCTTCGGCAGCGCCCGTCGACGCGGGGTGCAGCGCGAGATGGTCCTTCTGCATCGCTATCCTCTCCTGTCAATGCGGCCGGAAGCGCCGGCCGCGCGCCGCCGCCGCGATCACTGTCCGAGGTAACGCTCGACGAGGCGCGTCCAGAACGCCGCGCCGATCGGCAGGTTGCGATCGTTGAAGTCGTATTTCGGGTTGTGCACCATGCAGCCGTCCTCGCCTTCGCCGTTGCCGAGCCGCACGAACGAGCCCGGCCGCTGCTGCAGCATGAACGCGAAATCCTCGCTGCCCATCAGCAGGTCGGCCTGCTCGACCACGTGCGCATCGCCGACGAGTTCGCGCGCGACCTGCGCGGCGAAATCCGTTTCGGCATCCGTATTGACGACGACCGGATAGCCTTCGATGTACTCGACGTTGGCAGTCGCACCGTAGCTCGCGGCCTGCGTTTCGGCCAGCTCGGTGATGCGGCGCTTGAGCAGCGCGCGCACGTCGGGGCTGAACGAACGCACGCTGAGCTCGAGGCGCGCACCGTTCGGAATCACGTTGTTCGCGGTGCCCGCGTGCATCGAGCCGACCGTGACGACCGCCGGCTGCGACGGGTCGACGTTGCGCGCGACGATCGTCTGCAGCGCCATCACGATGCTCGCCGCGACGACGACCGGATCGACCGTGAGGTGCGGCCGCGCCGCGTGGCCGCCGACGCCTTCGATCGTGATGATCGCCTTGTCGCCCGCCGACATGAACGGGCCGCGCCGCGTGAGGAACACGCCGGGCGCCGCGCCCGGATGGTTGTGCATGCCGAACACGGCGTCGCACGGGAAGCGCTCGAACAGGCCGTCGTCGATCATCTTCTTCGCGCCGCTGTCGACGCCGTGCTCTTCCGCCGGCTGGAAATACAGGTGCACGGTGCCCGAGAAGTGGCGCGTCTTCGCGAGATGCTGGGCGGCGCCGAGCAGCATCGTCGTGTGGCCGTCGTGGCCGCATGCGTGCATCTTGCCGTGCGTGCCGCTCGCATACGGCAGGCCGGTCGCCTCGACGATCGGCAGCGCGTCCATGTCCGCACGAATGCCGATGCTGCGCGCGCCGTCGCCCACCCGCAGCGTACCGACGACGCCCGTCTTGCCGACCCCGCGCGTCACCTGCCAGCCCCACTGCTCGAGCTTGTCCGCGACGAGCGCGGCCGTGTCGTGCTCTTCGTACGCGAGTTCGGGATGGTGATGGATGTGGTGACGGATCTCGCGCAGCCCGCCGGCGGCGGGCATCAGATCCTCGACTTCGGTGAAGCGGCTAGCGGTGGTCATCAAGGGGCTCCTGCCGTTTGTCTGCGCACGCCGCGGATGCGTGCGGGAAAGCGAGCCACTATAGCGAGCCGATATCGGTTCAATAAGATGCGGAATTTTTCACCGTGATAAGTGTTTTTAATCAGGGTTAATACGGGGCTTCGGTCCGGCTCGCGTCGCTTTCGATGAGATGCGAATTCAGGCTTCCGATGCAGCACCCGTCACGCCACGCCGAATCTCGCGTCGGCATTGCCGGCACTTCAAGCCTCGGATGCCGACGTGACCAACATGTCGATCAAGTTGCGGGACGCGGCCGACAGGCGGCGATGCGGCGCATAGACGACCGAAAACGGCCGTGTGCGCCCGCGCAGATGGGGCAACACTTCGACGAGATGTCCGGCCCGGATCCGGTCCTGAACGATGAAGTCGTAGGTCTGGCAAATCCCGGCGCCGCTCTGCGCCATCGACACGACACCGAGCACATCGTCGGACACCGCGACGTTCGAAGCCGGCAGCCAATCGATGTCCCGATCGCCGTCGCGGAATACCCAGGGCGCGATACGGCCGCTGCTGGGCAGCATGAACGGCAAACAAAGATGGTGCTCCAGATCGCCCACGCTTCCGGGCGTGCCGGCGTGCGCGACGTACTCGGGCGACGCGACCAGGCACAGTGCCGCATCCTCGAGCTTGCGCGCGACCACGCCGCTGTCCGGCAATTCGCCCAGACGGATCGCCAGGTCGAAACCCTCGGCCACGAGATCCACGTTCCGGTTCGCGATGTTCAACTCCACGCGAACGTGCGGGTGCTCCCGCGTGAACCGCCGAAGCAGCGGCGGCAGACGATAGTGCCCGTACGTCGTGGGTACGCTCAGCCGGACATGGCCGGTCAAGGTACCGCCGTGCCCCTGAATGGCCCGCTCGGCGTCATCGATCAGCAGGAACGCCGCGCGCGATTGCTCCAGATAGAGCCGGCCGTGCTCCGTCAGGCTCAACCGCCGCGTGGAGCGACGCAGCAACTGCGTGCCCAGCCGGGCTTCCAGGCGTGTGATGGCCCGGCTCAACACGGACGGCGTGCTGCCCAATGCCACCGCGCCGGCAGTCATCGAGCCTTTTTCGACCACCGTCACGAATGCTTCCACGTCACCGAGATGGTCGAATTTGCGTGCCATCTTGTCCTCCAAAGAACAAAAGCTTTACTTTTCCGCCAGTTTATCTCCGTGAACGAGCCAAATAAAGTGCGTGCGTCGTGACTGCATCGTCGAGTCACCCATTGAAATCCAGGAGCACAGCATGAATGGCGACCATCGCGACCGACAGGATCTGTCGGTTCTATTCGTACTCACGAGCCACGCAAGGAAAGGTTCGACCGGCGAGCCGACCGGTTTCTATCTCGGCGAAGTGACGCATCCGCTGGCCGAACTCGACGCGGCCGGCATTCCCGTCGAATTCGCATCGATTCAGGGCGGCGAACCGCCCGTCGACGGGCTCGATCTCGATGACGAAATCAACGCCCAGTACTGGAGCGATGCCGCGTTCCGAGACGCACTGCGCCACACGCAGCGGCTCGGCGACGTCGACGCGTCGAAATATGCGGCGGTCTTCTTTGCCGGCGGTCATGGCGCAATGTGGGATTTTCCCCGCAACGCCGACGTGGAGAAGGTGACGCGCACGATCTATGAAGCGGGTGGCGTGGTCGGTGCCGTATGTCACGGCCCGGCCGCACTGGTCGACGTGAAGTTCGACGACGGTACCTATCTCGTCGCCGGCAAGAATCTGAGCGCATTCACGGACGAAGAAGAACGGGCGGTCCAGCTCGATCGCGTGGTCCCCTTCCTGCTCGCGAGTACGTTGAAGCAGCGTGGCGCACTTCACGATCCCGCACCGAACTGGACCGCGAAGGTCGTCGTCGACGGACGGCTCGTGACCGGCCAGAACCCGCAGTCGGCTTCCGGCGTGGGCGCCGCGATGCGTCATCTGTTGCTCACCCGTTCACGACAAGCCTGAAACTTCCCGATGGAGAAAGCGATGTATTCGATGCGCAAGCTCGCCGTTGCGGCAATCCTCGGCATTGCCGCATACGGCGCCCACGCTGCCAACGTGCTTGTGGTGTTGTCGGATTCCGACCACCTCGACCTGAAGGACGGCAAGGTCTTCGCGACGGGCTTCTACCTGAACGAGCTGATGCAGCCCGTGAAGGCGCTGCTCGATGCCGGCCACCAGGTGACCTTCGCGACGCCGGAGGGCAAGGCGCCGACGCTGGACGTCACGTCGGCCGACAAGATGTACTTCAACGGCGACGAAAACGCGATGCGCGACTACCGCGCGTTGCTCGACCGGCTGCAAATCACGTCGCGCGCGCACTCCCCGGTGATCAGCCTGTCGCGGGTGGAGCAGATCGGTTACGCGCACTTCGATGCCGTCTATGTTCCCGGCGGCCATGCGCCGATGCAGGACCTGTTGACCAGTGCCGCCGTCGGCAGATTGCTGGCCGACTTTCACGCGCGCGGCAAGACCACGGCGCTCGTTTGCCACGGCCCGATTGCGCTGCTGTCGGCCCTGCCCGATGCGCCGGGCTTCACGCGAAAGCTCGCGGCGGGAAACGCGGGCGACGGCGACATGAAATGGATCTACGCCGGTTACCGGATGACGGTGATCAGCAACGCGGAAGAAGAGCAAGCCAAAGGGCTGCTCGGCGGCGGCGCGATGAAGTTCTATCCGCAGATCGCATTGCAACGCGCGGGTGGCGTTTATAGCAGCAACGAGGTGCCGTTTACCGCGCACATGGTGACCGATCGCGAATTGATCACCGGACAGAATCCGGCGTCGGCGCTGGACGTCGCCGGCGAAATGCTGAAGCGGCTCAAGTAATGCCGTGCAACGGACCGGCCGTGCTGGTTCCTCGATGAGTAAAGTAAAGGAGAAGTAAACCGTGGATCTGCAACTTGAAGGAAAAACCGCGATCGTCACCGGCGCCACCGCCGGCATCGGGATGGCGATCGCGCGAACATTGGCATCGGAAGGCGTCGCGGTCACGATCACAGGGCGGCAACGAGACAAGCTCGACGCAGCCGTCGCCGAGCTCTCTGCTGCCGCGCCGCGCGGCAGCGTACGCGGAATCGTCGCCGACGTAAGCGGCGAGCGAGGCGTCGCGGCACTGATCGATGCCCAGCCGGACACGGATATTCTCGTGAACAATCTCGGCTACTACGAAGCGAAGCCGTTCGCGGAAATCACCGATGACGACTGGCTGCGAATGATCGACGTCAACGTGATGTCGGGTGTCAGGCTGTCACGGCATTACTTTCCTCGCATGCTTGCGAAGAACTGGGGGCGTGTAATCTTCATGTCCAGCGAAGTCGGTGCGTTCACGCCGCCGGACATGGTGCACTACGGTGTCAGCAAATCGGCCCAACTCGCGGTCTCGCGCGGCATGGCCGAACTGACGAAGGGAACCGGCGTGACCGTCAACAGCGTACTGCCGTCCGCCACGCGATCCGAAGGCATCGTCGCGTATCTTCGGCAAACCGCGCCTCGGCCCGATATGACCGATGCGGAAATCGAATCGCACTTCTTCGGCACGTATCGTCCAAGCTCGCTGATCGCCCGCATGATCGAGGCCGACGAGATTGCCGCGATGGTGGCGCTGCTTGCCAGTCCTTTGGGCGCGGCATCCAATGGCGCCGCGGTGCGCGTCGAGGGCGGCACCTACCGGTCGATTCTCTGAGCCGCAGGCCGCTTGTGGGCGCAGATGCCTGCGGCGCCGTCGACACGCGCGTCTGGCCGGATACCGCGCGACGCGGTCGGCGGTAGCCGCCGCCGAGCAGCCGCTGGCTCCATCCGCCTTCAAACATATCCCCCGATTGCGGACGACATCGTTTCGTCACCGGCTTCAAGCTTCCGACCTCCTCCCCGCGCTATGCAAATCCGTACAACTTCGCCGGGTTCGTGACGAATATCCGCTGCTGCCAGTCCGGCCGCCCGATCCAGCCGGCGATCACGTCCAGCAAGCTTGCGTCGTCCGGCTTGTCCGTCTTCTGCGTCGGGTGCGGCCAGTCGGTGCCCCACAGCATGCGTTCCGGCGCCATGTCGATCAGCGCCTTCGCGACCGGCGCGACGTCGTCGTAGGCGGGCGCGCCCGTCTTGCTGTCGACGTACGGCCCCGACAACGTGATCCACGTATGGCCCTTTTCCACGAGGCGTTGCGCGGTACGAAACGCGGCCGACGACAGTCCGCCGGGCTGCGGCACATGCGCGATATGGTCGATGACGAGCGGGCAAGGCAACGCCGCAAGATGCGGCTCCAGCTCAGGCAGCCGCGCACCCTGCACCACCAGCTCGATGTGCCATCCGAGGTTCGCGATGCGCGCGGCGAGCGGCGCCAGCATGTCGAGTGTCGTCGCACCCGGATAGCTGAGGTTGAAGCGGATCGCACGGAAGCCGCCGCGATCGAGCATCCGAAGTTCGTCGTCGCTCACGGTGCCGTCGACCACCGCCACGCCACGCGCGTCGGCGCCGAACTGCGCGATCGCCGCCAGCGTGCAGCGATTGTCCGTCCCGTACGTCGACGGCGTCACGACCACGTTGCGCTTCACGCCGATACGCGCCAGCACGCTTCGGTATTGCGCGACGGTCGCATTCGGCGGGCGCAGCGTCGTGCCCGGCGCGACCGGAAACCGGTCGTCGTAGACGTGCATGTGACAGTCGATCGCCCCGTCGGGCAACCGGAACGCCGGCCGTTCGGTGCCGCTCGACCACGTTTCGTCGGCCGCGGCCAGCCTCGGCAATGCAGCCGAAGCCAGCGCGGCGCCGGCGATCCGGAGGAATTCACGTCTCGCGATGCGCGCCATGATCAGATGGTCCCCGTCTTGCCGACCAGCTTGCCGGCCGCATGATTGCGCGTGAGCAGCAGCAGCGTCGCGACGCTCACGAGCGTGAGGATCGCGAGCGGCATCAACGCGAGCGCGTAGCTGCCCGTCGCCGCCTTCACCCACCCGTATACGTTCACCATCAGCCCGCCGCCGAGCAGGTTCGCGATGGCATTGACCGTCGCGAGCCCGGCCGCCACGGTGCTGTTGGACAGCATGTCGGTCGCGAGCGCCCAGAACGGGCCCTTGAACGAATACGCGCCGACCAGCACCGCGCAGAGCATGCAGATCGTGGGCAGCAGCGATCCGCTCAGCGACGTCGCGAACAGGCCCACGCCGATCAGCAGCATCGGCACGACCGTGTGCCAGCGGCGTTCGCCGAGGCGGTCCGAGCGCCGGCCCCAGTAGACCATCAGGATCGAGGCCACCGCGTACGGCACCGAGTTCAGCAGGCCGGTTTCCATGACGGTCAAGCCGAACGACTTCAGCAACTGCGGCTGCCACACGGACAGCGTGCTGCCTGCCGCGGAAGCACACGTGTCGACGAGCGCGAGGCACAGCACATAGCGGTTGCGGAACAGTTGCGCAAGCGGCAACGACGGCACCTTCTTGCGCGTCTTGTGGCCGGCGGCCAGCGCGTTCGAGAGCCACGCGCGCTCGTCGTCGTCGAGCCACCTCGCGTTCTCCGGCTTGTTCGTCAGCATGAACAGGCACGCGATGCCGAGCAGCACCGTGGGAATGCCTTCGAGGATGAACAGCCAGTGCCAGCCACGCAGGCCCCAGACACCGTCCATCTGCAACAGCAGCGCGGAGATCGGCGAGCCGATGAAGCTCGCGGCCGGAATCGCGACCATGAACGTCGCGACGATCCGCGCGCGGTACTGCGCGGGAATCCAGTACGACAAATACAGCAGTACGCCCGGGAAGAAGCCGGCTTCGGCCGCGCCCAGCAGGAAACGCAGCACGTAGAACGTCGTCGCGTTGTGCACGAGCGCGGTCGCCGCCGACACGATGCCCCACGTGATCATGATCCGCGCGATCCAGATTCGCGCGCCGTATTTCTGCAGCGCGAGATTGCTCGGCACTTCGAAAAAGAAGTACGAAATGAAGAACAGGCTGCTGCCGAAACCGAAGACCTGCGCCGACATCCCGAGGTCATGGTTCATCTGCAGCGACGCCATCCCCACGTTGCCCCGGTCGATGAAGGCAAGCAGGTAGCAGATCATCAAGAAGGGAATGAGTCGCCAGACGACCTTTCGTATGGTCCGGCGCTCGATCGCGGACGCTTCCATGAAACCGGCTTGCATGTTGTCTCCGTTTATTGTGCGCCTGAGCGCGTTCCTGTGAACCGTTGCCACGCGATGACCGCCACCACGCCGCACGCCAGCACGGCGGCCATGGCGGCGAAGGTGTGTCGCACGCCGAGCGCCTCCGATGCGCTGCCGACGAGCAGGTAACCGAACGGCATCGTGCCGTTGTAGGCCATGCCGTACATCCCGACGAGCCCGCCGCGCACGTGTTCTGGGCACTGCCGCTGAATCGTCGCGTTCGTCGACGTGGCCGCGAACGTGAGGCTGAAGCCGAGCGCGTAGAACGCGGGAATCGATCCCGCCGCATCGGTCGTCGCGGCCAGTACGGCCAGCGCGCCGACTGCCGTCCACGGCGCATACGCGATGAGCCGGCGCGACGCACGCGGCCCGAACGCCGACGACAGCAGCACCGCCGCGCTCAACGAGCCGGCGCCGGCGCACGCGAAGAACACGCCGGTAAAGCGCGCCGCGTCGTGAAAGCCCTGGTCCGCGAGCAGCGGCACGAGCGTCTGGTAGCTGCCGGCGAACAGGCCGATGCACGCGAGAATCGGCAGATAGCGGGCCGAGAACGCATCGGACAGCACGTAGCCGACCGCATCGCGCAGGCCGCTTTCCGTGCGCGACGGGCCGTCCACCGTCGCGGTCCGGATCGACCGCACGCACGCCGCCATGAAGCACAGCGCGAGCGCATAGATCGCGAACGACGTCCGCGGGCCGAGCGTCGGATAGACGAAGCCGGCGATGGTCGGGCCGACCATACGCCAGACGTTGTAGACCATCGTGTTCATCGCGACCGCGTTGGACGTGTGCGTCGGATCCTGCAAGCTCGTCAGCAGCAGCACCTGCCGCGCCGGCGTTTCCACCGCGCTCGACACGCCGATCGCCAGCGCATGCGCGAGGATCAGCTTCACGCCGAGCACGCCGAGCAGCGACAACGTGAAGAGGCTGCCCGTCGGCAGCAGCGACGTCGTCAGCACGCAGAGCGTCACGCGGCGCGCGTTGGCCGAGCCGATGCGGGAGCCCGCCACCGGTGCGACGATCAACTGCGGACCGTACAGCAGGAAGTTGAGCAGCGCGAGGATCGCCGCCGAGCCGGACAGGTGATAGATCAGCAGATTCAGCGTGACGTTCTGCGTCCAGCTGCCGAGCACCGACGCGACCTGCCCGCTCAGGTAGCGCCGCAGCGATGCCTCCGTCAGCGCGGGAAACAGCCTGTTCACCCATCCCGCTTGCGTCGCCACGTTCATGACAGCGCCTTTCCGCGCGTTTCGGGCGCGAACAGCACGACCGCGGCCGCGGCGACGAACGCGACGATCGTCGTCGCGAGTCCGAGCACGAAGCCGCCCGACGTCGACGCCAGCGCACCGATGATCAACGGCGCGATGAAGCCGCCGAGCCGGCCGCCGTTGTATGCGAGACCCATGAAGAAGCCGCGCGATGCCGTGTTGCCGATGATCTCCGCGAGGAACGGGCCGGCACCCGCGAAGATGCCGTTCACGCTGAAGCCGGTCAGAAAGATCGCGGTCATCAGCAGCAACGGATTCGCCGACACGATATACACGCCGACGGCCAGCGCGCCGACCAGCAGATAGCCCAGGAACATCGGCCGCCGGCCGAGCCGGTCGACCCATGCCGAGAACAGCAGGAACCCGGCGATCCCGCCGAACTGCAACGCCAGCACGAACTTCAGGCTATGCACGAAGTCGAGGTGCTTCACCGTGATCAGGAACGTCGGCGTCCACGTGAATACGCCCCAGTACAGGTACTGCAGGAAGAAGATGAAGCAGAAGGCAGTGAGCAGGCCGCGCACGTTCAGCTTCTCGTGACCGGCCGTGTCGGGCTTGCGGGCCTGCGACTTCGCGTGCCGGCGTTCGAGCCAGATCGGTGATTCCGGCGTCTTGCGCGCGACCCAGAACAGGATGAAGAACGGCGACGCACCGATCAGGAACAGCAGACGCCAGCCGTCGCCGCCCAATCCGCCATGCGTGGCGCCGACGATGCCCGAGATCGCGATCGCGAGAATCGCGCCGATCGGCAAGCCCATCTGCATCAGCGCACCGCCCTTGCCGCGCCGGCCCGGATGCCATGTCTCCGCGATGAGCGCCGCGCCGGCGGTCCAGGTCCCGCCCATGCCAAGCGCGCCGAAAAAGCGCAACGTGGCGAACGCGTGTGCATCGGGCGCAAATGCGATCAGGCCGGAAAACAGCGAGTAGATGCCGACGCAGAGCAGCGCGGTGCGCACGCGCCCGATCCGGTCCGACACGAAGCCGAACAGAATGCCGCCGATGATCTGTCCGGCCGCCGTGACGCTCGTGAACATGCCGAGCTGCGCCTTGTTCAGCCCGAACTGCAGCGCGAGCGTCGGCAGCAGCAGCGACAGCAGGAACGAGTCGTAGCTCTCGAACGTCCAGCCGAGCCCCGCGAGCGACAGCGCACGCCACTCGATACCGGTCACGCGCGTGAGCCCTTTTTCCGCGGCGGCGGCATCGATGTCCTGCGTCGCCACGGTTGCAGTCGTCTTCATGGGTTGTCTCCGGGAATCGCGACGCGATACGTCGAGGCGGCCGTCCGGCTGAACAGCGCGGCCTTTTCGTCGACCGACATCGCGGACGCGAGTCGTTTGAAGGCGTTCCACAGCACGCGATAGCCGAACATCCCCTTGTCGACGGGGAAGTTGCTTTCGAACATGCAGCGATCGACGCCGAAAAGCTCGACGCAGGTATCGAAATACGGCTGCCACGCGGCCGCCAGGTCCTGCGACGACGGCGGCAGCGCGCGCGCGGCGAAGTCGAAACCGAACACGGTCATGCCCGCGCCGCCGAGCTTCATGCGCGTGTTCGGCAGCGCGGCGAGACGCGCGAGTTGCCGTTTCCACTGCGCATGCACTTCGGTACGCCGGCCGGCATGCGGCCCCACGCCGACGGGGCCGCCAAAATGGTCGATGACGACGATGACGTCCTCGGACGCGCGCGCGAGTTCGTACAGGTCGTCGAGCTGCGTGTGATAGACCCACGCGTCGAGCGGCAGCCCGTAGCGGCCGAGCGTCGTCACGCCCTGCCTGAAAGCCTGCTCCGACATCCGGTCGCGCGGCGGCGTCACCGGGCTCGACCGCACGTCGGGGCTCGCATGCCACGCGAGCGGATTGCGGATGCCGCGCAATCGCCCGCCGGACACCTGCAGCATCGTGTCGAGCACCGCATCGAGTTCCGCGCCGAGCGACAGATCGGCACCGCCGACGATGGCCTCGCAACAGCGCGTGGGGCCGTATGCGCCGCTATCGAACATCGCGGCGATGCCGCTCGCGAATGCCACTTCGCCCACCGGCTTGAACGCCTCCGGCCCGCTTGCACGCAACATCGAGCGGCACTGCACGTAGACCGTCGACACGATCCGATGCCCGCCGCGCACGTCCGCACCGAACTCGTCCGCGAGATAGCGCCCGGTCTGGCGGTCCCACAGGTGATGGTGGGCATCGACGATGGCGAGTTCGGGTTCGAGCACCGGCTCGTCGCGCAATGCGAGCCACTCGGGCCTGACCGGCAGATGGGGCGCGTGAACGGTCTGCATCGCACTCGCCTCAGAACTTCTGGCGCATGCCGATCACCACGCCCGTCTGGTTGTGATCGGGCGCGACCGTGCCATAGCCGTTCACGCCGAGCGCGGAGCCGCCCTTGTTGCGCGCGAAACCCGCCGTCGCATAGATATCGGTGCGCTTCGACAGCAGATAATCCGCACACAGCACGGCGAGCCACGGGTCGGCACTCGTCGAATGCACGTCCTGGTAATAGGCCGTCGCCGTGACCACGAACGCCGGCGACACCGCGTATTGCGCGCCGGCCCAGTACAGGTTCGCCGCGCTGGCATCGGCGCCGTTCGCGACACGGATCGGGTTCGCCGGCAGGAACGCATTCGACGCACGAAGATAGCGATAACCGGCGAATCCCTTCACCGGTCCGATCGCATACGACGCGGCGGCCGTGGCGCGCCGCTCGGTGCCCGTGTTGGTCGCGACGGTGTTGCTGTTGCGCTGCTCGTACGACACGCTCGCGGCGAGCGGCCCTTGCGAGAAAGTCAGCGCCCCGCTGAAGAAGCGGCCGGTGAGTTGCGCGCCCGGCACCTCGGCGCCGTACCCGGTGTCGTAGCGGGTGCTATACATGGCCTGCGCCGTCAGCGGACCGAACACGCCGGTGTACTTCACCGAGTTGTCGATGCGCGCGGCCGCCGCGTAGTCGACCGACAGCACCGAGTATCGCGACGACGCGCCCATCGGGTCGAAGGCCACGGCCTGTTCGTAAAAGAGCGCGTTCTGGCGGCCGAACGTCAGTTGCTGGCCCCGGTACGCCAGCCCGACCCACGCCTGCCGGCCGAAAATCCGCGACGTCGTGGCGGCGTTCGAACCGAGGCCTTTCGTCGACTGCGCGGTCGTGCCGTCATTGATGTTGAAGCCGTTTTCCAGCTGGAAAATGGCCTTCATGCCGCCGCCGAGATCCTCGACGCCCTTCAGTCCCCAGCGCGAACCGGACAGATTGCCCGACGCTTCGCGCGTCTGCGCGCCGCCGGTATTCGTATTGTTGATGTGCTCGATACCGACGTCGGCAATGCCGTACAGCGTGACGCTGCTTTGCGCATGCGCGGCAGCGCACCACGAGGCCGCGCTCGCGACGGTGACGGCGCCGAGCACGAAGCAGGGTTTCGGGCGGGAATGCTGGCTGGCCTGATTCGACGACATGAAGTCTCCAAACTGTTTTTTGTGGGTGGGTGTTCTGGCGAAAGCAAATTCACGTCTCGCGGGCGGCAGGCGCTTCGCCGGCGCCCGAGCCCGGATCGCCGAGCCATGCGATGGTCAACGCGCCGAGCAGCAGCACACCCGACACGGCGATGAGCGGCGCGGTGAAGCCGCCGGAGAATTGCTTGAGCGCACCGATCATTGACGGCCCGACGAAGCCGCCGAGATTGCCGACCGACACGATCAACGCGAGTCCGCCCGCGGCGGCCCGACCGGTGAGGAATCCCGACGGGATGGCCCAGTAAGTCGCCTGGAACGCGAGGATTCCGCTCACCGTGACGCACAGTGCGATCAGCTTGAAAACCGGCGCATGAATGAAGGCGCTCGCGCACAGCGCCACGGCCGCGACGGCCAGCGCACCGGCGACATACGGAATCCGGTTGGCCGCGCGATTGGCGAGACGCGCCCACCAGAGCATCACGCCGGCGCCGATCGCATACGGAATGGCCGTCAGCCAGCCGACCACCGCGTGTTCGACGCCGAACTGCTTGATGATCTGCGGCATCCACAAGCCGACGCCGAGCGAGCCGACGATCCCGCAGAAGTTGACGAACGCGAGCACGAACACGCGCCAGTTCGTCATCGCGTCGCGCAGTGTGCTGCCGTGCTTCGCGCCGATGTCGCGCTGCTCGAACGCGAGGCGCTTCGCGAGCGACGCCTTCTCTTCGTCACTGAGCCACGCGGCTTTCTCGGGACGGTCGGCCAGCACGAACAGGCACGCGATGCCGAGCATCACCGCAGGGACGCCTTCGATCAGCAGCAGCCACTGCCAGCTGCGCAGCCCATGCAGGCCGCCGAGTTCGAGCAGCGCGCCCGAAACCGGCGAGCCGATCATGTTTGCGACGGGAATGCCGACGAGGAAGGCGGCCGTCACCTTCGCACGCCACTTGCCGGGAAACCAGTGCGTGAAATACAGGTAGATGCCGGGCGTGAATCCCGCCTCGGCGAGCCCGAGCAGAAAACGCGCGGCCGCAAAGCTCTTCGGTCCGACGACGAACGCCGTCGCCATCGAGAACAGGCCCCACGTGATCATGATTCTCGCGATCCATACGCGCGCCCCGACCTTCTGCATGATCAGGTTGCTCGGAATCTCGAACATGAAATAGCCGATGAAGAACAGGCCTGCACCGACACCGAACTGTTCGGCCGTCAGACCGAGATCCTTGTTCATCGTGAGCGCGGCAAAACCGACGTTGGTCCTGTCGAGATAGCTGATCACATAGCAGACGAAGATGAACGGCAGGATGCGCCGGAACGCCTTGGCGAGCGTGCGCTCGCTGGCCGCGTAATCGTCGCCGGCAAGCTGGGCCGAGGACGGTGCGTCGGCGCGCGGTGCGTCGTCGCCGGCACGCAGCGCGTGCGAAATGGTCATGCTTGTCTCCTTCGTCGCGCGGCTGGCGGCGCGATCTTTCGGCATGCAGGCGGGAAGCCGATGCGCGGCTTCCCGGCTCGTGGATCTCAGTCCTGCTTCACTGCCCGTTTCGCGGCCTGTTTCGGCAGCGGGCCGGCAATACTCATGTCCGCTTTCAGGACGGAACCGGACGTCGATTCGGTGATGAAGAGCGTCTTCATGTCCGGGCCGCCGAAGCACACGCTCGTGAGCGACGCCCCTTTCGGTCCGGTCAGGATCTCGACGGGCTCCGCGCAATGGTTGAGCACCCACACGCGGCCAAGCCCCGGATTCGCGACGAACAGGCGGCCTTCGAGATCGACGGTGAGGCCGTCGGGACCGCTCGGTCCGTACGACGTGAAGAACTGGCTGACCTTGCTGACCGACCCGTCGGCCTGCAGCGGCATGCGCCACACGGCATTGCCGCGCGTCATCGCGACGAACAGCACCTTCTCGTCGCGCGACAGGACGAGCCCGTTCGGGCTCGGGCAGGTGCCGAGCAGCATGTCGAGCTTGCCGTCGGGCGAGAGCCGATACACGCGGCCCGTCGGATCGTGCAGCCCGGTCTGCCCCTGGTCGGTGAAATAGAGGTTGCCGGCCGAGTCGAACGTCAGGTCGTTCACGCCCTTGAAGCGCTCGGTGTTGCGGCGCTCGAGATGCGGGCGAATTTCACCGCGCTCGATATCGAGCAGCATCAGTCCGTTCCGGTAGTCGGTGATGATCAGGTGCGATGCGTCGAAGCGCTTCATCCCGTTGGGCTCGCCGTCGTATTCGACGACGAGATCCCAGTCGCCCGACGGCGAAATGCGGAAAATGCGCCCGTGCGGAATGTCGGTGACGAACAGATAGCCGTCCGGGTCCCACACCGGCCCTTCGAGAAAGGAGTCCGTGACCATGCCGCCGCGATTCGCGCGCGCCCATTCCGTGCGGACGTCCGGCTTGCGAAACTTCTCCGGCATGCGCGTGAACACGTCGGCTTCGCGCACGTCGGGACTCGTCAGATAAAACATGCGTACCTCGATGTCCAGGGTTCAAGCCGCGCTGTGCGCGCGTTCGTCGAGCACCGCGAGAACGTTGGCGGCCGCGCCCTTGCCCATGTTCACGTACGCGGCATCGCTCACGCCGCCGACATGCGGAGACAGAATCACGTTGGGGATCTGCTGGAACGGGTGCGGCACCGTCATCGGCTCGACATCGAAGCTGTCGAGGCCGGCCGCGCGCAATTGGCCGCTCGCCAGCGCGTCGGCAAGCGCGGCTTCGTCGATCAAGCCACCGCGTGCGGTATTGACGAGAATCGCGCCGCGCTTGAAACGCGCGAACGTGTCGCGGTTGAGCATCCGGCGGTTGTCGGCCGTCAACGGACAATGCAGCGACACGACGTCCGACTCCGCGTACAGCGTGTCGAGCGGCACGCGCTTCACGCCGGCCGGCGCTTCCTTCGCGAACGGATCGAACGCGAGTACCTTCATGCCGAACGCCGCACCGATCGCGGCCACGCGCCGGCCGATCGCGCCGAGTCCGACGAGGCCGAGCGTGCGCCCGTCGAGTTCGACGGACTTGTGCGTCGCCTTGTCCCAATGGCCTTCGCGCATGCGGACGTCGAGCTGCGGAACGGACTTCGCACACGCGAGCAGCAGCGCCCATGCATGCTCGGCGACGGCGGCCGCATTCGCGCCGACCGCGGCGCGCACCGCGATACCGCGTGCGGCAGCCGCGTCCTGATCGATCACGTCGATGCCGCTGCCGTGCTTCGAAATCACCTGCAGGTTTTCGGCCGCGTCCATGATGCGGGCGTTGACCTTGCCGTACCGGACGATGATCGCGACCGGCTTGTGCCGGGTGCAGAGCGCCACGATGTCGTCCTCGGTCGGCTGCTTGCCGGCGAACACGACGTCGAACTGCGCAAGCATCTCGAGCGCTTGCGGCGCCAGGTCGGCGGCGGTCACGAGGACCACGGGCTTGTGCGAAGCGATCCGCATCACAGTGCCTCGCCTTCGGCCAGCATGCCGGCTGCACGCAACTCCTTCTCGATCCAGCCCGGACGAAGGTCGCCCTTGTGGATCGCCGCGATACGCGTGGTTTCGAAGTCCCGCTTTTTCTGCGCGAGATCGACGATGCGCGCGACGTCGGCGCGGGGAATGACGACGACGCCGTCTGCGTCGCCGACCACCAGGTCGCCCGGATTGACCGTCGTGCCGCCCAGCGAGATCGGCGCATTCACGCGCCCCGCGATGCTTTTGGTCGGGCCGCACGGATTGAGGCCGGCCGAGAAGACCGGATAGTCACCGTTGGCCAGCTCATGCGAATCGCGCACCGCCCCATCGATGACGATGCCGGCGATGCCGCTCGCCTTCGCCTGCGCCGCCATGATTTCGCCAAGCAGCGCGCACGAGATGTCGCCCTTGCCGTCGACGACGACGACGTCGCCCGGCTTCGCGACGGCGAGCGCCGCATGGATCGCCAGGTTGTCGCCCGGACGGACTTCGACCGTGACTGCGGGGCCGGCGACCTTCATCTTCGGCGACAGCGGCCGCACGCGGCCATGCACCGTGCCGCGGCGGCCCGCGACGTCGGCAAGGATCGCGGCCTGGTAACGCGCGGCCGCCTGAACGAGTTCCGGCGAGATGCGTTCGATGTCGCGATTGATCGGAGAAGTACTGACGGATGGCTTGCTCATGACTCGACCTCGGGTTGTGCGTTGTACTGTGTACAACACTGGTGTACATAGTGAAATCACTATAACGAGACAACCCATACCAGGGCACTGGCGTTTACCCTTTTACGTGGTAAACCAGCGTTTTACTCTGTACAATATCCGTTGTGTGTCGACGGGAGAGAAGGAATGGGAAATGACGGCGTGGTTGCCGTGGAAAAGGCGCTTTCGCTGCTGGACTGCTTCAAGCCGGGCGCCGAATCGCAGTCGCTCGCGACACTGTCGCAAGCCTCCGGCATGCACAAGACGACGGTCTATCGGCTGATGAACTCGCTCGAGCGAATGGGCTATGTCGTGCGCGCGCAGTCCGGCAACTATTCGCTTGGGCACCGCGTGCTGTACCTCGGCAAGCTGTACGAGCAGTCCTTCCATCTGTCCACGGTGGTCGAACCGGCGCTGCATGCGCTGGCCGCGCTGACGAAGGAAAGCGCATCGTACTACGTGCACGACAACGGGCAGCGGCTTTGCCTGTTTCGGGTCGAGCCGTCCGAAGGCCTGCGTGAAACGCGGCTCGCGGGCACGATGCTGCCGCTCGACGACACGGCCATCAGCCAGGTGATCCGTTTCTGGGGGCTCGGCGAACCGATCTATGACAAGCCGCCCGCACTGCCCCTCTTCACCGCGGGTGCACGCGATGTGCACACCGCAGCGTTCGCGGTGCCGGTCTTCGGCGCCGGCGACAAGTTCATGGCGGCGCTGACACTGTCCGGTCCTGCGTCGCGCCTCAGCGTCGCGCACGAGTCGGGTGAACTGGATCGACCGCAGTTGGATGCGGCCGCCGATCTATCGCGGAAGCTGGGCGCGAGTGTCGCGCTCTGCGAGAACGTCTACGGCATCTGATCGCCGCTTCCGCAACGGCCGAGCAGCAGGCGCAGCGGCACGTCGTCGCGGCGCGACGGGTCGACGATCAGCGCCGCGCGCCGCCTGCGCGACCCATTCGGTACGCATCCCGCCCGGCTCGAGCGTGCACGCGCGCACGCCGAACGACGCGGCTTCCTACGCGGAATTTTTCACCGTGACAAGCGTTTTTAAACAGGGTTAGTACGAACGCCCGCATGACGCGGGCGGCGTTCCTTACGCATGCGTCGAGCGCGGCCGGTCGTTCGTCAGCACAACCGCATGGCCGGTGGACATCGAACGTGACTGGAAGTCCTCGCCGCGCGATTCGCGCGACGCGATCACCGCGACGAACGCCGGCAGCGCCATCAGGATCGCGTAGCCGGCAACGAAGATCGCCGAACCCGTATAGCTGACGAGCAGCGTGCCGACGATCGGCGCGATCGATCCGCCGAGCACCGATGCAAGCTGATAGCTGGTCGACAGCGCGGTGAAGCGCACGCGCGTCGGAAATAGTTCGGCCATGTACGCGGCCATCGGTCCGAGAATGATCCCGTGGCACGTCAGGCACGCGATCAACGCCAGTTGCAGATGAACGTAGTCGCTGCCTGGCGACAGCGTGAACAGCGAACAACCGGCGATCGCCGCGCCGAGCAGGCCGGCGATCAGCACCGGGCGCCGTCCGATCCGGTCCGACACGTGCGCGGCAATCAGGATGACGACGACCTCGATCGCCGACGCCCACATCAGCGCGGACAGTGCCTGCGGTCTGCTGAAGTGCAGATAGCCGGTCGCGAGTCCGAGCGCGAACGTCGAAAACAGATACAGGAACGTGTTTTCCGCGGCTTTCACGAAGAACGCACGCGCCATTTGCCGCCCGTTGCTCGCGCAGGTGTCGCGCAGCGACGCGCGCTCGACCGTCTGGTGCGCGGCCGACAGCTCGGCGAACGCCGCCGATTCCTCGACGCGCCGGCGCGTCCAGAAGCCGACGATCACGAGCAGTGCGGAGATGAAGAACGGAATCCGCCACGCCCAGTCGACGAATGCGGCATCGCCGTAGAATCGCTGCACCATCCCGATCACGAACGCGGTCAGCACGTTCGCGAGCGGCCCGGCGAACATCGTGAAGCTGGTCCAGAAGCCGCGCTGCGCGCCGGGCATCGACTCGGCGATCATCAGGATCGCGCCGGTCGCTTCGCCGCCGACCGCGATGCCCTGCACGATGCGCAGCAGCACGAGCAGCAGCGGCGCCGCGATGCCGATCGACGCATAGGTCGGCAGCAAGCCGACACAGAACGTGCTGATGCCCATCATCAGCAGACTGACGACGAGCGTCTTGCGGCGGCCGATGCGGTCGCCGATCATCCCGAACACGATGCCGCCGAGCGGCCGCGCGACGAAGCCGACGGCGAACGTCGCGAGCGCGAGCAGCGTGGCGGCGAGCGGATTGCCGACGACGAAGAACTGCTTGTCGAACACGAGCACCGCACAGGCGGCGAACGCGAAAAAGTCGTACCACTCCAGCGTGGTGCCGACGGTACAGGCGAACATCAGGTTGGCACGCTTCTTCATCGCGCATGTCTCCGGTTTTTTTGTGGTTTGCGTGGGGCGAGCGACGCCGCGGCGACGCCCGTGGATTCAGAGTTCGAGCACGAGCCGCTCGCCGCCGCACGCGCGCGAACAGCAGGTCATCATGCGATCGTGCGCGTCGCGTTCGGCGCGCGTCAGCACGCTGTCGCGATGATCGACGCGGCCGGCCAGCACCCGCACTTCGCACGATCCGCACAGCCCTTCGCGGCAGTCGCTCTGCACATCGATGTTCGCGTGCTGCAATGCGTCGAGCACCGTCTGGTTCGCCGCGACCGTCAGCGTGATGCCGGAATCCTTCAGTTCGACTTCGAATGGCCGCTCCTTCGATGGGTCGAGGGCCGCACGCGTCGACACGAAATGCTCGACACGCAGCGCATCGCGCGGCCAGTGCGCGCAGCTCGCTTCGAGCGCATCGAGCATCCGCGCGGGGCCGCAAGCGTAGATGTGCGTGTCGTCGGCCGGCTGCGCGAACAGCGCGCGGAAGTCGTTGCGCGAGCCTTCTTCCGACACGTAGACGTGCAGACGCTCCCCGTGCAGCGCGGCGAGCGTGTCGAGCAGCGCCATCGACGCGCGTCGTGCGCCGCTATAGTGGACCTCGTAGTCGATGCCGCGCGCCTTCGCTTCGCGCGCCATCGCGCTGATCGGCGTAATGCCGATGCCGCCCGCGACGAAGATCGCCTTGCCGGCGTCGGTCGCGAAACGGAAGTGATTGCGCGGCCCGCGGATCTTCAGCACGTCGCCGGCGCGCAGATTCGCATGCACCCATGCCGATCCGCCGCGGCCCTGCGCTTCGTGCAGCACCGCGATCTCGTACGCGTCGCGCTCGGCCGGGTCGCCGCACAGCGAATACTGGCGCGTGATGCCGGTATCGCCGCAGATCACGTCGATATGCGCGCCGGGCGTCCAGCGCGGCAGCATGCGGCCGTCGCCGGACACGAGGCGGACCTGCGCGACGCGATCCGCGCACCTCGACACGCGCTGTACCTTCACCACGCGACTCACCGCGTGCGACGACGGCTCGCCGATGCGCACCGCCGTGCGCGCGCGCAGCGCCGACGGGTCGCGGCGCTCGGGATTCGCCGCCGGATCCCATTCGACATACAGGTGCTCGGGGCCGCGGAACGACGTGTTCGGCACATACGTGAAGCGCTGTTCCGCCAGCTTCATATGCGGCAGACGGCGCGTGAATTCCTCGAGGAAGATCTGCATCTCCATGCGCGCGAGATTCTTGCCCATGCACTGATGCGACCCGTAGCCGAACGTGAGCTGATCGCTCGCATTCTCCCGGCGGATGTCGAACAGGTCCGCATCCGCGAAGCGCGCTTCGTCATGATTCGCGGACGACGTGACGATCAACAGCTTCGAGCCGGCGGGCACCGCGACGCCGCCGATCGTGACGTCCTTCGTCGCGAGCCGTCGCCACGCGGCGACCGAGCCGTTGTGGCGCAGGCACTCCTCGACCGCGTTCGGGATCAGCGACGGGTCGTCGCAGATGTCGCGCCACGCATCGGGATGCTGCAGCAGCAGCTTCATCGCATTGGCCGTCGCGTTCGCGGTCGTCTCGTGCGCGGCGACGATCCCCGCCATCATCATCGAGTGCAGATACGAATCGGTGATCACGTCGGGCAGCGCCTTCTGCTTGCGGATCCCGTACTGCATCCAGCCCGGCCCGGACGGATCCTCGCGCATCTTGTCGAGCACCTTGCCCGCGAACTGCCAGAACTTGCCGACCGCATGCGCGACCGCGACCTGCTCCTCCGGTTTCGGACGGCCCCACGTGTTGATCGTATGGGCGATCGAGTATTCGCGCAGCGTGTCCATGTCCTCTTCCGGCACGCCGAGAAAGTGCAGCGCGACGGTCAACGGCACCTCCCACAACATCTGGTCGACCAGATCCGCGCGGCCGTCGTCGATGAAGCGGTCCACGTATTCGCGCGCGAGCCGGCGCACCATCGGTTCGTGATGCTTCAGCGCTTCGGGCGTGAACGGGTCCAGCAGCGCACGGCGACGCGGCATGTGCGCGGGCTCGTCCTCGTTGACGAGCGTGCGGTTCAGCGCGAAGCCGTACGACTCGAGCACCGCGTTCGCCTCGGCGCCCGTCGGGGTGATCTTCTCCAGCGCGATCGACGGACTGAACGTGAGGTTGTCGCGAAAGATGGCCTTGATGTCGTCGTAGCGCGTGACGATCCAGTACCCGAGCTTCGGGCTGTAAAACACCGGCTCCCGCTCGCGCGCCCAACGGACGTATTCGGGCGGATCCTGCTGATAGCCGTCGTCGAACGGATCGAACGCGGCCGCGGCCGCGCTGACCGGGCACCCGTTCGGCGCGGTCGCCGCTGCCGGCGCAGGATGAAACGGACATTTCGACGACGCGTGGCGCTCGATGGCGGACATGATTGACTCCGGTGCGATGATTTAGCGTAAATCTAATACGCATTGCGTAATCGCAGGACTGGGGTAAACCTTGGCGGTCCGCCGTCGGCGGCCGTCGGGCTAGAATCCGCCGTATGAAAGAAATCACCGGAACGAAACAGACCGCACCCGCCGAGCGGGACCGCAGGCAACGCGTTCAATCCGCGTCGACCGGCCTTCTCGTGCTGAAGGAACTGGCGGCATCGGGCGGCCGCGCGACGCTGACCGCGCTCGCGGCACGGCTCGACGAGAATCCCGCGAAAGTGCACAGATATCTGGCGAGCCTGATGGAAGCGTCGTTCGTCACGCAGGATCGCGGCACGCAGCAGTACGTGCTCGGACCGCAATGCATCTCGATCGGGCTCGCCGCGATGCGGATGGCCGACCCGATACGACTCGCCGAGCCGTCGCTGGTGCGCCTGCGCGAGCGCCTCGAAGTGACGTGCTTCGTCGCGATCATGGGCAACCGCGGGCCGACGATCATGCGGTTCGAGGAGCCCGGCCTGCCGGTGACGGTCAACGTGCGCGCGGGCTCCGTCATGTCGTTGCTGTGGTCGGCGACGGGCCGGCTGTTCCTCGCGCTGCTCGACGAACCTCGCGTGCGGAAACTCGCGGAAGAAGAGCTTGCATCGGCGCCGGCCGAATTGCGCGCCCAGCTCGACCGACGCGATCCGGTCGGCAAATTGCAGCGCGAGATCCGCGCGGCCGGCCTCGCCAGCGTCCGCGACACGAACCTGAAGGGCATCAGCGCGGTGTCGGCAGCGCTATTCGACGCAAACGGGCATATGTGCGGCGCACTCACCGCGCTGGGCGCCACGGGCGGCTTCGACGCGTCGATCGACGGGCCGGTCGCGACGGCGCTGCGCCACGAGGCCACGCTGATCAGCGCCGAGCTCGGGTACACGGGCTGACCCCGTCGCCGCTACGGCGTCCGCGGATCCCCCGGACGCCGGCTCGCCCTCCGCTTGATTTTTGAGACGAGCGGTCTATTATTCGGCCATGGACACGCGCACCGATCCGCCGCGCCGCCGCGGCCGGCCACCCAAGCAGCACGACGACCTCGTCGCCACGCGCGACATGCTGCTGCGCACCGGGCTCGAGATCCTCACCGAAAAGGGCTTTTCGGCCACCGGGCTCGACGAGATCCTCGGGCGCGCCGGCGTGCCGAAAGGCTCGTTCTATCACTACTTCGACAGCAAGGAAGCGTTCGGCCTCGAACTGATCGACCGCTACGCCGAGTTCTTCGCCCGCAAGCTCGACCGCCATTTCAGCCGGCTGGAACGCTCGCCGCTGGCGCGCGTGCGCGCGTTCGTCGACGACGCCCGCGACGGCATGGCCCGCCATGCGTACCACCGCGGCTGCCTGATCGGCAACCTCGGCCAGGAAATGGGCACGCTGCCCGAGAGCTTCCGCGCGCGTCTGCGCGCGACGTTCGAAGACTGGCAGCGCCGCCTCGCCGAATGCCTGGCCGACGCGCAGCAGGCGGGCGAACTGGCGGATGCCGCCGACCCCGCCGATCTGGCCGCATTCTTCTGGATCGGCTGGGAAGGCGCCGTGCTGCGCGCGAAGCTCGAACGCAGCGACCAGCCGCTCGCGCTGTTCGCGCAGTTTTTCTTCAATGGATTGCCTCGCCGCTGAATTTTTTTACCATTAACTAGACGATCGGTCTAGAAAGGAGGACGGATGTTCCAGGGCATCGTGATCGACAAGGACGAGACCGGCCAGCACGTGAGGCTGCACACGCTGGACGACGCGCAGTTGCCGGCCGGCAACGTGACGATCCGCGTGGGCCATTCGACGCTGAACTACAAGGACGGGCTGGCGATCACCGGCAAGAGCCCGGTCGTGCGCAAGTTCCCGATGGTGCCGGGCATCGACCTGGTCGGCGAAGTCGAAGCGAGCACGCACCCGGATCACCGTCCGGGCGACCGGGTCGTGCTCAACGGCTGGGGCGTCGGCGAAACGCACTGGGGCGGCCTCGCGCAGAAGGCGCGGGTCGACGGCGACTGGCTGGTGCCGTTGCCGTCCGCGTTTTCGCCGCAACAGGCGATGGCCATCGGCACGGCCGGCTACACCGCGATGCTGTGCGTGATGGCGCTGGAACGGCACGGCGTGCGGCCGGACGACGGCGAGATCGTCGTGACCGGCGCGGCCGGCGGCGTGGGCAGCGTCGCGACGGCCCTTCTCGCGCGACTCGGATACCGGGTCGTCGCCGTGACGGGCCGCCCGGCCGATGCCGACTATCTGCGGCAACTCGGCGCGGCCGAGATTCTGGATCGCGCGTCATTCAGCGTACCCGGCAAGCCGCTCGGCAAGGAACGCTGGGCCGGCGCCGTCGACGTGGCCGGCAGCCACGTCCTCGCCAACGTGTGCGCGACCACGCGCTACCGCGGCGTGGTGACGGCCTGCGGCCTCGCCGCCGGCATGGACTTCCCCGCAACCGTCGCGCCGTTCATCCTGCGCGGCGTCACGCTCGTCGGGATCGACAGCGTGATGTGTCCGCGCGCCGAGCGGCTGGAAGCCTGGCGCCGGCTCGCGTCCGATCTCGACGTCGAGAAGCTGGGCGCCATCGGCCATCAGGTCGGCCTGAGCGACGCCATTCCGCTGGCGGCGGAACTGATCGACGGCAAGGTGCGCGGCCGCATCGTCGTCGACGTCAATGCCTGATCGCCCTTCGTGCCACTTTATCCAGGAGACCTCATGACTGCTCCAGACAACGCCCCCGTCAGCCGCTTTCCCGTGCCGGCGCTCGAAGACCTGCCCGACGACATTCGCGCACGCATCGCGGCCGTCCAGGAAAAATCGGGCTTCGTCCCGAACGTGTTCCTCACCCTCGCGCACCGCCCGGACGAGTTTCGCGCGTTCATGGCGTACCACGACGCGCTGATGGACAAGCCGGGCAACCTCAGCAAGGCCGAACGCGAGATGATCGTCGTGGCCACCAGCGCCGCGAACCAGTGTCAGTACTGCGTGATCGCGCACGGCGCGATCCTGCGCATTCGCGCGAAGGACCCGCTGATCGCCGACCAGGTCGCCACCAACTACCGCAAGGCCGACCTCACCGCGCGCCAGAAGGCGATGCTGGACTTCGCGATGAAGGTGTCGCAGGCCGCGCATCAAGTGGGCGAACCGGACTTCGACGCGCTGAAGACGCACGGCTTCACCGAAGACGACATCTGGGACATCGCGGCGATCTCGGCCTTCTTCGGGATGTCCAACCGCCTCGCGAACGTGACGAACATGCGGCCCAACGCGGAGTTTTACGCGCTGGGCCGCTGACGGCCTCGAGCGCGGCGAGCGCCACCTCGTCGCTACGGAAAGCCGGCGTACCCGCGTCCGGCCTTCCGTGCGTTGCGGCAGGAAATGCGCCGCGACCGGATGGCCGCGACACGCGCGTTCAATCCCGCAGTTCCCGCGCGATCGCGCTGTAGAACACCGACGCTTCGAGCGGCAGCGTATCGAACGACGGCTCCGCCTTCGGCCACGTCGACCATTGCACGATCACGAGATGCTCGGCGCGATTGACCATGATGACCTGACCGAAGATGCCGAGCGCCCACAGCGAACCGCGCAACGACGCCGCGGGCGTCGGGTCCGTGCCCTTCGCATCGACCGGCACCGCGTTGTTCCACCACTGGTAGCCGTAGATGCCGTCGGGATGCCCGGCCGACACCGACTGCCGCGCCTGTGTCCAGTCCGACGCCTGGTCGAGCCAGCCGTCCGGCAAAATCCGCGTGCCGTCGGGCAGCTTGCCGCCACCCAGCACGAATTCACCGAAGCGTCCCCAGTCTTCCAGCGTCGCATTGAAGCCGTGCGCGCCGACGTCGTGCCGCCCTTTGCGATACGCGTGCCACACACCATCGCTCGCCATCCCGTACGGCTTCCAGATCGTCTTTTCGAGATAAGCGGCGAGCGACATGCCGGTCGCGCGCTCGAGCACGTCGCCGAGCAGCCACGCACCGCCGGAACTGTACGACCAGGTCTGCCCGGGCGGATGCGCGCGACCGAGCCCCTTGACCAGCGTGCGCACGCACGCGTACGTGCCGGGCCGCGCCTCGCATTGCGTGAGTTTCGCGAAGTCGGAGTCCGGATTCGTGTAGCTCTCGTTCCACGCGACGCCGGACGTGTGCTGGATCAACTGCTTCAGCGTCACGCGGTCCCACGCGGTGCCCTTCAGGTCCGGCTCGTAGTCGGTCACGCGATCGTCGAGCGACTTGATCTTCCCTTCCCGCAACGCGACACCGACGAGCGTCGACACGACCGACTTGCCGACCGAGCGCGACGTCCACAACGTCGTATCGGTGTTGCCGTCGCCCAGATACTTGTATGCGATCTTGCCGTCCTTCAGCACCAGCAGGCCGGCCACGTCCTGATGCTTCAGGTAGTCCTTCAGCGTGTAGCGCTTGCCGTGCACTTCGTACGACACGTCGGTCAGCATGCGGGCGGCATCGACCAACGGCGTGGCCGCGCGATGGTGGAACACGTCGCCCGGATAGTTGCGATAGTCGTTGCGAAAGCCGATCACGCGATCCGGCTGGCTCCACGTCAGCATCCGCTTCGGGTCGGGCAGCGTCGCGTCGAACGGCGCGGGGCACGTGGCGAGCGCGACGCCGCCGCACGTCGCGGCGGCCGGCGCCGCGGCAGACGACGCGACTTGCGCGAACGACGCCGTCGCCGCGCTGCCCGCGACGACCGCCGCCGCGAGCGCGATGCCGAATGAACGATCGAACCTCGGTTTCATGGGTGTCCTTGTCGACGATGTCCGGTCGCGCCTGCGCAAGAAAGTTTCCGCCGCGCGGCCCGAACGTTTCAGGGGGCGGCGCCATCGTCACCGGCGTCCGACGCGCGGCATACGCGGGTCGATCGCGCCGGCGACGGCTCCCGCATCGCGCCCTCGAAACCAGTATCGAGTGCGCGCGTCGACGAGGCAAAACGGCACATGTGGGAAAATCCCCCGCATCCGCCGGAAGGGACATCATGGGCGCACTGACTTACTCGCTCGCGCAGATCGAGGCGTTCGCGTGCATTGCCGAACACGGCAGCATCACGAAGGCCGCCGCGCATCTCGGCAAGGACCGCTCGACCGTCAGCGAGCTGCTGGAATTCTTCGAAATCGAGTTGGGCTTTGCGCTGTTCGCGCGCAGCGGACGATCGCTGTCGCTGACGTCGGAGGGCGAGCGCCTGCAACGCCAGGCGCGCCTGCTGCTGCGGCAGGCGCAGGCGTTCGGCGCCGCGGCGAAAGGCGTGCCGTCCGGCATCGCCGACGCGATCCGCATCGCCTACGATCCGTTCGTGCCGCGCACGCTGCTGCATGCGCTGATCGACGATCTCGCCGCGTCGGGCATCGACGTCAGTACCTGGAGCGCGTCGCGCGACGAAGCCGAGGCGGCGCTCGTGTCCGGCGCCGCGCAGGTCGCGATCAGTCTCGCGCGCAACCGGTTCGTCGCGGCCGAGCTCGAATGGCGGGCGGTCGGCGCGATCGAGATCGGCTTTTACGCGTCGGCCGACCTGTTTCCGGCCACCGGGTCGCCGGTCACGGTCCCCGCGCTCGCCGCGAAGCCGCAGGTCGTGATGCACCGCTCGCTGGGCACGCAGTTCGCGCAACTGCTGCAGGTCTCGGACCGGCTCGTGTACGCGAACGAACTCGAAACCGTGCGTCACCTGCTCCAGCACGGCCATGGCTGGGGCTTCCTGCCGACGCATTTCGACGCCGGGCGCTGGCCGTCCGTCACGCGCATCGACACGGAGGTCGGGCACGGCAGCCTCGTCCATTCGATCGTCGCGGTGTGGAAACCCGGCACGTGGAACCCGTCGCCGATCCTCGAAGCGATCGACGCCGCCGGCGCGGCATGGGAGAAAGCCGCGCAGCGGCAGCACGGCGCGCGCTGAACGCCACGCGCCGTGCTGCCGACCGCCGTTACTCGATCGCCTTCAACGCATCGAGCCCGTCCGGCAGCTTCGCGTCCGGAAACTGCGTCGACAACGTGGCGTCCCGCCACCGCGCCGCCTCTTCCGCACGCTGCCGCTCCGCCTGCTCGCAGACGAACAGCGCATCGCCGCCGAGCAGCAGGCGCAGCGGCACGTCGTCGCGGCGCGACAGGTCGACGATCAGCGCCGCGATGCGTGCGGGGTCGCCGATTTCATGGCCGCCATACGCGCCGAGCAGGTCGAGAATCTTGCCGACCGACGGCTGATAGTCGGGCAGCAGATCGTCGAGGCCGCGCTTCGCCCGTGCGGCCCATTCGGTACGCATCCCGCCCGGTTCGAGCGTGCACACCCGCACGCCGAACGGCGCGACTTCCTTCGCGAGCACGTCGCTGAACCCGCCGACCGCCCACTTGGCGGCCTGATACGCGGACAATCCGGGCGTCGACGTGCGCCCGCCGACCGACGACACCTGGAAGATGTGCCCGGCGCGCTGCGCGCGCATCGTCGGCAGCACCGCGCGCGTCAGGTTGATCACGCCGAACAGGTTCGTTTCGATCTGGTCGCGGAAAGCGTTGGCGCTCATCTGCTCGAACGGCGCCGTGTGGCCGTAGCCCGCGTTGTTCACCAGCACGTCGATGCGGCCGAACGCGGCGCGTGCCGTCGCGGCGGCCTGCGCGGCCGCCGCTTCGTCGGTGACGTCGAGTTCGACCGGCAGCAGCCGGTCGCCATACCGTTCGGCCAGATCGGCCAGTCGCGCCGGATCGCGCACGCCGGCCACCAGCCGGTCGCCCGCCGCCAGCACCGCTTCCGAGATCGCTCGCCCGAGGCCGCGTGCGGCCCCCGTTACCAACCAGACTTTCGACATTTTTCGCTCCTTGAGCGTGATGAAACGATGAAAATGAATGATTACTCACTCATTAATGTGGGCGATGTGTCGATCATCCATGACTTGCATCGCCCGGCTTGAAACGCGCTACCCGTCGTCGCGCCATGCGCCGCCACGACGACGAACCTTGACTCACACCGCGTGCAACACGGCCCACAATGCGCGAAACCCGGCTTCCCGGTACGCATCGGCCCGCGCCGGATCGCGCGCGATCGACTCCATCGCGGTTTCCGCGATCGACGTAAACAACGCCGCGCAGAACGCATGCGCTTCGTCGCGGTGCAGCGCGCCCGACGCGGCGACCTGCTCGCGCAGCAGCGCACCGATCCCGCCGAAGCCTTCCGAGCCGGCCGCCCGATGCGCGTCGTCGATGCGGCCGCTCACGCCCAACTGCCGCAGCGCGCGCCGGCCGTCCGGATTCGCGACACCCCACGACACATAGCCGTTCCACGCATGCCGCACGGCCTGCTCGGCCGGCGCGTGTTCCGGAAACCCGGTCATCATCGCGTCGCGCAGGTCGGCCTTCAGGCTCAGGTACAGCGCGTTCAGCAACGCATCCTTGGTCTCGAAATAGGTGAACACCGTGCCTTCCGCGACGCCGGCGAGCTTCGCGATGCGCGCGGTCGTCGCGCTCGCGCCGTCCTCGGCGAGCGCGCGCGCGGCCGCGGCGAGGATGGCTTCGTGCTTGTCGGGACTGCGCGGTCGGGCCACGTTCGACTCCTTTAATGAGTGAGCGCTCAATCATAATCAAGCGGCCGACAGGAATGCAAGTCTTGTTACATCCGGGGGAACGCATACGCAATCCATCAAAACGGTGCACTATTAGCGTTTTGCCGTACCGGCGCCGGCCATCCGGCGCCCGATGCCCTCGACGTTCGTTTCACGTTCACCGTTTCAAACCGCGAACCTCCCATGACGAATCAGCCTTCCCAGACCGCGGCCGACCGGCCCGTCGACATGATCATCTTCGGCGGCGGCGGCGACCTGGCCGCCCGCAAGCTGTTGCCCGCGCTGTACATGGCGCACCTGCACTGCAATCTTCCGCCCGAGACGCGCATCATCGCCGTCGGCCGCCGCGACTGGGGCATCGACGGTTATCGCAAGTTCATGGACGAGCAGTCGCGCCCGTTCATCGACGAGAAGGCGTTCGACGCCGACGCGTGGAGCCGCTTCCTCGACCTGTTCAAGTACGTGCTGATCGACGTGAACGCGCCGGACGACTACCAGCGGCTCGCCGAAGCGGCGCGGAGCGAGGCGGTCCGCGTGTTCTACCTGTCGACGTCGCCGGAGCTGTTCACGACGATCTGCGACAACCTGTCGGCCGCGCACCTCGTCGACGCGCACTCGCGCGTCGTCCTCGAAAAGCCGCTGGGCCACGATCTCGCGTCCGCGAAGGCGATCAACGACGCGGTCGGCAAGCACTTCGAGGAATCGCAGATCTATCGGATCGACCACTATCTCGGCAAGGAAACCGTGCAGAACCTGATGGTGCTGCGCTTCGGCAACCCGATCTTCGGGCCGCTGTGGCAGGCGCCGAACATCCGCAGCGTGCAGATCACGGTGGCGGAGACGGTCGGCGTCGGCAGCCGCGCGGGCTTCTACGACCATACCGGCGCGCTGCGCGACATGGTGCAGAACCACCTGCTGCAACTGCTGTGCATCGTCGCGATGGAGCCGCCCGTGTCGCTCGACCCGGATGCGGTGCGCGACGAGAAGCTGAAGGTGCTGCGCTCGCTGCGGCCGATGTCGCTGTCGGACGTCGCGCGCGACACGGTGCGCGGCCAGTACACGGCCGGCGCGGTCGACGGCCAGCCGGTCAAGGGCTATCTCGAGGAGGACAACGTGCCGGCGGACAGCCGCGCGGAAACCTTCGTCGCGCTGCGCGCGCACATCAACAACTGGCGCTGGGCGAACGTGCCGTTCTTCCTGCGCACCGGCAAGCGGCTGCAGCGCCGCCAGTCGGAAATCGTGATCGAGTTCGCGGACATGCCGTTCTCGATCATCCCGACCGGTCCGCGCAATTACGGCAACCGCCTCGTGATCCGGCTCCAGCCGGAAGAGTCGATCCAGTTGCAGATGCTCGCGAAGGAGCCGGGCAGCGGGATGAACATGGTGCCGGTGAGCCTGAACCTCGACCTGCAGCAGGCGATTCCGGAACGGCGCGCGGAAGCGTACGAGCGGCTGCTGATCGACGTGATCCGCGGCCGCCTCACGCACTTCATGCGCCGCGACGAACTCGAAGCCGCGTGGTCGTGGGTCGAGCCGATCCTCGACGGCTGGAAGCAGCTCGGCGACCGGCCGCGCCTGTACACGGCCGGCACGTTCGGGCCCGCGGCTTCGTCGGCGCTGCTCGCGCGCGACGGAATGTCGTGGGCCGAAGAGGCGTAATCGCAACGCGACGGCGTGCCGCCGCGCGGCACGCCCGTTCCCGACGGGCAGCCCCACCTGCCCTGTATCGCTACTGCGGCACCATCCACGCGGCCTTGCGCCGCGCCGGCGCATCGCCGCCGCTGCCGCCGCCCAGCACCTCGATCAGGTAGTCGACGAACGACGCGATCCGCGACGAAATCGCGGTATTGCGGTAGTACACCGCGTGAATCGGCTGCTGGACGTCGAGCGTCTGGCGCGCGAGTACCTGCGCGAGCCGCCCCGCCTCGCGATCCCGCGCGGTCACGAAATCGGACAGGCAGA
Organism: Burkholderia sp. 9779_493; assembly: GCF_015712215.1. Classification (NCBI taxonomy): domain Bacteria; kingdom Pseudomonadati; phylum Pseudomonadota; class Betaproteobacteria; order Burkholderiales; family Burkholderiaceae; genus Burkholderia; species Burkholderia sp. 9779_493. The sequence continues at coordinate 63,328 of NZ_JACCQA010000029.1, forward strand.
CGACGCCCGTGCCCTCCAGCGCCAGCTGCCGCAGCGTTTCGCCGCTCGACGAATACACGTCCGGCTCGATGCGGCACGCTTCGCCGTCCGCGCCGAGGATCGGCCATACGTTCAACGATTCGGGCTGCGTGAAGCCGAGCAGCGTGTGCTTCGCGAGATCCTCGACCTTGCGCGGCTGGCCATGCGCTTCGAGGTACGCGGGGCTCGCGAGCATGCGTACCCGGCTGTTGCCGATCCGCCGGCTGTGCAGCGTCGAATCCTTCAACCGGCCGATCCGGATCGCGACGTCGGTGCGCCGCTCCAGCAGGTCGGTGATGCCCTCGTTGCTGTTCAGTTCCAGTTCGACCTTCGGGAAGCGTTCGCGGTAGCCGCGCACGAGCGGCACGATCACGTGCAGCATGAACGGCGTCGCGGCGTCGACGCGCAGGCGTCCGGACGGCATCTCGCGCCGCGCGAGCATCTGCTCTTCCGCACTCTCGACCGATTCGATGATCGCGCGCGCGTCCTGCAGGAATGCGCGCCCCTCTTCTGTCAGTTCGAGCCGGCGCGTGGTCCGGCGCAGCAGCGTGGTCTTCAGCTTTTCCTCGAGGCGCGCGAGCGTGCGGCTCGTCGCCGACACGGTGAGGTCGAGTTGCTGGGCGGCCGCCGTGATCGAACCGGTGTCGACCACGGCGGTAAAGGCCTGGAGTTCGTCGAGGGTGGTTTTCATTGTTGACTTGAAATCAAAACAATTTGGTTTATAGACCAGTTTTTCAGCAAAAGTAAAGCCGGCACACTGCGATCCATTCCTACTGAAACCCGGATCCCGTCATGCCACTCGCGTTGCTCGCGCTGACCATCAGCGCCTTTGCCATCGGCACCACCGAATTCGTGATCGTCGGGCTGATCCCGACGATCGGCGCCGATCTCGGCGTCAGCCTGCCGTCCGCCGGCCTGCTCGTCAGCCTGTATGCGCTGAGCGTCGCGATCGGCGCGCCGCTCCTCACCGCGCTCACCGGCCGCGTGCCGCGCAAGGCGCTGCTCGCCGGGCTGATGGCGCTCTTCACCGTCGGCAACCTCGTCGCGTGGCAGGCGCCCGGCTACGAATCGCTGATCGTCGCGCGCATCCTCACCGGCCTCGCGCACGGCGTGTTCTTCTCGGTCGGCTCGATCATCGCGACCACGCTCGTGCCGAAGGACAAGGCCGCCAGCGCGATCGCGACGATGTTCAGCGGGATGACCGTCGCGTTCGTCGCCGGCATTCCGCTCGGCACCTTCATCGGCCAGCACTTCGGCTGGCGCGCGACGTTCCTGATCGTCGCGCTGTTCGGGCTGGTCGCGTTCCTCGGTGCGGTCGCCTTCGTGCCGCGCGGGTTGCCGCAGACGCCGCCGGCGCCGCTCGCCCGTCAGCTGCGCGTGCTGGCCCAGCCGCGCCTGCTGCTCGTCTATGCGATGACGGCCGTCGGTTACGGCGGCTCGCTGATCGCGTTCACCTATATGGCGCCGCTGCTCGAACAAATCGCCGGCTTCACGCCGTCGCAGGTCAGCCTCGTGCTCGTCGGCTACGGCGTCTCGGTCGCGGTCGGCAACGTGTGGGGCGGCAAGCTCGCGGACGCCGTCGGCCCCGTGAAGGCGCTCAAGCGGATCTTCCTGCTGCTCGCGATCGTGCTGCTCGCGCTGACCTTCACGATCCACGTGAAATGGCTCGCGGTGCTGACGATGCTCGCGTGGGGCGCCGTGGCGTTCGGCAACGTGCCGGGGCTGCAGGTGTACGTCGTCAAGCAGGCGCGCCACTTCGCGCCGGACGCCACCGACGTCGCATCGGGCTTCAACATCGCCGCCTTCAACCTCGGCGTGGCCGGCGGCTCGTCGCTCGGCGGCCTGATCGTCGCGAACGTCGGCCTCGGCCACACGCCGTGGATCGCCGCCGTCGTCACGCTCGGCGCCTTTGCGCTCACCGCGCTGAGCGGCCGTCTCGACCGCCGCCACGGGCTGCCGGAACGCACGGCCGAACCCGTCGAACTCGCCCATTGAACGTCACTTTTTTGCAGGAGCTACCCAGCATGAACGCATCGACCCAACGTCCGCCGTTCGCCGGCAAGACCTTCGAAGTCCGTTACGACGGCCTCACCGCGCTCAACGCGTACGACGAGGACGGCCGCCACATGCGCTACGCGATCACCGAAGGCCCGTACGCGGGCGCGAAGGGCGAAGTCGAATACACGTGGCAGCGCATCGCCGGCGAGACCTACGCGATCTCGTGGCAGGAAGCCGATCGCGCGACCGTCGTGCATATCGACGACTTCGCCGCCGGCACGTCGCGCTCGTTCTTCACCGCGGCGTCGCTCGACTTCTACCGCCTCGACGGCAGCCTGCGCGCGGTCTGAACGGAGCAACCCGATCATGTCCACCTCCCTCGACAAGCTCGCCGCCGGCGGCTTCAGCATCGGCATCGAACTGCCGCTCGACAACGACTGGACCCCGTCCGGCAACGCCAAACGCCGGCATGACGGCCGCCACGCCGGCGTGCCCGACCTCGGCATCCACGCGGAGCTCGCGCAACTGGCCGACACGCTCGGCTTCCGCGCGCTCTGGGTGCGCGACGTGCCGGTGTACGACCCGTCGTTCGGCGACGCCGCACAGGTGTTCGAAACGTTCTCGTATCTCGGCTACCTCGCCGGCATCACGCACGACATCCTGCTCGGCACCGCGGCCGTCGTGCTGCCGCTGCGCGAACCGCTGCTGACGCTGAAATCGGCCGCGACGATCCAGGAGCTGAGCGGCGGGCGCCTGCTGCTCGGCGTCGCGAGCGGCGACCGGCCGGTCGAATATCCGCTGTTCGGCCGCGACTTCGCGTCGCGCGGCGCGAACTTCCGCGACCAGATCGCGCTGCTGCGCGACGGCGCGCGCGGGCATCTGCCGCCCGGCCTGGAAGTGCTGCCCGCGGCCCGTTCGCCGGTGCCGCTGCTCGTCGCGGGCCTCGCCCAGCAGACGCCCGCGTGGATCGGCGAGCACATGGACGGCTGCCTCGCGTATCCGGGCACGCCGGCCGACCACCTGCAACGCGCCGCGAACTGGCGTGCGGTGGCGGGCGACAAGCCGTACGTGAGCTTCATCCATCTCGACCTCGCGGAAGATCCGCACGAACCGCTGCAGCGGCACCGCTTCGGCGCGCGCGCGGGGCGCATCGCGCTGACGGAGGAACTCGCGGCGATGCGCGATGCGGGCGTGCAGCACATCGGCCTGCATTTTCGCCGCAACCAGCGGCCGCTCGACGAGACGATGGCCGAGATCGCATCGGACGTGCTGCCTGCGTTCCATCCGAAAACGAATCCACGGACGCTCGCCGCATAAGACCGGCGAGCACCTTCAGATAGGCGAATGGCCGATCAATATTTGATTTCAAATCAAATATTTTTGACCTCTAAAGGCGTTTATTTCATCAGTCTCAAGCGCCAGAATGACTTCCATACCGCAATCGTTCCAACTCTTTCAGGAGCACATGATGAGCAAGATTCCCGCATTCGGCCTCGGTACCTTCCGCCTGCAAGGCCAGGTCGTCATCGACTCGGTCCGCAACGGCCTCGACGTCGGCTACCGCGCGATCGACACCGCGCAGATCTACGGCAACGAAGCCGAAGTCGGCGAAGCGATCGCCGCATCGGGCGTACGCCGCGAAGACCTGTTCCTCACGACGAAGATCTGGGTCGACAACTACGCGCCGGAGAAACTGGCGGCCAGCCTCGAGGACAGCCTGCGCAAGCTGCGCACCGACGTCGTCGACCTGACGCTGATCCACTGGCCGGCCCCGGGCAACGGCGTGTCGATCGACGCGTTCATGACCGCGCTGGCGGACGCGAAGGCGAAGGGTCTCACGCGCCAGATCGGCATCTCGAACTTCAACATCGCACTGACGAAGGAAGCGATCGCGGCCGTCGGCAAGGATGCGATCGCGACGAACCAGATCGAACTGAGCCCGTACCTGCAGAACCGCAAGCTGGTCGAGTTCCTGAACGCCGAAGGCATCCACGTGACGTCGTACATGACGCTCGCGTACGGCAAGGTGCTCGGCGACCCGGTGATCGGCGCGATAGCGCAGCGTCACGACGCAACGCCGGCGCAAGTCGCGCTCGCGTGGGCGCTGCAACTCGGCTACTCGGTGATTCCGTCGTCGACCAAGCGCGAGAACCTCGCCAGCAACCTGCTCGCGCAGACGCTGCGCCTGACCGACGAAGACATGGCGCAGATCGCCGCGCTCGAACGCAACGGCCGCGAAGTCGACCCGGCCGGCCTCGCGCCGAAGTGGGACTGAGCGCACCGCGCCTTCATCCGATATGACCCGTCCGCGGCCCGCCGGCCGCGGCACCAACAGGACACCATCATGACCCAGGACCCGCTGTTCCAACCGCTGCAATTCGGCGCGCTGACGCTGCCGAACCGCATCGTGATGCCGCCGATGACGCGCTCGCGCGCCAGCCAGCCCGGCGACGAAGCCAACGAACTGATGGCCGCGTACTACGCGCAGCGCGCGAGTGCGGGCCTGATCGTCAGCGAAGGCACCTACATCGCGCCGCTTGGCAAGGGCTACGCGTGGACGCCCGGCATTCACACGCCGTCGCAGGTCGCCGGCTGGCGCAAGGTGACGGACGCCGTGCATGCCGCGCACGGCCGCATCTTCGCGCAGCTGTGGCACGTCGGCCGGCTGAGCCATACGAGCTTGCTCGGCGGCCAGCAACCAGTATCGTCGTCGCCGCTCCAGGCGAAGGGCGTGAACGTGTTCGTCGCCGGTGAAGACGGCAGCACGCCGGGCTTCGTGCAGGCGTCCGAGCCGCGCGCACTGTCGATCGACGAGATCCGCGAGATCGTCGACCAGTACCGCGCCGCCGCCCGCCATGCGATCGAAGCGGGCTTCGACGGCGTCGAGCTGCACGGCGCGAACGGCTACCTCGTGAACCAGTTCATCGACTCGAACGCGAACACGCGCACCGATGCGTACGGCGGCTCGCTGGAAAACCGGCTGCGGTTCCTGCACGAAGTCACGCAGGCGCTGATCGACGGCACCGGCGACGCGTCGCGCGTCGGCATCCGCCTCGCGCCGCTGACCACGCTGAACGGCTGCGTCGACGACGATCCGGAAACCACCTATCTCGCCGCCGCGAAGCTGCTCGGCGAACTCGGCGTCGGCTACCTGCACATCGCGGAAGCCGACTGGGACGACGCGCCGCTGATGCCGGTCGCCTTCAAGCAGCAACTGCGCGCCGCGTACCCGGGCGTGCTGATCTATGCCGGCGCATACACCGCCGAGCGCGCCCGCGAAGCGATCGCCGCCGGCTGGGCCGACCTCGTCGCCTTCGGCCGCCCGTTCGTCGCGAACCCCGACCTGCCCGAGCGGCTGCGCACCGGCGCCGCGCTCGCGCCGCACGATCGCAACACGCTGTTCGGCGGGGGCGCCCGAGGCCTGACCGACTATCCGACGCTCGCGCAAGCCGCGGCGTAACACGCTACAGGAATCTGAAATGAAAACAACGCTCGCCCGGCTCGCGCTCGCCGCGATCCTGCCGTTCGCGGCCGCGCAAGCGGCCCACGCCGCCCCGTCCGCTCCGGCGGCCGACTGGTATCCGTCCGTCTATGGCGCGAACGACGAAATCGGCGCGGCCAACCTGCTGACGCCCGACGTCGTCAAGCAGGCGGTCGGCCTCGTGAAGGTCGGCAAGGCCTATCCGTTGGCCGTGCCGGTGGACAAGAACCTGCCGGCGTTCCGTCACCGCAGCTTCCGGCTGTACAACGTGCAGGTCGGCCAGCAGGCCGGCAAGAGCCTCGGTCCGAACAAGTTCACGTTCAACGACGAACTCGTCAACGCATGGACCGGCGTCGGCACGCAGCTCAACGGCATCGGCCACATCGGCATCGACAACGTGTACTACAACGGCAACCGCGCGGCCGATTTCGTGACCGTCGACGGCGTGAAGAAGCTCGGCGTCGAGAAGGTGCCGCCGATCGTCACGCGCGGCGTCGTGCTCGACATGACCGCCTACTACGGCAAGCCGATCGTGCCGGGCGGCACCGAGTTCACGGTCGCCGACATCCAGGCCGTGCTGAAGAAGCAGGGGCTGACGCTGCGCAAGGGCGACGTCGTGCTGTTCAACACCGGCTGGCTGGAGCTGGTCGGCAAGGACGACAAGCAGTTCCTCGAGGTCGAGCCCGGCATCGGCATGGAAGCCGCGAAATGGCTGGCCGACCAGGGGATCGTCGCGTTCGGCGGCGACACGTGGGCGTCGGAGGTCTATCCGAATCCGCACACGCGGGACGAATTCCCGATCAACCAGTACATGCTCGCGAAGCGCGGCATCTACAACCTGGAACTGATCGACAGCCGCGCGCTGGTGCGCGACAAGGCGTGGGAATTCCTCTTCGTGCTCGGCCAGCCGCTGTACGTCGGCTCCACGCAGGTCAACATCAATCCGGTCGCGATCCGCTGATCGCGTGCGCCCTGCGGCAATCGCGGCGACTATCGCCGCGATTGTCATTTCCGTATTGCAGCCTGTGCGATGGGCGTCTAACGTTGACGGGATCGACGCCGTACGACCGTCACCCGACTTGAAAGGACGCCCCCTCATGCCAAGCCGCTCCCTGACACGCGACATGCTGCTGGCCCTTGTGGCCAGTCTTTCCCTGTCGGCTTTCACCGCGCCCGCACACGCCGACGAGGCCGCCGGCCTCGCGCCGCCAGCACCGGCCACGCCGGTGCTGACGACCACCGCGACCGGCGTGCAGATCTATGCGTGCGAATACGATGCCGACCACCGGCTCGCGTGGGCCTTCAAGCGCCCGGAGGCGATGCTGTTCGATGAAAGCGGCACGCTCGTCGTGCGGCACGGCGCGGGGCCGTCGTGGGAAGCGCTCGACGGCAGCCGCATTACCGGCAAGAAGCTCGCGGAAATGCCGAGCGCAAGCGCGGCCAGCGTTCCGCAGCTGCTGCTCGCGGCGGCGCCGGCCGCAACCGGCACGCTCGCCGGCGTGCGCTTCGTGCAGCGGCTCGACACGGCGGGCGGCACGCCGCCGGCCGCGACGTGCACGACCGAGCATGCGGTCGGCCGCTTCCCGTACTTCGCGCGCTACGTGTTCCTGAAGTGACACGCACGGCGTCGCAAGCGACGGGCATCATCCCGTCGCCTTTCGACGTGTCCCAATTCAATCAGTGATCCTATATTCGATGCGGGGAAGCGTGAAATCGCCGACACCCTCGTTCCGTCTGGTCAGCGTGTCCGCATCGACAATTCGACGTCGCCGCCGAACGGCACCGACAGATAGCCGTTTTCCGGTGCGCGCACGTAAGCAAGGTAGTCGGGGCTGTATTCCGCGTTGTCGGCCACGACGAACGCTCCCGCCCTGAGCCGCGGCTCGACCAGCGCGAGAATCTCCGGATACAGCGCCTTCGCTCCGTCGAGCAGCAGCAGATCGACCGCATCCGGCAGATCGTTAGCCAGCGTACGCAGCGCATCGCCTTCGCGAATCTCCACGAGATCAGCCAATCCTGCCGCCGTCAGGTTCGCCTGTGCGCGCACGACCTTCGACGGTTCAAACTCGCTCGTAATCAGCCGCCCGCCGCCGTTGTCGCGCAGCGCGGCCGCGAGATGCAGCGTCGAAATGCCGAACGACGTACCGAATTCGACGATTGCCGTCGCGCCGCCGCTACGCGCGAGCATGTACAGCAGCATGCCCGTCTCGCGCGACACGGGAAGCGGGTAGTCCTTCAGGCGCGCATACAGATCGGCGTAGTCCGTCTTGCTGCGCATCAGCCGCGCTTGCTCGTCGCGCGACACGTTGGCGAAGGCCGGGCTCGTCGCGGGCGACGACGCGTCGGCTTCGTCGAACAGGCGCGCCAGCAGCGAAGCCAGCGGGTCGAGCATCAGGGTGGTCATGCGATATCTCCGGTAGCGGTTGAGTGCGTCGTTGCACCCGACTAGAATATGACGAACTATTCAGGTTTTACTATTCGCATTGGCAAACCGCTCATGACCGCCCGCCGAAACGCCCCGATCGCCACGCGCAAGCAGCCTCGGCAGGCGCGCTCGACCCGTCTCGTCGAGGACGTCCTGCAGGCGGCTATTCAGGTTTTGGCGAGTGAAGGTGCGCAGCGCTTCACGATGGCGCGCGTGGCCGAGCGGGCCGGCGTGAGCGTCGGCTCGCTGTACCAGTACTTCCCGAACAAGGCGTCCGTGCTGTTCCGGCTCCAGCACGACGAGTGGCGGCAGACGTACGACATGCTGTGCGGGATACTGCAAGACACGCGAAAGACGCCCCCGGAGCGGTTGCGCACCGCCGTCCACGCGTTCATCCGTTCGGAATGCGACGAGGCGCCGATGCGCATCGCCCTCGACGATGCCGCCCCGCTCTATCGCGACGCTCCCGAGGCGCGGGAAGTGAAGGTCGAGGGCAACCGGGCGTTCAGCGCGTTCATGCGCGAAGCGCTGCCCGACGTGCCTGACGCGACGCATGCGCTCGCGTGCGAGCTGATCCTGACGACGCTCACCACGGGCGGCAAGGCGTTCTCCGAAACGGCGCGCACGCCGGCGGAAATCGATGCCTATTCGGCCGCGATGGCCGACATGTTCTGTGCGTATCTCGCGCATCTCGCGCACGCTTGAGGCCCGTGCCGACACGGAAACCGCGCACGCGCGCCGGCTGCATCGTCCGGATGCAGGTTGCGCACGGCGATGAACCCCGTCACCCGCCCCGGTTCGCACCGGCTTCCCGGTTCATCCTGAAAGCAGTTCGTAAAATCCAATGCCTCGCCCGCTGGCGCCCCACCCGTCGACCCTGCATTCAAATAGTCGCCTTAACGGATTCGAACTAGGCGTATACACGCGGGTCGACACGACGGAGCCCCGTTGCACGCCGATATAAGCGCTGCGACATGCGCTGCATGCTCTTCGCCCGATGGGACGTGATGGGCGGCTCGCCTAACCTTCGCTACGGCAAAGCACACGTGACGGGGTCGCCCACACCACGCGTCGTCCGACGCGACACCCTCGCGATCGTCTCGATTCGCACGTAACGACACGCATCACGCGTCATGCGTCCCCACGACGTTGCCGAACAATCCCAACTAGATACGAGACACCCTGACGACGGTTCGCTACGGGCCGTTTCAGCATGCTGATAAAGGAGCAAGCTCATGAGTGATACCCCGGTGCAGCCGACGGTCGGCGTCGGCGCGGAAGAAACTGACTTTGGCACCAAGGGAGTCATCGACCGCTACTTCGGCATTGCGTCGCGCGGCAGCACGCAGCGCCGCGAGATCATTGCCGGCGTGACCACTTTCCTCGCGATGGTCTATTCCGTGTTCGTCGTGCCCGGCATGTTCGGCAAGGCCGGCTTCGACACGAGCGCCGTGTTCGTCGCGGTGTGTCTCACCACCGCATTCGGCTCGCTGCTGATGGGCCTGTGGGCGAAGCTGCCGATCGCGATCGGCTGCGCGATCTCGCTGACCGCGTTCACCGCGTTCGGCCTCGTGCTCGGCAAGGGGCTGCCTCCGACGGTCGCGCTCGGCGCCGTGTTCCTGATGGGCCTCGTGTTCACCGGCATCTCGATCACCGGCGTGCGTTCGTGGATCCTGCGCAACCTGCCCGCGGGCGTCGCGCACGGCACCGGGATCGGCATCGGCCTGTTCCTGCTGCTGATCGCGTCGAACGACGTCGGCCTCGTGATCAAGAACCCGGGCGCCGGCCTGCCGGTCTCGCTCGGCCAGATCACCGCGTTCCCGGTCATCATGTCGGTCATCGGCCTCGCCGCGATCTTCGGCCTCGAAAAACGTCGCGTGCCGGGCGGCATCCTGCTCGTCGTGATCGCGATCTCGGTGTTCGGCCTGATCTTCGATCCGGGCGTGAAATACCGCGGCATCTTCGCGCTGCCGTCGCTGAGCGCGCCGGGCCACGCATCGCTGATCGGCGCGATGGACATCAAGGGCGCGCTGTCGATGGCCGTGCTGCCGAGCGTGCTCGCGCTGGTGATGACCGCCGTGTTCGACGCGACCGGCACGATCCGCGCGGTCGCGGGCCAAGCCGGCCAGCTCGACGAGAACGGCCGCATCATCAACGGCGGCCGTGCGCTGACCGCCGATTCGATCAGCTCGATCTTCTCCGGTTTCCTCGGCGGCGCGCCGGCGGCGGCCTACATCGAGTCGAGCGTCGGCGTGGCCGCCGGCGCGAAGACGGGCCTCGCGGCGGCCGTGGTCGGCCTGCTGTTCCTCGTCGTGATGTTCTTCTCGCCGCTCGCGGGCCTCGTGCCGTCGTACGCCACCGCACCGGCGCTGATGTACGTCGGCCTGCTGATGCTCGGCAGCGTGAGCAAGCTGCACATGGACGACATGGTCGACGCGATGTCGGGCCTCGTGTGCGCGGTGTTCATCGTGCTGACCGCGAACATCGTGACGGGCATCATGCTCGGCTTCTCGACGCTCGTGATCGGCCGCCTCGCCAGCGGCGAATTCCGCAAGCTCAACGTCGGCACCGTGCTCATCGCGGCCGTGCTCGTCACGTTCTATCTCGGCGGCTGGGCCATCTGAGCCCGGGACATGCGCGACGTCGCCTGCAGAAGGGCGGCGCGCATCGGGACGACATCGTCTCCTCCACCATCGTCGTTGATGGTCTCCAGGCCTGGGAACGCGAGTTTCCAGGCTTTTTTTGTCCGTGCGGCGCAGCGTGACGCGCTCCGTGAAAACGGCGCGACGCCCGTTCGCGCCCGGTGCTACGATCGCGTTTTGCCTTCAGGAGTCGCGATGAACACCCTCGGCATCGTCTCCGAATCGAGCACCCGGGCCTCGGCGCGCAAGCCGCCGTTCATTCCGTCGTTCGGCTTCCACGAAGTGCACGAATCGCAGCCGATCGGCGCGCCGCCCGCGCGCATCATCGACGTCGTCGCGTCGCTCGACATGCGCGCCGATCCCGTCATCGACACGCTGCTGACGGTGCGCGAATTCCCGGCGGCCATCGCCGGCGCGCTGCGCAACGCACCGGCCGGCCCCGGCCGCGCGCGCTTCGGCTTCGACGCCTTCACGCCGCTTCATCGCGACGACACGTCGCTGTCGCTCGGCTTGATCGGGCGCTTCTGGCGCCCGGCGCCCGACGTGCGCACCATCGCCGATGCCGACGCCTTCGTCCGGCACGACGACCCGCGCGACGCCAAGCTGGTACTCCGGTTCGAGGTGGTCGGGCTCGCCTCGGGCGCGCACATCCTGCGCACCGAAACCTTCGTCCATTGCCCGAGCGCACGCACGCGCTGCCTGTTCGCGCCGTACTGGCTCGCGATCCGGCTGGGAAGCGGCTGGATCCGGCGTCGTACGCTGGCGGCGGTCGAGCTCGCGCTGGCCTGATTCGCCGCGTCAGAACGGCTTGATCACGGCCAGCCCGGCGACGAGCGCCATCGCGACGAGCACCGCGCCCGCCGTCTGCCCGAGCCACGGCGCCGGCACGACGACGAGATCGTCGCGCGCCATGCGCCGCAGCGTGCCGGCCAGGATTCCGTGCAGCACCGACAGCGCGACGACGATCGCGAGCTTCACCAACAGCCATGCGGTGCCGAACCAGTGACCGCTCAGCGCGAGCGCGATGCCGGCGATCCACACGATCGCGAGCGCGGGCGCCGTCACCGTGCGATCCCAGCGCCGCACCGCGCGATGCACGGCGAGGTTCGCGATCCGGACCGCGACCGACGACAACAGCAGCCCGCCGACGAACGTGACGACGGCGGCCAGATGCACGGCCTTCAGCACCAGGTAGATCATCGCGCGTGCCGCCTGCGCGCGATCCAGCCGGCGCTCGCCAGCCCCGCAAACGGCACGACGGCCGACAGCACGAGCCGCGCGACCTCGCCCTTGCGCCACAGCCCGCTCGACGCGGTGCCGACCACCGCCCACACGTACATCGCGAACGCGATGCCGTGAATCGGGCCCATGATCGATACCGCGACCGGATAACCGGCCAGATGCTTGAGCGGCACGGCCACGCACACCAGCGCGACGAGGGTGGTCGCCTCCAGCAGCGACAGGTATTGCAGGTTCCGCAACGCGTTGCGATCGTCTTGTGTCATCGGCAGGGCTCCAGGTAGTCCGCGGCGATTGTCGCGTGTAGTGCGGGTTCGAGCCATTGGCTAGAATGACATCTTTCAACGGATTCTGGCCACGGCCACGAATGCCATGCACACGGTCGCCGTGCTTGCTTTGCCCGATGTCGTCCCGTTCGATCTGGGTGTCGCGTGCGACACGTTCGCGCGCGTGCGGGCGCCCAACGTCGCGCAGGCGTACCGTGTCCGCGTGTGCAGCGACCAGCCGCGCGTCGGCGGCGACCTGTTCGAGCTGCGCCCGCCGTTTCGCCTCGATGCGCTGGCCGACGCCGACACGATCATGGTTCCCGGCACCTCCGTGCCGCTCGCGCCGACGTCGCGCCGCGTGCTCGACGCGCTGCGCGCGGCGGCCGCGCGCGGCTGCCGGATCGCGTCGATCTGCAGCGGCGCGTTCGTGCTCGCGGAAGCCGGGCTGCTCGACGGCCTGCGCGCGACGACGCACTGGCTCGCGGCCGCCGAACTCGCGCGCCGCTATCCGAACGTCGACGTCGATCCGAACGTGCTGTTCGTCGACAACGGGCGGATCCTGACGTCGGCCGGCGCGGCGGCCGGCCTCGATCTGTGCCTGCACATGATCCAGGCCGACTATGGCGCGGCGGTCGCCGTCGATGCCGCCCGCAGCGCGGTGGCGCCGCGCGTGCGCGAAGGCGGGCAGGCGCAGTTCATCGCGCCCGAATGGCCGGCCGGCGGCGACGGGCTGCACGACCTGCTGGACTGGCTGCACGCGAACCTGCGCCAGCCGCTGACGCTCGACGCGATCGCGCGCAAGGCGTCGACGAGCGTGCGCACGCTGACGCGGCGCTTCCAGGAGCAGACCGGCACGTCGCCCGGCCAATGGCTGCAGACCGCGCGCGTGCGGCATGCGCAGCAGTTGCTGGAGGTGACCGAGCTGTCGATCGAACATGTGGCGACGGAAGCCGGGTTCGGTTCGGTCACCGCGTTTCGCGAGCGCTTCGCGCGCATTGTCGGCACGTCGCCACAGCGCTATCGGCAGGCGTTCCGCGCGCGCGCCGATGCGTGACGTCGTCCGGATCGCCGCCTGAAGCATGAACCCGCCGCCCCCTTTCGCGCCAACCGGACCCGACCGATGACCCGCATCCGCAATCCCCTGAACATCGCGCAGCTCCAGGCGTTCGTCTCCGCCGCGCACCTGAAGAGCCTGCGCGCCGCCGCGCGCGAGCTCGGCGTCACGCAGCCGGCGATCACGCATACGATCCGCGAACTCGAAACGGCGCTCAACGCGGAGCTGCTCGCGCGCAGCGTGCGCGGCGTCGAGCTGACCGCCTGCGGCGAGGCGCTGCTGCCGCGCGCCGAGCAGTTGCTCGGCGACGTCCGCCGCACGGTCGAGGCCGTCGAGCAGGTGAAAGGCGAGATGTCGGGCCGCGTCGCGGTCGGCACGATGCCGTCGATCGCGCTGACCGCGCTGCCGCACGCGGTGACGGCGTTCCGCCAGTCGATGCCGAACGTCAGCCTGCATCTGGAGGAAGTGACGGTGCCCGACGCGCTCGCGCAGTTGCGCAACGGCACGCTCGACATCGCTGCAATGCACCATGTGCCCGCGCTCGACCGCGATTTCACGCAATTGCCGCTGCTGTCGACCGAATTCACGATCGTGATGCGCGACGGCCACCCGCTCGCGCACGCGCGCCGGTTAGAGGAACTGCTCGACGCCGAATGGATCGTCACCGTCGGCGCCGAGCAGTTTCCGCACAGCGTGATGGTCGGGATGTTCGAGGCGCACGGGCTGCCGCTGCCGAAACGTCTGCTGCGCTCGCCGATGTCGTTCGCGGTGACGCTCGGGCTCGTCGCGCGCTCGGACGTGATCGGCTGCTTCACGCGCCCGCTCGCCGCGATGGTCGCGCCGCTCGGTATCCGCACGGCCGAACTGGACGAAAGCATGCCGCGCTTCGACCTGTCGATCATCGCGCGGCGCGACCTGCTGCCCACGCCCGCCGTGTCGCACTTCGTCACCTGCCTGCAGCGCGCGGTCAACGAAACGCTCGGCTGAATCGTTCCTGTGGATGAAACGGCGGCGCACCCCGCGCGCCGCCGCCGGGCCCGGTATCGGGGCTTGTCCTAGGCGCCCCGCCGGTATTTTGTCTTGATAATCTTGCGCACGTCGCGCGCCCCCATCGGGCGGGCGAAACGGACTGTCCGACGCGAAGCCGCGGCGGGCCGAAGGCTTACGGCGCGGCACAACCGCGCACCCATCGAACAAAACGAGGAGTCACCGAGTGAAAAAGATTCTTGCGGCTGTGACCGTCGCCCTGCTCGCCGTATCGGCCGGCAGCGCGTACGCGAAGGACTGGTCGACCGTGCGGTTCGGCGTCGACGCAAGCTACCCGCCTTTCGAATCGAAAGGCGCCGACGGCAAGGTGGTCGGCTTCGACGTCGATCTCGGCAATGAAATCTGCCGCCGCATGAACGCGAAGTGCGTGTGGATCGAAAACGACTTCGACGGGATGATCCCGGCGCTGAAGGCCCGCAAGTTCGACGGCGTGCTGTCGTCGATGTCGATGACGCCGGCGCGTCAGGAACAGATCGCGTTCTCCGCGAAGCTGTTCAACACGCCGACGCGCCTCGTCACGAAGAAGGGCACGGGCCTGATGCCGACGGCCGAATCGCTGAAGGGCAAGTCGGTCGGCGTCGAGCAGGGCACGATCCAGGAAACCTACGCGAAGACGTACTGGGCCTCGAAGGGCGTGAACGTCGTGCCTTACCAGAACCAGGACCAGGTCTACGCCGACCTGATCTCCGGCCGTCTGGACGGCGCGCTGCAGGACGCGGTGCAAGCCGAGATCGGCTTCCTGAAGACCCCGCGCGGCGCGAACTTCGACTTCGCCGGCAAGGATCTCGACGATCCGAAGACGCTCGGCAACGGCGCCGGTATCGGCCTGCGCAAGGAAGACACCGACCTGAAGGCGAAGATCGACGGCGCGATCGCCGCGATGCGCAAGGATGGCACGTACGACAAGATCGCGAAGAAGTACTTCGATTTCGACGTCTACGGCAAGTAATACGGCCGACGAACGCGCGATTCGGCGCGACGGGAACGGGCTCCGCACGGAGCCCGTTTTTTTTGCGCACGACGCGGGCGCCGTTATTTTTTCCGCGCCAAGCTGATGATTCTCAACGGAAAACCGCTTGTTCTGGCGCCGGTTTGATGGCGGCGAGGAAGGCAACGTACAATCGTTCTTCCACGCACACGGATCATTCGCGGCTGCGCCGCACTCCCCCCATCATGCAAACGCAGACCCATCCGCTGATTTCCCCCGCCGTCGGCACCGAACGCCAGATCACCAGCTTCCACTACGGCCCGCGCGGCGGCAAGAAGGTCTACATCCAGTCGTCGCTGCACGCGGACGAGTTGCCCGGCATGCTGGTCGCCACGCTGCTGCGCCGCAAGATCGCCGCGCTAGAGACGGCCGGCAAGCTGCGCGGCGAAGTCGTCATCGTGCCCGTGCCCAACCCGATCGGCCTGTCGCAACACGTGTTCGGCGATCATCTCGGCCGCTTCGAGCTCGGCTCGATGCAGAACTTCAACCGTAACTTCTACGATCTCGCGGCGCTCGTGCTGCCGCGCGTCGAAGACCGCCTCACGAACGACGCGCAGCGCAATCTCGCGGTCGTACGCACCGCGATGCGCGAAGCGCTCGACGAACAGAAACCGCGCACCGAACTCGACTCGCAGCGCCTCGCGCTGCAGAAGCTGTCGTTCGACGCCGACATCGTGCTCGACCTGCACTGCGACAGCGATGCGGTGATGCACCTCTACACGAACCCCGACCTCTGGGAAGACGTCGAACCGCTGGCGCGCTACCTCGATGCGCAGGCGTCGCTGCTCGCGCTGAATTCGGTCGGCAATCCATTCGACGAAATCCACAGCTTCTGCTGGTCGGATCTGCGCAGCCGCTTCGGCGACCGCTTCCCGATCCCGAACGGCGCGATTTCCGTCACGGTGGAACTGCGCAGCGAACGCGACGTGTCGTACGAGTTCGCCGAAAAGGATGCCCAGGCGATCGTCGAATACCTGACCGAGCGCGGTGTCGTCGAAGGCACGCCGGCGCCGCTGCCGCCGCTCGCGCATCCGGCCACGCCGCTCGCGGGCACCGATCCGCTCGTCGCGCCCGTGTCGGGCGTGATCGTGTTCCGTACGCCGGTCGGCGTGATGATCGAGGCCGGCCAGGTCGTGGCCGACATCGTCGATCCGCTGACCGATCGCGTCGTCACGCTGAAGAGCAGCGTGTCGGGCGTGCTGTACGCGCGCCAGATCGTCCGTTTCGCGACGGCCGGCATGGAAGTCGCGCGCATCGCCGGCGCGACCGCGATCCGCACCGGTTCGCTGCTGTCGGCCTGAGCCTGGACGCCCGGCCCGCGCGCCGGGCCGCGGCGCGCCTCGCCGGCCCTCGCCTGCGTCAAACGAAATCGCCCGCTTGCGCGGGCGATTTGCTTTCCGAAGCGCGCGTCGCGCCGCCGATACCGTGTCGCCGGCCGCTACGCGTGAAGACCGCTCAGAACGCCGGCACGATCGCGCCGCCGAACTTCTGGTCGATGAACTTGCGCACGTCGTCCGATTCATAGGCCGCGACGAGCTTCTTCACCCACGGCTTGTCCTTGTCCTGCGCGCGCACCGCGATCAGGTTCGCGTACGGCCCGCGCAGATCCTCGATCGCGATCGCATCCTTCACCGGCGTGAGCCCAGCCTTGACCGCGTAGTCGGTGTTGATCGACGCGGCGTCGACGTCGGGCAGCGCGCGCGGCAGTTGCGCGGCGTCGAGTTCGACGATCTTGATCTTCTTCGGGTTCTCGGCGACGTCGAGCGGCGTCGCGTTCACGCCATTCGTGCCGACGCCCGGCTTCAGCTTGATCACCCCGTATTTCTGCAGCAGCAGCAGCGCGCGGTTGCCGTTCGACGGATCGTTCTGGATCCCGACCTTCGCGCCGACCGGCAAATCCTTCAGCGACTTGAGCTTCTTCGAATAGAAACCCATCGGCGCGGTATAGGTGAGCCCGACGTTGACGATCTTGTAGCCGCGCTGCTTGATCTGGCTGTCGAGGAACGGCTGGTGCTGGAAGCCGTTCGCATCGAGATCGCCGGAATCGAGCGCCGCGTTCGGCTGCACGTAGTCGTTGAATTCGATGACCTTGATCGCGAGGCCTTCGCGCGCGGCGACCTTCGTCACTTCGGTCCAGATCTGCGCGTCGGGGCCGCTCATCGTGCCGATCTTCAGCGTTTGCGGGTCGGCGTGCGCGGCGGGCGCGGCGAATGCCAGCGCGGCGGCGAGTACGCCGAGGCCGGTCAGGATCGAATGTCGCATGGGGTGTCCTCTTGTCCCGTGTCGTTTGTTGGAGCACGGATCGTGGCACGGGGCCCGAGCGCCACCAACCAAGCTTATTTCATGTGCATATTCCTGATCGAGGTCGAACGACAGACAAATTCGGTATAACCCCGGATGTACATCCCGGGCAGAATTTAGGGCCTGCTTGCATAGGGAACGTGCATTCCCGTGGATTGAATTTTTAGTTTGGGGTTGCCACGAGAACGGCCGCTCGCCGCGTTGCGCTCCTTGCGAATACGCGAGTATTCGCGGCGTCGCGCGCCTCGCGAGCGGCCGTTCTCGTGGCAACGCATGCACGTTCCCTATGCAAGCAGGCCCTAATGTCGCATCGGCACCACACATTCTTCATATGACAGTCGCTGTCATATTCATTACGTGGCCCGCCGATAAAGTTGCGCCGGTCCGTGAAAGCGCCCGCAGAGAGCGCCGGAACCGCAACTGGACACGCCATTTATTCGCTCGGAGAATCCTTTGAACAAGAAACTGTTGACCATCGCCGCCCTGGCAGCAACGGCCGGCACGGCACACGCACAAAGCAGCGTGACCCTGTACGGCGTCATCGATGCCGGTATCAGCTACGTGAACCACAGCAAGACCGCCAACGGCGGCACGGGCAAGCTGTTCAAGTACGACGACGGCGTGGCCCAGGGCAGCCGTTGGGGCCTGCGCGGCACCGAAGACCTCGGTGGCGGCCTGAAGGCGATCTTCGTGCTCGAAAACGGCTTCAACAGCGGCAACGGCTCGATCGGCCAGGGCGGCGCGATCTTCGGTCGCCAGGCTTACGTCGGCCTGAGCCAGTCGCAATACGGCACGGTCACGTTCGGTCGCCAATACTCGTTCTCGACCGACATCCTCGGTTCGAACTACTCGACGGGCGGCAACACCGTCGCGGGTAACTATGCGTACCACGTGAACGACATCGACCAGCTCACGTCGAGCCGCATCAACAACGCCGTGAAGTTCCAGAGCGCGAACTATTCGGGCTTCACGTTCGGCGCGTTGTACGGCTTCTCGAACTCGACCGACTTCGCAGGCGCACAGGGCACGGGCACCAACAACACCGGCGGTTCGTCGCGCGCATACAGCTTCGGCCTGAACTACGCGAACGGCCCGATCTCGGTCGGCGCGGCGTACACGGACATCCGTTTCCCGAGCCAGTCGACGCCGGCCTTCTCGACGTCGATCGCGAACCTGAGCACCGGCAACGTCCGCGACCTCCGCACGTACGGCGTGGGTGGCCGCTACGTCTGGGGCCCGGCAACGGCATGGCTGCTGTGGACGCGTACGCAGTTCTCGACGGTGTCGGGCTCGGGCGGCACGTTCTACAACGCATACGAAGCGGGCGCGAAGTACGCATTCACGCCGGCACTGTCGGGCGGCCTCGGCTACACGTACACGAACGCGACGCAAAACGGCAACTCGTGGCACTGGAACCAGGTCAACGGTATCGCCGACTACGCCCTCAGCAAGCGTACGGACGTGTACGGCCTGGTCGTGTACCAGCAGGCTTCGGGCCGCGGCGTGCAAGCGCAGATCGGTTCGAGCACGAGCTACTTCAACACGTCGGGCACGGGTTCGAAGAACCAGATCGCCGCACGTATCGGTATCCGTCACAAGTTCTAAAGCATCCGCTTAACTGTCCGCTCAACCTGCGGATCACGACGGCAAAAAGCGCCCCGCTCCACGCGGGGCGCTTTTTTATGGGCTTTTAAGTTTCGCTTAATTCTGGGCTGAGAGGATGCTCTCACCCCCCCTGTTGGCCGCCTGAGCATCGGCGGCTTTTTTTTTAAACGCCGACGGCGCCGCCATCGATTGCCCACAAGACAGGATCGGAGGCCATGATGATCGAAGATACCGTTTTCAGCCATCTGCACGCGATTCTGACGTGCCAACACTCGCTGCCGGTCCAGAGCTGCCGCGTCTCGGTCGAAATGCAGCGCCCCTGGGGCCGCCCGTATCGCCTCGTCGAATGGACGATGCATCTCGACGCCCCCGCGCGGCGCCAGATCGTGCCGGCCGAATCGACCGACGAAGAGATCGCCGAGGTCGTCGCGTCGCACGTGCCGGGCCGGCTTTACGGCGACGGCCGGCTGCAGTTCTGAACGCGTCTGCGCGCCACCCGTTTCCCGTCTTTCGGCCGCGCCGCACGCGTCGTGCGGCAGTCGGTCTCGTTTGACGCGGCAACGAAACCTGCTACGCTGCGCGTTTTCGTCCACGCAACACACGATGGAAAACGCATTCAACGAACGTGGCGTCATGGTCACGCGCAACGGCCTGTCGGCCGCCGGGCAGGTATTCGCACTGCGTGACATCCGCCACGTCGACGTCGTCAAGATTCCGAAGAACCGTCTCGTGCCGTCGCTGATCTCGCTGATCGGCGCGGCCATCGCCGTCGCAGGCGGCATCGCCGCATCGAGCGCCGCGCTCGTGGTCGGCGTGATGCTCGCCGTGGTCGGCTACCTCGCGTGGACCACGCAGGACATCACGTATCGGCTGATGGTCGAGATGCCCGACGGCAAGCGCGAAGCGCTGTCGAGTGTCGACGCCGAGTTCGTCGAACGCGTCGCGCAGGTCGTGCGCGACGCGCAGTCCGCCACCGCAGCCGGCTGATTCCGTTCGCCTTCGTGCCCGCGCCGGCTCGCGCGGGCAGGATGCACGCCGCGAATGTCGGTTCGCGGCGTTCGCGTTGAAACGCGCGGCGCCCGCCGCGCGCCGCCACCCCCTCCCCGCCACTGCACGCGCCGACCGCCTAGTATGGAAAGAGCGGCTCGCCGCCGCATCGTCCGAGGAGGCCAGCATGAACGCTCAATCGCTGTCCGGCATGCTTCGCGCGCAGGAACTGCTGATCGTGTCGATGATCCGCGCGCTTCCCCCTGATGCACGCCGTGCGCTCGTCGAGCTCTACACCGAGCAGATCGCGTTCGCCGAACAGGCCGGTATCGAAAGCCACGGCGATCGCGCCACGCACGACGCGTTCATCGCGCATGCGCGCAACCTGCTGATCCGCATCGAAGCGCTGGCCTGAGTTTCTCGAGACTTCCCCCGGCTCGCCCGAGCCGCGCAGGCAAGCGCTCACTCGCATGGGCCGTCTGGCGTCCTTGTATTGATAATAATTCTCATTTACACTGTTAAAGTTGTCAGTTGCCTTTCACATCGCCGTTTGCCGCCTGTCGCGCGCAAACGGGCCAGCCAGGTGAACGCGTCACCCAGCCAGCCTTCGGGCTTGTTATCGTCAATGGGAGACCACCTGTGCATTGCTATACGCTGGCGCGGCGGCCGATCTGTGCCGCACTGTTCGGCGCGTTCGGCCTGTCCGCCGCCCCGGCTCACGCCGATTCGTCGCCGCAAGGCGCCACCCCGCCGTCCGCCGTCCTGACCACCGCGGCCGCCTCCACGCGCGGCGACGCGGCGCTGCTCGATCCCGTCACCGTCACGGCCACCCGCACCGCCACCGCGGCGAGCCGCACGGCAGCGTCCGTGTCGGTGATCACCGACGAGGATCTCGAAGAGCAGCAGGCCACCAACATCAAGGACGCACTGCGCTACGAGCCGGGCATCACGGTGCGCCGCACCGCGTACCGTCCCGGCAGCGCCGCGCTCGGCGGCGGCCGCGACGGCGATTCGAGCATCAACATCCGCGGCCTCGAAGGCAATCGCGTGCTGCTGATGGAAGACGGCATCCGCCTGCCGAACGCATTCTCGTTCGGGCCGCTCGAAGCGGGCCGCGGCGACTACGCGGATCTCGACACGCTCAAGCGCATCGAGATCCTGCGCGGGCCGGCGTCGGCGCTCTACGGCAGCGACGGCCTGACCGGCGCGGTGAACTTCATCACGAAGGACCCGCGCGACCTGCTGTCGGTCTACAACAAGCCTTACTACTTCTCGTTCCGGCCGAGCTACGACTCGACCGATCGCAGCATCGGCGCGACCGTGTCGGCCGCGGGCGGCAACGATCGCGTCCAGGGGATGATCATCGCCGACGGCCGGCGCGGCCACGAGGTCGACACGCGCGGCGGCAACAACACGGCAAGCACGCTGCGCACGACGTCGAACCCGCAGGACGTGTATTCGGAATCGCTGCTCGGCAAGCTCGTGCTGACGCCGACCACGCGCGACACGATCAAGTTCACCGCCGAAACGGTGCAGCGGCGCGTGAGCACCGACGTGCTGTCGGCGACCAATGCGCCGACCACGCTCGGCCTCACGACCCACGACCGGCTCGAACGCAACCGCTTCAGCGTCGACTACGACTTTCGCGACGACGCGCTCCGCTGGTTCCAGACCGCGCACGTGCAGTTCTACTACCAGGACGCGAAGCAGGATCAATACGCGTTCGAGACGCGCGGCAAGCTGCCCTCGCGTTCGCGCGACAACCAGTACAAGGAACGCACGTTCGGCGGCGCCGCGTTCGCCGAGAGCGGCTTCGCGACCGGCCCGCTCGCGCACAAGCTGCTGGTCGGCGTGGACGGCAGCCTGTCGCGCGTGACCAACCTGCGCGACGGCACGGTGCCAGGCGTCGGCGAAGCGTTCCCGAACAAGGCGTTCCCCGACACCGACTACACGCTGTTCGGCGCGTTCGTGCAGGACCAGATCGGCTACGGCCGCCTGCTCGTCACGCCGGGCCTGCGCTTCGACACGTACCGGCTGAGCCCGACCGAGAACGATCCGCTGTTCACCGGCAAGGCCGTGTCGACGAACGCGAACGAACTGTCGCCGCGCGTTGCCGTGCTCTACGAGATCACGCCCGCGGTCATTCCGTACGTGCAGTACGCGCACGGCTTCCGCGCGCCGACGCCCGACCAGGTGAACAGCAGCTTCTCGAATCCGGTGTACGGCTACACGTCGATCGGCAATCCGAACCTGAAGCCCGAAACCAGCGACACGTTCGAAGCCGGCCTGCGCGGCAAGGCCGGCACCGGCTACGGCATCGTGCGCTACAGCGCGGCCGCGTTCACCGGCCGCTACCGCAACTTCATCTCGCGCACGACGATCGCCGGCAGCGGCCGGCCGGTCGACCCGTTCGTGTTCCAGTACGTGAACTTCGCCGACGCACGCATTCATGGCCTCGAAGGCCGCGCCGAATGGGTGATGCCGAACGGCATCACGCTGAAGACGGCGATGGCGTTCACGAAGGGCTCGACGCAGAACGACGGCGCGGCCAGCCAGCCGCTGAACACCGTGAACCCGTTCTCGGCCGTGTTCGGCGTGCGGTACGAGCCGACCGAACGCTGGTTCGTGCAGACCGACCTGCTGTTCCAGGCCGCCAAACGCGACAAGGACGTCGACAAGTCCGACTGTTCGAACAAGGCGTGCTTCACGCCGCCGTCGTCGTTCGTCGTCGACCTGCGCGGCGGCTACCGCTTCAACAAGCACGTGAGCGCGACGATCGGCATCCGCAACCTGTTCGACCGCAAGTACTGGAACTGGTCGGACGTGCGCGGCATCGCGGCCGATTCGCAGGTGCTCGACGCGTATTCGTCGCCCGGCCGCACGGTCGCCGTCAGCATGAAAGTGGATTTCTGATGCGCGTTGCCCGCGCGCCTACCCCAACCGTTACTCGAAGGAGTCCGACATGATGCAATCCGCCCTTCCCGGTCAATCGGCCACGCCGGCCCGCGCGGCCGCCGCGCTGCGCGACGCGTTCATCAAGCTCAAGACCGAGCGTCAGCTGCGCAACCGCGACGTCGCGCAGGCGCTCGGCGTCAGCGAAGGCGAGGCGCTCGCCGCGTTCGTCGGCGAGCACGTCGTGCGGCTCGACGCGCGCTTTCCGGCGATGTTCGAGGAAATGCCGCGCCTCGGCCGCGTGATGGCGCTGACGCGCAACGACACGGCCGTCCACGAAAAGGACGGCGAGTACGCGCAGATGAGCCACGACGGCCCGGTCGGCCTCGCGCTCGGCGACATCGACCTGCGCATCTTCTATCGTCACTGGGTGTCGGCGTTCGCGGTGCGCGACGAGACCGCGCACGGCCCGCTGAAGAGCCTGCAGTTCTTCGACGCGCAAGGTCATGCGATCCACAAGGTCTACCTGCGCGCGCACAGCGATCACGCCGCATACGACGCGTTCGTCGAACGCTGGCGCGCGCCGTCGCAGGAGCCGGGCCTCGAGGTCGCGCCCGCCGCAGCGAAAACGCCCGAGCGCGCCGACACCGAGATCGACGTCGCGGGTTTTCGCGCCGCGTGGGACGCGATGACCGACACGCACCAGTTCTTCGGCATCACGCAACGCTTCGGCGTGAGCCGCATGCAGGCGCTGCGCCTCGCCGATCCGCGCTACGCATATCCGGTCGAAACCGCGCATGCGTTGCGCCACGTGCTCGAACAGGCCGCGAAAAGCGGCCAGCCGATCATGGTGTTCGTCGGCAACGCGGGGATGATCCAGATCCATACGGGCCCCGTCGCGAACGTGCGCGAGGTCGGCGCGTGGATCAACGTGCTCGATCCGGGCTTCAACCTGCATGTGCGCGAAGACCTGATCGCCGCCGCGTGGGTCGTGAAGAAGCCGACGAGCGACGGCATCGTCACGTCGCTCGAACTGTTCGACCGGCAGGGCGACCACGTCGCGCTGCTGTTCGGCGAGCGCAAGCCCGGCAAGGTCGAGCGCGACGACTGGCGCGCGCTCGTCGCGACGCTGCCGGCGGCCGCACGCGGAGCCGCGCGGTGAGCGCGCGGCGGTTCGATCCGCGCCGCCGGTCGCTGCTGGCCGGCGCGGCGGCCGGCGCGCTCGCGGGCGTACTGCCCGGCGGCGTGCTCGCGCAGGGCGTGGTCGCCGCGCCGAAACGCGTGATCGTGATCGGCGGCGCGCTCGCGGAAACCGCATTCGCGCTCGGCGGCGCCGAGACGCCGCGTTACCGGCTCGTCGGCGCCGACACGACGTGCACGTATCCCGACGCCGCGAAGCGCCTGCCGAAGGTCGGCTACCAGCGCGCGCTGTCGGCCGAAGGGCTGCTGTCGCTGCGGCCCGATCTCGTGCTGGCCTCGGCGGAAGCCGGCCCGCCGACGGCGATCGCGCAGGTGAAAGGCGCCGGCGTCACGGTGACGACCTTCGACGAGCGCCACGACGTCGAATCGGTGCGCGCGAAGATCACCGGCGTCGCGCAGGCACTCGACGTGCGCGACGCCGGCGCCGCGCTGCTGCAGCGTTTCGACCGCGACTGGCAGGCCGCGCGCGACGCGGTCGCCGCGCGCGTGCCCGGCGGCGCGCAGCCGCCGCGCGTGCTGTTCGTGCTGAACCATACCGGCACCCAGGCGCTCGTCGCCGGCCAGCGCACGGCCGCCGACGCGATGATCCGCTACGCGGGCGCGCGCAACGCGATGCAGGGCTTCGATCACTACAAGCCGCTGACGACCGAGGCGCTCGCGGCGGCCGCGCCCGACGTCGTGCTGATCTCCGACGAAGGGCTGGCGGCCGTCGGCGGCCACGCCGCGCTGCTCGCGACGCCGGGCTTCGGCGCGACGCCGGCCGGCCGCGCGCGGCGCGTCGTGTCGCTCGACGCGCTGTTCCTGCTCGGCTTCGGCCCGCGCCTGCCGCTCGCCGTCACGACCCTGCACCGACGCCTGTCGGATGCGCTCGCCTGAATCCGGATCGACCCGATGCCCGCTCACGCCTCGCCCTTCAACGCGCCATCGTCCGCCTCGCGCGCCGGCGCCGCGCGCCTCGGCACGTCGCGCCGCTTCGCGCCGTTCGTCCTGGCCGCGCTCGCCATTCTCTTGGGCGCGATGTCCGTCGTCGCGCTGTGCGTCGGCGCGTACCGCATTCCGCTGGCGGAAGCCTGGGCCGCGCTGAGCGGCGACCCGGCCGCGCAGCAGGCGCGCGCGGTGCTGCTCGACATCCGCGCGCCGCGCGTCGTGCTCGCGCTGCTGGTCGGCGGCGGCTTCGGCGCGACCGGCGCCGCGATGCAGGCGCTGTTCCGCAATCCGCTCGCCGATCCCGGGCTCGTCGGCGTATCGAGCGGCGCCGCGCTCGGCGCGACCACGCTGATCGTGCTCGGCCCCGCGCTCTTCGCCGCCCACGCAAGCGCGGCCGCGCTGCCCGTGGCCGCGTTCGCGGGCGGGCTCGCGGTCGCGGCACTCGTCTACCGGCTGGCCGCGTCGCGCGGCCGGCTCGCGCTGCCGCTGCTGCTGCTCGCCGGCATCGCGATCAATGCGCTGGTCGGCGCGGCGATCGGGCTGCTCACGTTCGTCGCCGACGACGCACAGCTGCGCTCGCTGACCTTCTGGAGCCTCGGCAGCCTCGGCGGCGCGCAATGGCCGACGCTGGCGGCCGTCGCGCCGTGCGTCGCGCTCGGCGGCGTGCTGCTCGTGCGCGAGCGCGACGCGCTGAACGCACTGCAGCTCGGCGAAACCGAAGCGCTGCATCTCGGCGTGCCCGTGCAGCGACTGAAGCGGCGCGTGCTCGTCGCGGTCGCGCTCGCGGTCGGCGCGCTCGTGTCGTGCGCGGGCATCATCGGTTTCATCGGGCTCGTCGCGCCGCATTGCGTGCGCCTCGCGTGCGGCCCCGACCAGCGCATCGTGCTGCCCGGCGCCGCATTGCTCGGCGCGTTGCTGACGCTCGCGGCCGATCTCGCCGCGCGCACGGTCGCCGCGCCCGCCGACATTCCGCTCGGCGTGCTGACCGCGCTGCTCGGCGCGCCGTTCTTCCTCGCGTTGCTGTGGAAGAACCGCGGCGCGCTCGGCGGGTAATTCCTTCTTCACGACGACCATGCTGACTGCCCACCACCTCGACGTCGCCCGCCGGCACGGCACGATCCTGCGCGACCTGTCGCTGTCGATCGAACCCGGCCGCGTGACCGCGCTGCTCGGCCGCAACGGCGCAGGCAAGAGCACGCTGCTGAAAACCTTCGCCGGCGAACTGACCGGCAGCGTCGCGCCGCACGGCGTGCGCGTGACGGGCGACGTCACGCTGAACGGCGAACCGCTCGCACGCATCGACGCGCCGCGGCTCGCGTGCCTGCGCGCGGTGCTGCCGCAGGCCGCGCAGCCGGCGTTCCCGTTCAGCGTCGACGAAATCGTGCTGCTCGGCCGCTATCCGCATGCGCGGCGCAGCGGTGCGACGTCGCACCGCGATCGCGACATCGCATGGCGCGCGCTCGAACGCGCGGGCGCCGACGCGCTCGTCGGCCGCGACGTCACGACGCTGTCGGGCGGCGAACTCGCACGCGTGCAGTTCGCCCGCGTCCTCGCGCAGCTGTGGCCCGATCACGACACGACGGAACCCGGCCCGCGTTACCTGCTGCTCGACGAGCCGACCGCCGCGCTCGATCTCGCACACCAGCACCGCCTGCTCGATACCGTGCGCGCCGTCGCGCGCGAATGGCAGCTCGGCGTGCTCGCGATCGTCCACGATCCCAACCTCGCCGCGCGGCATGCGGATGCGATCGCGATGCTCGCCGACGGCACGATCGTCGCGCATGGCGCACCGCGCGACGTGATGACGCCTGCTCATATCGCGCAGTGCTACGGCTTCGCGGTGAAGATGGTGGAAACCGGCGACGGGACGCCGCCGGTGATGGTGCCCGCGTAGCGCGGGCACGTCTTTCAGCTGATGCAGCCTGACTGAATGCCGGCGCGCGCTCAATGCTCGACATCCGCCGCGCCGAAGCTCCGCATCTTCCAGCCGAGCCGTACGGCGAGCATCCGTATCGAGAAGCCGGCCGCCAGCGCGACGAGCGTCGCGAACCCCGTGTCGATGCCGACATGCTGCATCCCGACATACAGCGAACCCGTGACGAACGCGACGCTCGCGTACAGCTCCTCGCGCAGGATCAGCGGCATCTCGTTGCAGAGTAAATCGCGCAGCATCCCGCCGCACACGCCCGTGATCGCGCCGGCCAGCACGACGATGATCGGCGCCGTGCCGGTCGACGCGCCGACGTCGCAGCCGATGATCGTGAACGCCGCGAGGCCGATCGCATCGACGGTGACGAACAGCGTCTTCATCCGCGCGACGTGCCGTGCCGCCCACGACGCGACGGTCGCCGCGACGAGCGTGATCACCAGGTATTCGGGATGCGCGATCCAGCCGAGCGGATAGTGGCCGAGCAGCACGTCGCGCACGGTGCCGCCGCCGAGCGCCGTCACCGCGCCGACGAGCGCGAGGCCGAAGCGGTCCATCCCGCGGCGCATGCCCATCAGCGCCCCCGACATCGCTTCCGCGACGATCGCAATCAGATAGAGCGTATGCATGGCGCGCGTCAGTCGTCGGTCCGGAACAGGTCGAGCACGCGTTCGCGCTCGGCCGCATCGACGGCGGCAGGCATCGGCTCGTCGCGCTTGCCGTTGTCGGCCGGCGCGTCGGGCGCATCGATGGCCGCCGCGCCGCCGCACGCGAAGCGGCTGCGGATATACGCCGGCACGTCGGCCGTGCACGTGCCGCGCGTGTATTCCGCGTAGACGAAATCGCCGTCGACGAGCGCGACGTCCTGGGGCGGCATCGCCGCGACCGGCGTGCGCCCGTCGACGGCCGTCTTCATGTAGTCGAGCCAGACCGGCAGCGCGAGCGTCGCGCCGGTCGCGCGCCCCATTGGGCGCGGCGTGTCGTAGCCGAGCCACGCGACCGCGACGATGCCCGACGAATAGCCGGCGAACCATACGTCCTTCGACCCGTTCGACGTGCCCGTCTTGCCGGCCGCGTCGTCACGCCGCAGCGCGAGCGCGCCGCGCGCGGTGCCGGCCCGCACGACGTCGCGCAGCATGCTGTCCATCACGAACGCATTGCGCGCCGATACGACCCGCTCGCCCGCCGGCACGGTCGCCTCGTACATCGCGCCGCCGTGACGCTGCTTCACCGACAGGATCAGGCGCGGCTCCATCCGCGTCCCGCCATTCGCGAACACGCTGTAGGCGCTCGCGAGTTCGAGCGGCGTCACGGCGCCCGCGCCGAGCGCGAGCGGCAGCGACGCCGGATTGCGCTGCGCGTCGAAGCCGAAATGCACCGCGTGCTGCTGCACGTAGCGCGCGTCGGTGGCCTGCATCAGGCTGACCGCGACCAGGTTCTTCGAACGCACGAGCCCGCGCCGCACCGGGATGAAGCCTTCGTAGCGATTGCCGAAATTGCGCGGACGCCACGGCCGCGCGCCGGTTTCCGCGTGCGTGAGCGTGCGCTGCGTATCGTCGACGAGCACGCCGGGGAAGTAGCCCTTCTCCAGCGCCGCCGAATAGACGAACGGCTTGAAGCTCGATCCCGGCTGGCGATACGCCTGCAGCGCATGGTCGAACACGTTGCGATTGAAATCCGCGCCGCCGACCAGCGCGAGCATGTCGCCGGTGGCTGCATCGAGCGACACGAGCGCGCCTTCGAGCCCGTTGCGCGTCTCGCGCTTCGCGCGCGCCTGGCGGCTCAGCGTGCGCTCGAGCGCGGCTTCGGCCGCGCGCTGGTCGCGCATCGAGATCGTCGTCGTCACGTCGAGGCCGAGCGTGTACGCGTCGTCATGAAACCGCTCGACCATCATTCGGCGCGCGCGCTCGGCGACGTACGGCGCCGCGACGATGCCGGGCGGCGGCGTGGTCGCCAGCGCGATCGGCGCGTCGACGGCCGCGCGATACGTCGCATCGTCGAGTTGCCCGAGCGCGTGCATCCGGCCGAGCACGTAGTTGCGCCGCGCGGTCGCGCGCGCGGGATTGACGACCGGGTTGAACGCGGACGGCGCTTTGGGCAGCCCGGCGAGCACGGCCGCCTCGCCCGCGCTCAGCGCGTCGAGCGGCTTGCCGAAGTACACGTGCGCGGCGGCCGCGAAGCCGTATGCGCGCTCGCCCAGATAGATCTCGTTCATGTACAGCTCGAGCAGCTTGTCCTTGCTGTATTCGCGTTCGAGCTTCGCCGCCATCAGGATCTCGGCGAGCTTGCGGCTCAGCACCTTGTCGCGCGTCAGGTAGAAGTTGCGCGCGACCTGCATCGTGATCGTGCTGCCGCCCTGGCCCGGCTGGCCCGTCACGACGTTCGCGAACGTCGCGCGCGCAAGACCGCCGACATCGACCGGGCCGTGCTCGTAGAACTTCGCGTCCTCCGCCGCGAGCAGCGCGTGCCGCATCAGCGGCGGAATGCGTTCGAGCGGCACGAACTCGCGCCGCTCGACGCCATATTCGGCCAGCAGGTCGCCGTCGCGCGAAAAGATCCGCAGCGGCAGCGCGGGACGATAGACGGCCAGGTGTTCGACGGACGGCAACTGCGTCCAGATGCGATCGATCGTCCATGCGCCGATGCCCGCGCATGCGAGCGTCAGGCCGAGCAGCGCGCCCGCGAGCGTGCGCCAGACGCGGCGGCGGCGCGGCGGTGCGGATGGCGGCGCGGGCGGCGGCGATGGGTTGGCGGTGGGGTCGGTCATGTCGGGGCTCCTTCTTCAGTGCCGCGACGGCCGGCGCGCGAGCGGCGCCGATCGGTCACGAAAGGCGCGCATTGTCGAAGGGATGGCGCGAAACCGGAACATTCTTTAGCCAAAGTTTGGCTGGCTAAATTTTATTTAGGAAAGCGCACCGGGGCCCGCTCGCGGCGCGTATGTGGGTCTGCGGCATGTCGTCGCGGCCGGGCAGGCGAGGCGCATGAGCCGGTTCGCCTGTACCATCGCGTGATGTTCGACCGATACCTCGACCTGTGGGGCCTCGTTCCCGACGGTGGCCCGATCCTGACCGCGAGCGGCGGCCTGTTGCCGGTCGTCTGGCACGCGCGGCCCGCGATGCTGAAAGTCGCAACGTGCGACGAGGAACGCCGCGGCAATGCGCTGATGGCCTGGTGGAACGGGCAAGGCGCCGCGCAGGTGTGGCGGCACGACGGCGACGCGATCCTGCTCGAACGCGCGCAGCCGGCGCCGTCGCTCGCCGCATTGTCGGCAGCCGGCCACGACGACGACACGATGCGCATCGCTTGCGACGTCGTCGCGCGGCTGCACGCGCACCGTGCGCCGCAGTGCCCTGCGGTCGTGCCGCTGCACGACTGGTTCTATGCGCTGCTATCGAGCGATGCCGACAACGACACGCTTCGCCGCGCGGCAACGATGGCTCGCCAATTGCTGGCCGAGCCGTTCGTCGACGAAGTCGTGTTGCACGGCGACATCCATCACGACAACATCCTGCATTTCGGCGATCGCGGCTGGCGCGCGATCGACCCGAAAGGGCTGCGCGGCGAGCGCACGTTCGACTACGCGAATCTGTTCTGCAATCCCGCACACGACATCGCGGTCGATCCCCTGCGTTTCGGGCGGCGCGTCGCGGTCGTGGCGGATGCCGCACAACTCGACCGGCGCCGGCTGCTGCAGTGGATTCTCGCGTGGTCGGGACTGTCGGCCGTGTGGTTGATGGAAGACGAGTTGTCGCCCGATACACGGCTGGAGGTTGCGATGCTTGCGGCGGGTGCGCTCGGGCTGTAGCGATACGCATCGCCGATGAAAACAGACTCGTTACGAGTTACGGGGGAATGCGGGGAGAATCGGCGCCTTTCGGCCATGAACGGACAATCGACTGCGCTGAGAATATCGCCGACAATTGTCAGCACGGATCGACTTAGAGTTGCCGGCGAGACATATGACACAGATCGCGATCGTATTGCACGGACCTACCAGCGCGGGAAAAAGCAGCTTGGCCAAGGCGCTTCAGAATAGCTCGGAAGCGCCGATGTTCCACATATCGCTCGATGCATTCGTCGAAATGTCGCGTAGGCGTGACATGAGATCGGATGAAGAGTTGAATCAGGCGCTCAGGATACATCACCTCAATCTGCAGTCCACCCTGAAGCGCGTAGCTGCAAGTCATTTCGGGATTGTTCTCGATCTTGTGCTGCGAGATACAACCGCCTTCGAAGAATGTATTTCTGCACTCGCGCCTCGCCGCACGTACGTGATAGGTGTTTGTTGCCCATTGGATGTTCTGGAAGAGCGTGAACGCAGCAGGCCGGACCGTGGAGAAGGAATGGCGCGATCCCAATTCGGGCATCCAGCTTACTCAAGGCCCTACTCGATGCGTCTGGATACGTCGACTTGCAGT
The DNA here is from genome assembly GCF_015712215.1 of Burkholderia sp. 9779_493. Taxonomy (NCBI): domain Bacteria; kingdom Pseudomonadati; phylum Pseudomonadota; class Betaproteobacteria; order Burkholderiales; family Burkholderiaceae; genus Burkholderia; species Burkholderia sp. 9779_493. The sequence goes on from NZ_JACCQA010000029.1 coordinate 94,743, forward strand.
CCCGAAGAAGGCGCTCAAAGAATCCGCTCATTCCTCAACGCGCAGGCGGAATGATCGCTTTTGCTATCAGCGAATGGCTCAAGGGGGGCGTTCGCGGACGATCCTCAAAAAGGTGAGCGTAGGTTTGCGCGCGAAGCCTTGTCAGATAAGGTGCAGGTACTGCTGCATCATTGGAGTGACGGGTGCAGGGGCTGCGGTGGGGTGCGTGCTCATGTGACCGGGAAAAGTTGCTTTGGCTGCCCGAGCTTATCAGCGGCCCGCACGGGACTGCTCGAAGTTCGCCGTTCGGCCAGTTGCTGGAGATCACGACCGGCGGCTGCCGGCTACGAACGGCCGTTCGACACAGCTTTTTAGATCGTCGACAATGGACCTATCCGTCATTTTGTGGGCGGGGCATATCATGAGGTGTAAAAGCCATGGATATGCCGATGAAGAAGAAAAGACAAACCGTAGCGCGTCAGGCAGCGGCCCGCGGGCCGCTGCCTGAGTTGCC
>NZ_JACCQA010000002.1:0-331032 GCF_015712215.1 Burkholderia sp. 9779_493
CGGATGCGGCGGGTGGTGGGTGGCGGGCAGGCCATGCGGTGATCCGCCGGAAGCGACGAACCCTGCAGTTTCGCCCGACGGGCCTCCCCGGAAACCCGTCCCGGCCGAATACCCGCGCCGGTGGCGGGGTGAACGCGCGACCGCGTGCGGCGGCGCGCGACTGGCCCTACAATCGCCGGACGTCATAAGCAAATTACCCGGCGCGATAACGGCCGGCATTGCCGGCGATGCGCGCCGGCCTTTTCCCAGATCACATCATGTTCACGAGACTGCGCGAAGACGTTGCAACGATTCGCGAGCGGGATCCCGCCGCTCGCAGTGCGTGGGAAGTGCTGACCTGTTATCCGGGGCTGCATGCGCTCGTGCTGCACCGTTTCGCGCACGCCTGCTGGCGCGCGAAGCGCTACTGGCTCGCGCGGTTCGCGTCGCAGGCCGGCCGGTTCCTGACCGGGATCGAGATCCACCCCGGCGCGACGATCGGCCGGCGCGTGTTCATCGATCACGGCATGGGTGTCGTGATCGGCGAGACGGCGATCATCGGCGACGACTGCACGATCTATCAGGGCGTGACGCTGGGCGGCACGTCGCTCACGCGCGGCGCGAAGCGCCATCCGACGCTCGAGGCCGGCGTGATCGTCGGCGCTGGCGCGAAGGTGCTCGGCGGTTTCACGGTGGGCGCGGGCGCGAAGATCGGCTCGAACGCGGTGGTCGTCAAGCCGGTGCCGCCCGGCGGCACGGCGGTCGGCAACCCGGCGCGCATCGTGATGCCGGCGCAGCCGAAGCCGCAACCCGAGCGCGCGGCATTCTGCGCGTACGGGATCACGCCGAACGCCGACGATCCGATGTCGCTTGCGATTCACGGGCTGATCGATCACGCGGCGAAGGAAAGCCGTCGCGTCGACGAGATCGTCGCGGCGCTCGAACGGCTCGGTACGCATCTGGAAACGCTGCAGGGCGCCGATGCGGCGCGCCTCGACCTGCGCAGGCTGTCCGCGGTGCTGGAAGGCAAGACGGTCGAACGCCAGATGTAACGAACGAGCAGGGCGCCCACGGCTGCCGGTCGATGCGACGACAGCGGCAGCGGTGGCGTCAGTCGAGCGGCATCGCGTGGATGCCTTCCGCGTCGACGCGCAGATAGCCGCCGCGCGGCGTGCCGTGATCGAGATCCCAGTCGGGCAGTACCCAGCGGATTCCGCCCGGTTCCGCGTGGCGCGCGGGGCGGTGCGTGTGGCCGTGAATGATCACGCTTGCGCGACTTTTCCGGAACAGCGCGGCCACGCCTTCCCGCGTGACGTCGTAGATTGCTGACACGGGGCGCATGCGGCCGGCTTCGCTGTTCGAGCGCATGCGCTGCGCGAGCGCGCGGCGCCAGCGGAACGGCCACGCGAGAAACAGCCATTGCGCGACGCGGTTGCGCGCGACGCGCCGGAACAACTGATAGCCGCGATCGGCCGTGCATTGCGCGTCGCCGTGCGCGAGCACGATGCGCTGGCCGAACGCCATGATCAGCGAGGGGTCGGGCAGCAGCATCGCACCGGCCGCCTTCATGAAGCGCCGGCCGAGCAGGAAATCGCGGTTGCCGTGCATCACGTAGAGCGCGATGCCGCGCTCCGAGAACGTGTGCATCAGCGCGGCCATGCGCGCGGCGAACGGATCGTCGTCGAGGATGTCGTCGCCGATCCAGTATTCGAACAGGTCGCCGAGGATGAACACCGAATCGGCGCTGTCGGCGGTGTATTTCACGAAATGCTCGAACGCGGCGACCGTCTTCGGAATCGCTTCGCTCAGGTGCAGATCGGAGAGAAACAGGAACGGGCGTGCGGCTTGCGCGTACTCGCGCTCGCCCGGCACGCCCGCGGAGACGCTTCGCGGCGGACTCTCCTGCAACATCGAAGTGCCTCCGTGACGGCTGGTGCGTCAGACCACCACGGCCTTTTCGATCACGACGTCGTCGGTCGGCACGTCCTGATGGAAGCCCGCGTTGCCCGTCTTGACGCCCTTGATCTTGTCGACCACGTCCTGGCCCTCGACGACCTTGCCGAACACCGCGTAACCCCAGCCCTGCGGCGTCGGCGACGAGTGGTTCAGGAAGTCGTTGTCGTTCACGTTGATGAAGAACTGGGCGGTCGCCGAGTGCGGATCGTTCGTGCGCGCCATCGCGATCGTGTAGTTGTCGTTCTTCAGGCCGTTGTTCGCCTCGTTGTCGATCGGCGCGTCGGTCGGCTTCTGCTTCAGGCCCGGCTCGAAGCCGCCGCCCTGGATCATGAAGCCGTTGATCACGCGGTGGAACACGGTGCCGTCGTAATGGCCCTTCTTCACGTAGTTCAGGAAGTTTTCGACCGTCTTCGGTGCCTTCGCGGCGTCGAGTTCGAGCTTGATCACGCCGTGGTTCGTATGCAGTTCAACCATGATGAATTCCTTCGGTGAGGCGGTTTAAATGGCACGCGGCCGGTCGTGCGACGCGGCCGCGTGTGGCGCCGGACGTGCCGGCAGGTGCTTACTTCGAGACGATGCTCGCCGATTCGATCACGACCGGTTGCGCCGGCACGTCCTGCATCGGGCCGCGCGAGGTCGTCGCCACGCCTTCGATCTTCTTCACGACGTCGAGGCCCGACACGACCTTGCCGAACACCGCGTAGCCGTTGCCGTCCGGGTTCGGATAGTCGAGGCCGCTGTTGTCGACCGTATTGATGAAGAACTGCGCGGTGGCCGAATTCGGATCGCTCGTGCGCGCCATCGCGATCGTGCCGGTCAGGTTCTTCAGACCATTGCGGCTTTCCAGCGGGATCGGCGCGCGGGTCGGCTTTTCCTCGAAGTTGGTCTTGTAGCCGCCGCCCTGGATCATGAAGCCCTTGATCACGCGATGGAAGATCGTGCCGTTGTACTGGCCGGCCTTCACGTAATCGAGGAAGTTGGCGACGGATTTCGGCGCCTTCTCCGGATAGAGCTCGACGCGGATGTCGCCCTGCGAGGTCTTCAGCTGCACGACGGGGTGCGCGGTGGCCGTTTGCGCGAACGCGGGCGCGGTCGCGAGAAGGGCGGCGCCGCCAAGCGCCAGCAACAGACGTTTCATTGCGATCCTCAGGTTGGGAGGGAAGGAAGGGCGCGCCGCTTATTGCGACGGCGCGACGTACGGTGCCGCCAGTGCGCCCGACGGACCGTTGAACTGGAACGTCGGCGACATCGGCAGCGTGGTGGTGCTCACGTTCGCGGCGGCGCGGTCGGTGTAGGCGCGCGTGGCCGGCGTCGTCGCGCGGGCGTTCGGCGCGGCTTTCGGCGGCGACACGATCTTCTGGAGATCGGCGAGGCGCTGCGCGGTCGCGCCGCTCGTGCGGCCGAGCGATTGCGCGCGCTTGTACGATTCGGAAGCGAGCCGCAGGTAGAGGTCGCCGAGGTTCTCGTACGCGAGCGAGTAGCTCGGGTTCGATTGCGTCGCGGTGACGAGCGCGGTGCGCGCTTCGTCATAGCGGCCGTGCTTCGCGTAGAGCGCCGCGAGGTTGTTGTACGGCTCGGGCAGTTCGGGGTACGCCTGCGTGATCGCGACGAACTGCTGGATCGCGTCGTCGTCGCGGTTCAGGCGGGCCAGCACGGTGCCGCGCTTGAACTGCGCCTGCACGTCGTGCGGATTCGACGCGATGCGCGCGTCGAGCTGCGCGAGCGCCTGCTTCCACTGCTTGCCGGCGATCGACGCGTCGATTTCGGGGGTGCCGTCGGCGACCGCCGGGGCCTTTTGCGCATGCGCCGCGGGAGCCGCGAAAAGCGTCAGCGCGACGCCCATGACGGTGGTCGCAACGAGGGTCGCAGCGCTCGGCGCGCGGCCGCGATGAGGTTTCATAGGCGTAAATCGGAATGTTATACTCCGAGCCATTCTAACAAAACGTCTGCGCGTTCCGGCGAGCGGCAGACAGTCTTTCTTAGCCTCTCGTGGCCGTCACCGCTGTGCTTGCAGCCTGACCGCCCCATGTGATATCGAGGACGCGCGGCCTGGCGCCGCAGCAGATGGTCCGTCCGTTTCACATGCTGGGCGAGCTTCGCCAGGGCGGTTTCCTTCGGCTCACGGTTCATCTCTATGGAATCACTGCGCATCTACAACACGCTCGCGCGTGACAAGCAAGTTTTCGTGCCGCGCCAGTCCGGCGAAGTGCGGATGTACGTATGCGGGATCACCGTCTACGACTATTGTCACGTGGGCCACGCGCGCATGCTGGTCGTGTTCGACCTCGTCCAGCGCTGGTTGCGTGCGATCGGCTATCGGGTCACGTATGTGCGCAACATCACCGACATCGACGACAAGATCATCCGCCGCGCGGTCGAGAACGGCGAGACGATCAAGTCGCTGACCGACCGCTTCATCGGCGCGATGCACGAGGACGAAAGCGCGCTGGGCATCCAGCGGCCCGACATCGAGCCGCGCGCGACGCAGTTCATCCCGCAGATGCTCGGCATGATCGAGACGCTCGAGACGAACGGCTACGCGTACCAGGCGAGCGACGGCGACGTCAATTACTCGGTGCGCAAGTTCACGAACTACGGGAAGCTGTCGGGCAAGTCGCTCGACGATCTGCGCGCGGGCGAGCGCGTCGCCGCGAACGACGCGAAGGAAGATCCGCTCGATTTCGTGCTGTGGAAGCGTGCGAAGCCGGAAGATCCGGAAGGCGCGTCGTGGGCGTCGAAGTACGGAATGGGTCGCCCGGGCTGGCACATCGAGTGCTCGGCGATGGGCTGCTCGCTGCTCGGCAATCATTTCGACATCCACGGCGGCGGGCAGGATCTGCAATTCCCGCACCACGAGAACGAGATCGCGCAGAGCGAGGGCGCGACCGGCGAGACGTTCGTCAATTACTGGATGCACAACGGCTTCGTGCAGGTCGACAACGAGAAGATGTCGAAATCGCTCGGCAACTTCTTCACGATCCGCGAGGTGCTCGAGCGTTACGACGCGGAAGTCATGCGCTTCTTCATCGTGCGCACGCACTATCGTTCGCCGCTCAATTACAGCGACGTGCATCTCGACGATGCGCGCGCGTCGCTCACGCGTCTGTACACGGCGCTGAAGGACGTCGACGCCGATACGCTCGCGCTCGACTGGAACGAGCCGCACGCGCAGCGTTTCGCGGCCGCGATGAACGACGATTTCAACACGCCGGTCGCGGTGGCGACGCTGTTCGAGCTGGCGGGCGAAGTCAACCGCACGCGCGACGCGTCGCTCGCGCGGCAACTGAAACAGCTGGCGGGCCTGCTGGGCCTGCTGGGCCGCGAACCGCGCGCGTTCCTGCAGCAGGCGTCGGGCGCCGCGCAGGCGGGCGGGCTCGCGGCCGACGAGATCGAAGCGAAGATCGCCGCGCGCGTCGCGGCGAAGCAAGCGAAGGACTATGCCGAAGCGGACCGGATCCGGGCGGAATTGCTCGAAGCCGGTATCGCACTTGAAGACAAACCGGGCGGATCGACCGAATGGCGTCGCGTATGAGCGCGGTGCGTTCCACTGACCGATCCGTCAGGTAGGAGGCAAGATGGCAACGGCCAGAAAAGCGCCGGTCAGGCGCGCGACCCCGGTCGCCGCGCGTCCGGCAGCCAAGCGTGTACCGGCGGCGAAGTCGGACGCGACGCGCGCCGTGCCGAACGGCGCGCTGAACGGTCATGCGCAGCCGGCGGCCGCGCTGCCGGCCGCCGACGCGGCCCGCAAGACACGTGCGTCCGAAGCGGACGGCGAGGAGGTCGTCGTGCGTCCTGCCTATTGGGACAAGGCATGCGCGGACCTCGTCAAGCGCGACCGGATCCTGAAGAAACTGATTCCGAAGTTCGGTCCCGCGCATCTCGTGAAGCGCGGCGACCCGTTCGTCACGCTCGCGCGCTCGGTCGTCGGCCAGCAGATTTCGGTGCCGTCCGCGCAGTCGCTGTGGGCGCGCATCGAGGACGCCTGTCCGAAACTCGCACCGCAGCCGGTGATCCGGCTCGGCGCGGACAAGCTGATCGCGTGCGGGTTGTCGAAGCGCAAGACGGAATACATCCTCGATCTCGCGCAGCATTTCGTGTCGGGGGCGCTGCACGTCGACAAATGGATGTCGATGGACGACGAGGACGTGATCGCGGAACTCACGCAGATCCGCGGCATCAGCCGCTGGACGGCCGAGATGTTCCTGATCTTCAACCTGTCGCGGCCGGACGTGCTGCCGCTCGACGACCCGGGCCTGATCCGTGCGATCAGCGTCAATTACTTCAGCGGGGAACCCGTCACGCGCAGCGAGGCGCGCGAGGTTGCGGCCAACTGGGAGCCGTGGCGCACCGTCGCGACCTGGTACATGTGGCGCAGCCTCGATGCGCCCGACGCCGACGCCTGAGTGTCGGCTATCGGGTTTTAAACATCAATAGTTGAGAGCCGGTTTTGAGCGTCGCCCGCGCGGGTAGAATACGCGCTGCCGCAAGACCCAAGGATTCGAACACATGAAGACCACGTTTCTGGATTTCGAACAGCCGATCGCCGAACTCGAGGCCAAGATCGAAGAGCTGCGATTCGTGCAGGACGACTCGGCTGTCGATATTTCGGAAGAAATCGAGCGGCTGTCGAAGAAAAGCCAGCAACTGACGAAAGACCTCTACGCGAACCTGTCGCCATGGCAGGTTTCGCAGATCGCGCGGCACCCGCAGCGTCCGTACACGCTCGATTACGTTGCGGAACTGTTTACCGATTTTCACGAGCTGCATGGCGACCGCGCGTTCGCGGACGACCTGTCGATCGTCGGCGGTCTCGCGCGCTTCGGCGGCCATCCGTGCATGGTGATCGGTCACCAGAAGGGCCGCGACACGAAGGAGCGCGCCGCGCGCAACTTCGGGATGCCGCGCCCGGAAGGCTATCGCAAGGCCGAACGGCTGATGCGTCTGGCCGAGAAGTTCGGGCTGCCGATCTTCACGTTCGTCGACACGCCGGGTGCGTACCCGGGTATCGGCGCGGAAGAGCGCGGCCAGTCGGAGGCGATCGGCCGCAACCTGTACGTGATGGCCGAGCTGAAGACGCCGATCATCACGACGGTGATCGGCGAGGGCGGCTCGGGCGGTGCGCTGGCGATCGCGGTGGCCGACACCGTGATGATGCTGCAGTTCTCGACCTACTCGGTGATCTCGCCGGAAGGCTGTGCGTCGATCCTGTGGAAGAGCGCCGCGAAGGCGCCGGAAGCCGCGGAAGCGCTCGGCCTGACCGCGCACCGCCTGAAGGCGCTTGGCCTGATCGACAAGATCATCAACGAGCCGCTCGGCGGCGCGCATCGCGATCCGAAGGGCATGGCCGCGCTGCTGCGCCGTGCGCTGGCCGATTCGCTGCGCCAGTTCCAGGGCATGAGCATCGACGCGCTGCGCGAGCGTCGCTTCGAGCGCCTGATGGCCTACGGCAAGTTCAAGGAAACCACGCCGGGCGCATGACCGGCTGCGTATTCAATTCGCGCGCCGTTGCGCGCGTGTCCCGCTCGTGATCCCGCCCACCGAATTCTCCGCCGACCGCGCCGTACTCGACGCGGTCGGCGTTGCGCTTTCCAGCCTGCCGCCTGATGCGCGCATCGCGATCGCCTACAGCGGCGGCCTCGATTCGACCGTGCTGCTCGACGCGGCCGTGCGCGTCGCGGGCGCCTCGCGCTGCGTCGCGCTGCACGTGCATCACGGCCTGAGCGCGAACGCGGACGCCTGGGTCGCGCATGCCGAAGCGGATGCGGCGCGACTCGGTGTTGCATTCGAATCGATGCGCGTCGACGTGCCGCGCGACAGCGGGCTCGGCATCGAGGCGACCGCGCGCGAGCGTCGCTACGCGGCGCTCGACGCGATGGGTGAACGCCACGGCGTGGCGACGCTGTGGCTCGCGCAACATGCGGACGATCAGGCCGAGACGGTGCTGCTGCAACTGTTGCGCGGGGCGGGAATCGCGGGGCTTGCCGCGATGGCGCCGCGTTATCGCCCCGACGGCGTGAGCATCGAGCGTGTGCGCCCGTTGCTGCGGCTGTTGCGCGCACAACTCGAGCGCTATGCGGAGCAGCACGCGCTTGCCTGGATCGATGACGAATCGAACGGCGATACGCGCTATGCGCGCAATGCGCTGCGCCTCGACGTGCTGCCGGCGCTGGCCGTGCATTTTCCGGGTTTTCGCGATGCGCTCGGTCGCGCGGCCCAGCATGCGGCCGCCGCGCAGCGGCTGCTCGACGATCTGGCCGAGCTGGATTTCGCCGTCGCCGCGCGCGACGACGGGCGGGCGCTGTCGCGCGACGCGCTGATCGGATTCGACGATACGCGCGGTGCGAATCTGCTGCGCTTCTGGATGCGCCGGCTCGGTTTGCCGGGCGCGTCGGCTGCGCGGCTCGCCAACATGATGCGGCAACTGCGTGCCGCGCACGACGCGCATGCGCTGCGCGTCGATCACGCGGGGCAGTGCCTGAGGCTCTATCGCGATGTCGTGTACTGGGAAGCGGGCGACAGCAGCGAACCGGCCGACGACGGCACCGGTACGCCGCACCCGGAGGCGGCGCTTGCATGGGACGGGCAGGAAGTGTGGCATCTGCCGGGATGGCGCGGCACGTTCGTGTTCGCGCCGGCCGACGCGGGGAGCGCCGATGCGGTACCGGAGGCGCTGCTGCGCGGTGCGCGGCTGGCTGCGCGCGCCCGGGCGGGCGGCGAACGGATGCGTACGTCGCCGGGCGGGCCGGGTCGGACGCTGAAAAACCTGTTCCAGGAGCGCGGCGTGCCGGCCTGGCAGCGCGACGTGCCGCTGCTGTTCGCGGGCGACCGGCTGATCTACGTGCCGCGGCTGGGCGTCAATCGCGACATCGACGTGCCTGACGGCGCGACGTCCGGCGCCGCCGCATGGCGCCGGATCGAATGGTGTCCCGACCTGCTGATCGCGTAGCGGCGGCAGCCTGCCGGCGGCGCGATGGCGTGCCCGTTTTCACCATTTGGTAAACAGCGCCGGAACGGCCGCCGACACGGCGTGCGGCTTGTCAAGCGGGCTTCTATCGGGTACGCTCGGTCGTTTGCTCGGCTCGATTTTTGAGCGTTTTGTGCAGGTTTTCCGCGTGACGTACCCGGTTTGCGCGGCCTGATCGGCCTTCCGGGCAAAATCCGTCACGCTTGCGTGTTGCGTCCCAGCCGTCCCCCTCGTCGTCCGTCCACAGCCACAAGCCGCGTGACCGAACGGCTACGCGGCCTGCCCAGCGCGCCCGTGCGGTTTCTCCTCCAGTTCAGAACGACAATGGCACTCATCGTACACAAATACGGCGGCACTTCGATGGGCTCGGTCGAGCGCATCAAGAACGTCGCGAAACGCGTCGCAAAATGGCATCAGGCCGGGCACCAGATGGTGGTCGTGCCGTCGGCGATGTCCGGCGAAACCAACCGTCTGCTCGGTCTCGCGAAAGAGATTTCGAGCCAGCCGAGCCCGCGTGAGCTCGACATGATCGCGTCGACCGGCGAGCAGGTCAGCGTCGGCCTGCTGTCGATCGCGCTGCAGGAAATCGGCGTCGAGGCCGTGAGCTATGCCGGCTGGCAAGTGCCGATCAAGACCGACAGCGCGTTTACGAAAGCACGCATTCACTCGATCGACGACGAGCGTGTGAAGGACGATCTGAACGCGGGCAAGGTCGTGATCATCACGGGCTTCCAGGGCGTTGATCCGGACGGCCACATCACGACGCTGGGCCGGGGCGGCTCTGACACGTCGGCGGTGGCGGTGGCGGCTGCGCTGGGTGCCGAAGAGTGCCTGATCTATACCGACGTCGACGGCGTCTACACGACCGATCCGCGTGTCGTCGAAGAGGCGCGCCGCCTCGATCGCGTGACGTTCGAGGAAATGCTGGAAATGGCCAGCCTCGGCTCGAAGGTCCTGCAGATCCGCTCGGTCGAATTCGCCGGCAAATACCAGGTGAAGACGCGTGTGCTGTCGAGCCTGACCGATCCGCTGATTGCGCTCGACGAAGAAATGCGCTCGGGCACCCTGATTACTTTTGAAGAAGACGAGACCATGGAAAAGGCAGTCATTTCCGGCATCGCGTTCCAGCGCGACGAAGCACGCATTGCTGTGATGGGCGTGCCCGACAAGCCGGGCATCGCATATCAGATCCTCGGGCCGGTGGCCGATGCGAACGTCGACGTCGACATGATCATCCAGAACCAGAGCGTCGAAGGCAAAACCGACTTCACGTTCACGGTTGGTCGCGGCGACTACCAGAAGGCGATGGATATCCTCACCAACCAGGTGCAGGGCCATGTGAGCGCCGAGCGCGTGCAGGGTGACCCGAAGGTGTCGAAGGTGTCGGTCGTCGGCGTCGGCATGCGGTCGCACGTGGGCGTCGCGAGCAAGATGTTCCGCACGTTGTCGGAAGAGGGCATCAACATCCAGATGATCTCGACGTCCGAAATCAAGATTTCGGTGCTGATCGACGAGAAATACATGGAGCTGGCCGTCCGCGCGCTGCACAAGGCATTCGAACTCGACCAGGCATCGTGAATTTTTCGTGATGCATTGAAGAAAATGCATCACGGAAATTGACGGGCGGTTCGAAACCCTATATTATTTCGTTCTCGTCGCACTGCCTCCCTGGTGCGAGCGAAAGTTTGGGAGACGTGGCCGAGAGGTCGAAGGCACTCCCCTGCTAAGGGAGCATCTGGGCCAAAACCTGGATCGAGGGTTCGAATCCCTCCGTCTCCGCCAAAAGCGGTGACAAAGCCCCGCAAGTTCTCGGACTTGCGGGGCTTTTTCTTTTTCAGTCCTCAGCGGGCCCATCAGCAAGAATGCGCTGGACGTAGGTGGGTACCGGTTGGCGCCGCGTGGTATTGCGCGCTGCCGTCGCGCGCGAGGGCAGCGCTTGACGATTGCTCGTCCGGGCACGCCGGGGAAAAGACCCATCCGAGATGCTTCGGAACGCGCCTGAAGCGGCGGATGCGGCTGCCGAGCGTCCCAAGCATGCCGGACTGGCCTCTGCGGGCAAGCGCCCGGAGCGGGTGGCCCTGCCGTAGCACAGCTGCGGTCTCAAGCGGTAAGCCGCCGATCTCCGCAAGGTCTCGATAACACGCCCGATCTCCTCTGATTGCATGACCTGATAGCGCGCAGAGACAACCGACAGCAGTGCTTCGGTATCCGAACGATAGAGGGCCTTCCGTTCGTGAAACGCGTGAATCGAGCCGAGGCTGCGATTGCCAGCGGCGACGAAGCGCACTTCGTCTTGTTCGATCCGCCCGTTCATGCCGGCGGCACGCTTCCAGACTTCGAGCCGGCGCCGGATCGTGCTTGCCCGGCCGATCCTCGCTCAAATGCACGCGGCACGAAATGAAATAACAATGAAAGGTTATTTGTAAGGAGCGAGGCGCCGAGCGACCGGGGCACAGCCGAACACCGATCATGCTGTTCCGGCCCTCCGAAATGACCGGTTGACATCAAAAATGCGGCGCTGCGTCGATTTTCATCGCGCACGGCATCAAGCAATACGAAAAATTACTCAAACAAATCAGTGAACTACGCTGCCGCCGAAAATCGATGCTCTGCTGCGCTGCAGAAAATAATCAATCGTCTTATGCTGGTTAACCCGATCGCATTTGAGCGGCGTCAAGTTTTCCGGTGATGCCGCTTTACATTTTGCCAACATTGGCGATTCACGAAATCTACCTGTCGATTTGATTTCGTTCCTTTCGTCGCGCCTTTCCCCGATGCAGGGCGCGACCTCCTCAAGGCCCTGTTGACATGCATGATTTCCCCTTCCTGAGCCTGGCCATCTGGGTTCCGATACTGTTCGGCGCGGGCCTGCTGCGCGCCGGTTCCGACCAGCAGGCACGCCGGATACGACTGATCGCGCTGGTCGGCGCGATTGCCGGGCTGGCGGCCGTGGTTCCGCTCGTTGCCGGCTTCGATGCGCATTCGGCCGCGATGCAGTTCGTCGAAAGACGCGACTGGCTGGCGGCATTCAATTCCGGGTGGCGGGTCGGCATCGACGGCGCGTCGCTCTGGCTCGTCGTGCTGACCGCATTCACGACACTCGTGGTGGTGGTGGCGTCGTGGGAGTCGGTCACGGTGCGCGTCGCGCAGTACTACGCGTCATTCCTGATCCTGTCGGGGCTGATGGTCGGCGTGTTCGTCGCGCAGGACGGGCTGCTGTTCTTCATCTTCTTCGAGGCGACGCTGATCCCGCTGTACTTGCTGATCGGCACGTGGGGGCGCGAGCGACGCGTGTATGCGGCCGTGAAGTTCTTCTTCATCTCGTTCGCCGGCTCGCTGTTGCTGCTGATGGCGATGCTGTACCTGTACGCGCAGTCGCATACGTTCGACATGGCCGTGTGGCGCACGCTGCAGCTCGGTTTCGCGCCGCAGTTGCTGGTGTTCCTCGGCTTCTTCGCCGCGTTCGCGGTCAAGGTGCCGATGTGGCCGGTCCACACGTGGCTGAGCGACGTCTACACGGACGGCCCGACGGGCGCCGCGCTGATGCTCGCGATGCTCAAGCTCGGCGGCTACGGGTTCCTGCGCTTCGCGCTGCCGATCACGCCGGACGCGAGTCACTTCTTCGCGCCGGCCGTGATCGCGCTGTCGCTGTTCGCGATCGTCTACGCGAGCCTCGTCGCGCTCGCGCAGACCGACCTCGGCAAGCTGCTGGCGTATTCGACGGTCGCGCACATGGGGATCGTCACGCTCGGCCTGTTCCTGTTCAATCGGATCGGCGTCGAAGGCGCGATCGTGCAGCTCGTGTCGTACGGCTTCGTGGCGGGCGCGATGCTGCTGTGCGTGAACGTGCTCGTGGACCGCACCAAGCAGCGCGAGATCGCCGCGTACGGCGGCGTGGCGGGCGTGATGCCGCGTTTCGCGACCTTCACGCTGCTGTTCGCGATGGCCAACGTCGGCCTGCCGGGCACGTCGGGGTTCGTCGGCGAGTTCATGGTGATCATGGGCGCGATCCGCTTCAATTTCTGGATCGGCGCGATCGCGGCGCTCACGCTGATCCTCAGCGCGTCGTACACGCTGTGGATGCTCAAGCGCGTCGTGTTCGGCAAGGTCGCGAGCCAGCGGATCGCGAAGCTCGCCGACCTGAACCGTCGCGAGATCGTGATGTTCGCGTCGCTCGCGCTGATCGTGCTCGCGGTCGGCATCGATCCGAAGCCGTTCACCGATGCGATCGATCCGACCGTCGGCAGGCTGATCCAGGAAGCGAGCCATTCGAAGGTGCCGGCAGGGGATGGCCCCACGCCGGCGCTGCCGTCGTACATGGCCTCGACGCACGACTGATCCCGGCACGTCGAGCCGCGCAAGCGCGCCGCCTCACGCGGCGCGCGTCGTTGCGCGCGCATCGATCACGGTCCGGCACGGCGCGTGCCGGGCCCGCTTCCGGCTGCGTGAAATTGCCCCGCGACAATGTGACTCACGGCAGATTTTGCAATGATGATTTGCCGCATGCACCGGTTTTTCATCGCACTCGCGCGACGTATGATTCGGCCAATTTCGTGAATCGAATGCGCATCGGGCGTACGCAAACGGATTCAATGACCCTCGGGCTGTGTGATGAAAAGAAGAGCTTCAAGAGGCTGGTCGGCGCTGATGTCCATGGGCGCGGCATTGAGCCTGTCAGGTTGTAATTTAGATGTACTAAATCCGAAAGGAAGCGTGGGTGCGGCCGAAAAGGCGCTGATCGCGACGTCCACCTGGGCGATGCTGATCGTCGTCGTGCCGGTGATCCTGCTCACGCTATGGTTCGCGTGGCGTTACCGCGCGTCGAACCGCAACGCCGCCTATGCGCCGAACTGGTCGCACTCGACCGCGATCGAGGTCGTGATCTGGACCGTACCGACGCTGATCATCCTGTTCCTCGGCGTGCTCACGTGGAAGACCACCCACGAGCTCGATCCGTACAAGCCGCTCGAATCGGCGGTGAAGCCGCTCGACGTCGAGGTGGTCGCGCTCGACTGGAAGTGGCTGTTCATCTATCCGGAACTCGGTATCGCGTCGGTGAACCAGCTCGCGATTCCGGTCGGCACGCCGGTGAACTTCCGCATCACGTCGGATTCGGTGATGAACTCGTTCTTCATCCCGCAGCTCGGCGGCCAGGTCTACGCGATGGCCGGCATGCAGACGCGCCTGCACCTGATCGCCGACGAGCCCGGCAACTACGCGGGCACGTCCGCCAACTTCAGCGGCCGCGGTTTCTCCGACATGAAGTTCCGCACGCTCGCCGAGCCGCGCGAGCAGTTCGATGCGTGGGTGCAGAAGGTGAAGGCGTCGCCGGACCGGCTCGACGCGACCCTGTACGGCAGCGTCGCGCAGCCGAGCGAGAAGGCGCCGGTGCGCTACTTCTCGTCGGTCGATCCGAGGCTCTTCCACAACATCATCGCGAAATACAACGATGGCCACGTCCTCGACCTGAAGGACGCCGCCTGCGGCACGAAGGGGTAACGCATGTTCGGCAAACTCACACTTTCGGCGATCCCGTTCGATCAGCCCATCATCATGGGGGCCGGCGCCTTCATGGGGCTGGTCGTGCTGGGCATTCTCGCCGCGCTGACGATCACCGGCCGCTGGAAATGGCTGTGGACGGAATGGCTGACCACGGTCGACCACAAGAGACTCGGCGTGATGTACATCATCGTCGCGCTGATCATGCTGCTGCGCGGCTTCGCCGACGCGATCATGATGCGCATGCAGCTCGCGCTCGCGTACAACGCGCCCGGCTACCTGCCGCCGCACCACTATGACCAGATCTTCACGGCACACGGCGTGATCATGATCTTCTTCATGGCGATGGTATTCATGGTCGGCCTGATGAACCTGATCGTGCCGCTGCAGATCGGCGCGCGCGACGTCGCGTTCCCGTTCATCAACTCGCTGTCGTTCTGGATGACGGCGGTCAGCGCGATCCTGATCAACGTGTCGCTCGTGATCGGCGAATTCGCGCAGACGGGCTGGCTCGCGTACCCGCCGCTGTCGGAGCTGCAGTTCAGTCCGGGGGTAGGGGTCGACTACTACCTGTGGGCGCTGCAGATCTCCGGGGTCGGCACGCTGCTGACCGGCGTGAACTTCTTCGTGACGATCATCAAGATGCGCGCGCCGGGCATGACGCTGATGAAGATGCCGGTGTTCACGTGGACGGCGCTCTGCACGAACGTGCTGATCATGGCGTCGTTCCCGATCCTGACCGCGACGCTCGCGCTGCTCGGCCTCGACCGTTACCTCGGCATGCATTTCTTCACGAACGAAGCCGGCGGCAACGCGATGCTGTACCTGAACCTGATCTGGGCGTGGGGCCATCCGGAGGTGTACATCCTGATCCTGCCGGCGTTCGGGATCTTCTCGGAAGTCATCGCGACGTTCGCGAAGAAGCCGCTGTTCGGCTACAAGACGATGGTGTATGCGACCTGCGCGATCATGGTGCTGTCGTTCCTCGTGTGGCTGCATCACTTCTTCACGATGGGCTCGGGCGCGAACGTGAACGCGTTCTTCGGGATCATGACGATGATCATCGCGATTCCGACCGGCGTGAAGGTGTTCAACTGGCTGTTCACGATGTACCGCGGCCGGATCGAGTTCACGACGCCCGTGCTGTGGACGATCGGCTTCATGGTCACGTTCACGCTCGGCGGCATGACCGGCGTGATGATGGCGATCCCCGGCGCGGACTTCGTGCTGCACAACAGCCTGTTCCTGATCGCGCACTTCCACAACGTGATCATCGGCGGCGTGCTGTTCGGCTATCTCGCGGGCTTCAACTACTGGTTCCCGAAGGCGTTCGGCTTCAAGCTGAACGAGAAGCTCGGCAAGGCCGCGTTCTGGTTCTGGCAGGTCGGCTTCTACGTCGCGTTCGTGCCGCTGTACGTGCTCGGCTTCATGGGTATGACGCGTCGCCTGAACCACTACGACAACCCGGCCTGGCATCCGTGGCTGCTGGTCGCCGCGTTCGGCGCCGTGCTGATCGCGATCGGCATCGCATGCCAGCTGCTGCAACTGGTCGTCAGCATCCGCAACCGTCACCTGCCGGAATACCGCGACACCACGGGCGATCCGTGGGGCGGCCGCACGCTGGAATGGGCGACGTCGTCGCCGTCGGCCGACTACAACTTCGCGGTGATCCCGCAGGTGCGCACGCTCGACGCGTACGCGGACATGAAGGCGCGCGGCGAAGGCCGGCCGAACCCGGCGGCGATTCGCGACATCCACATGCCGTCGAATACCTGCGCGGGCCTCGTGATCGCGATCTTCAGCCTGGTGCTCGGCTTCGCGCTGGTGTGGCACATCTGGTGGATGGCGATCGGCGGGCTCATCGGAATCATTGCGACGCTCGTGATCTACAGCTCGCGCGATAACGACGGCTATTACATCCCTGCGTCGACGGTGCGCAAGACCGAAGACAAGCAGCCGACGCAGCGCACGGCCGCGCGCGTCGACGACGTGGAACTGGAGGCCAACTGATGTTGCAGAAAACCTTGAGCGCGACCCTGCTCGAGCACGACGACCATCCGCCGTCGCATTCGGTGTTCGGGTTCTGGCTGTACCTGATGACCGACTGCGTGATCTTCGCGGCGCTGTTCGCGACGTTCGCGGTGCTCGGTCACCAGTACGCGGGCGGGCAGACCGCCAAAGAGCTGTTCGACATTCCGGGCGTCGCGGTCGAAACCGCCGCGCTGCTGCTGTCGAGCATCACGTACGGTTTCGCGATGCTCGCGGCATACAAGCAGCAACGCGGCGCGCTGCTCGCGTGGCTCGCGGTGACGTTCGTGCTCGGCGCGGCGTTTCTCGCGATGGAACTGCGCGAGTTCTCGCACCTGATCGCGGAAGGCGCGGGCCCGCAGCGCAGCGCGTTCCTGTCGGCGTTCTTCACGCTGGTCGGCACGCACGGGCTGCACGTGACGGCCGGCCTGCTGTGGATGCTCGTGCTGGCCGCGCAGATCGTGTTCCGTGGCGGCGACCTGACCGATCGCGACCTGCGGCGCCTGACGTGCCTGAGCCTGTTCTGGCACTTCCTCGACATCGTGTGGATCTGCGTGTTTTCCTTTGTCTATCTCGCGAGCGTGATCTAAATGGCCCATTCGCATTCGTCTCAACTCGAAGAAGGGCACGGCAGTGTCGGCGGCTACGTCGCCGGTTTCATCCTGTCGGTGCTGCTCACGGCCGCGTCGTTCGGCCTGGTGATGGGCGGTGTGCTGTCGCCGCATGCGTCGCTGATCGGGCTGGCCGTGCTCGCGTTCGTGCAGATCGTCGTGCACCTCGTGTACTTCCTGCACATGAACGGCTCGTCGGGCCAGCGCTGGAACGTGATGGCGTTCAGCTATACGGTGCTGACCGCCGCGATCGTGATCGTCGGCACGCTGTGGGTGATGCACAACGTCAGCATGAACATGATGTCGCGGTGAGCGGCAGCGTCGCGCATCGGGTTCGTATCCATGCGTGTTCATGAAGAAAAGGCGGCACGCAGGTGCCGCCTTTTTGCTTTTCCGGCTGCGTCGCGCCGGACCGTACAGTCAGTGCGGCGTGCCCGCGTCGGCGGTCAACGCATGCGTGCAGTCGGCGCGGTACTCGGCGGCGAGCCGATGCTTCGCGCCGTCGAGATCGTCCGGGTAATACGGGCTCGCATGGGCGGGGTCGTAGCCGACCTGTTCGAGCTCGGTCAGCTCGCGCACGAGGTCCGCGCGCGTGACGTCGTGGCCCGTGTGCACGAACGGGTACGCATTGCATTCCTGCGGGGTGAGGTGCGGCCCCGCGAACGCGGCGGTGCTGGCGCAGGCGAGCAGCATGCAGACGAGGGTGGTCGACGGTTTCATCCGGTAGCTCCTGGTTTCGCGGCCCGATGCCGCATGACGTGAGCGTAGGCGGCACCGGCCGCGGGGCGGGCGACGCCTGGATGAAACATGTTTCACGCGTGCGGCCGCGCGGCCGGATGAAGCTATTTTCATCTGGCGCCGCACGGCGCTCGCGGCGCTTACGATAGCGTCGTGCGCGTCGTGCGCGCCCGTCTTGAGGTTCATTGCGAGGGCAATCATGCGAGTACTGACGGTCGAGGACGATGCGGTGACCGCGAACGAAATCGTCGGCGAACTGACCGCGCGCGGATTCGAGGTCGACTGGATCGACAACGGTCGCGAAGGGATGATGCGGGCGATGAGCGCCTCGTACGACGCGATCACGCTCGACCGGATGCTGCCGGGCGCGGACGGCCTCGCGATCCTGACCGCGATGCGCACGGTCGGCATCGACACGCCGGTGCTGATGCTGAGCGCGCTCGGCGACGTCGACGAGCGGATTCGCGGGCTGCGCGCGGGCGGCGACGATTACCTGACGAAGCCGTTCGATTCGGGCGAACTGAGCGCGCGCATCGAAGTGCTGCTGCGCCGCCGGCAAGCCTCGGGCGTGCCGCAGCAGACGCTGCTGAAGGTCGGCGCGCTCGAGCTCGACCTCATTTCGCGCTGCGCGCGTCGCGGCGCCGACGAGATTCCGCTGCTGCCGACCGAGTTCCGCGTGCTCGAATTCATGATGCGCAACGCGGGCCAGACGATCACGCGCACGATGCTGTTCGAGGCCGTGTGGGGCTATCACTTCGATCCCGGCACGAACCTGATCGACGTCCACATGGGCCGGCTGCGCAAGAAGATCGATCCGCCTGGCGCGAACCCGATGATCCAGACGGTGCGCGGATCGGGCTACATGCTCGCTTGACGGAGGCACGGATGGACGCAGCTCGCGCGGCGAATTTCACGCGCCGCTGGCATACGACGACGTTTCGCTGGCTGTGCGCGTACGCGGCGATCTTCTCGGTGTCGCTGCTGCTGCTCGCGGGCGTGATCAGCGTCGCCGCGACGCACACGATGACACGCGACACCGACGACGTGCTCGCGTGGCAACTGATCTATTTCGATTCGATTCCCGATGCCGAGCTGCCGCTCGCGATCCATCGGCGGCTCGAGCACGAGCACATGCACACGAATTTCTACGGGCTGTTCGATGCGAGCGGGCGCCGCGTGGCCGGTGACATCGCGACGCCGCCGGCGCTGCGCACCGATCGCCACGGCCGGACGCTGAACCGCACGCTTGCGCCGCTCGACGGCCAATCGTCGCCGATCGCGCGCGCGATGGCCGTGCGCCGCGACAACGGGATGACGCTGGTCGTCGCGCGCGACCTGTCGCATTTCATCCAGATCCGCGACGTCGCGATCCGCGGGCTCGTGGTCGGCGGCGTGATGATCCTGATCGCCGGCATCGCGGGCGGCAGCATGCTCGGCATGCGGCAGATGCGCCGCGTCGCCGCGATCCGGCGCGTCACGCGGCAGATCGCCGAAGGCGATCTCGGCAAGCGGCTGCCGGTCGGCCGCTACGACGAACTCGATCTGCTCGCGCATCTCGTGAACCACATGCTCGACGAAGTCGAGCGGCTGATGGGCGAGGTGCGCCATGCCTGCGACGGGATCGCGCACGACCTGCGTACGCCGCTCGCTCGCGTGCATACGATGCTGGCGCGGCTCGCCGACCAGCCGGTCTGCGCCCACGATCCCGCGTCGGCGGCGCTGCTGGCTTCGGCGCGCGACGAGACCGACCGGCTGCTCGAACGTTTTCGCGCGATGCTGCGCATCTCCGAGATCGGCACGCTGAGCCGGCGCGGCGGCTTTGCCGCGGTCGACGTCGCCGTCTTGCTGCGCGACGTGTGCGAGCTGTACGAGCCGCTGGCCGAGGCCGTCGACGTGTCGTTCGAGCTCGAGGCGGCCACGGTCGACGGCATCCATGGCGATCGTGCGTTGCTGTTCGAGGCGTTCAGCAATCTCGCGGACAACGCGATCAAGTTCACACCGCCGGGCGGTCACGTGCGCGTCGTGCTCCAGACGACGCCGCATGGTCCGCTCGTCCGGTTCGAGGACACCGGGCCCGGCATTCCGCCCGGTGAGCGCAATGCGGTGCTCGAACGCTTCTATCGCGGCGAGCGCACCCGCCACGTGAACGGTTCGGGGCTTGGATTAAGCATCGTGTCGGCGGTGATGCGCGTACATGGTTTCGCACTGCGGATCGGCGATGCGCAGCCGGCCGGCGCGGCGATCACGGTCGAATGCTGGCCGCGTTCGCTCGCATGAGCGCGCAGGAGACCGATCGATGCGCATCCTGCTGATTGCTCCGCCGAATCCGGACGTGTCGCGGCTCGACAAGGCGTTTCGGGAAAGCATGCACGGCGTCGAGCGCGTCGACGAATGGCGCGACGGCTGTTTCGCGGCGACGCAGGACCGGTTCGACGCGATCGTGGTCGTCGCCACCAATGGCGCGGCCGCGCCGGCGATTCTCGATGGCTTGCCGCTGCTCGCCGCGTCGGCCGGCAGCGCGCCGATCGCCGCGATCGTTGCCGGCGCCACGTCCGCCCAGCGCGCGCAGATGCTGAAGGCGGGCTGCGACGTATGCCTGGCCCATCCATGCTCGTTCGTCGAATTGCACGAGCGGTTGCGCGCGCTGTGGCGCCGTGCGGGCGTGATCGCGATGCGTGACTCGATCCGGCTCGACACGGCGACGCGCGCACTCGAGGAGCGGGGCCGGCGGCTCGCGCTCAGCGCACGGGAGTTTCGCGTGGTCGAATGCCTGCTGCGCGAAGCGGGGCGGCCGGTCGGCCGCGATGCGGTGCTGCGCTATGCGTGGGGCGACGCCGACATCGAACCCGAGACGGTCAATGCGCTCGTCGTACGGTTGCGGCGCAAGCTGGTCGCGCATGCGTTCTCCGCGCGGATCGAAACGGTGGCGCGATACGGCTTCCGGTTCGACACGGGCGGCTGACGGAGTGGTGCCGCGCCCCGTTTCGTCAAGACAGGCATGCCGCACGTCGCGCGGCATGCCCGGTCACGTGAGGCGGGGCCACTCAATGCGAATAGAGCTCGCGATTGAGCCGCTCGAGCTGGCCATCGCGTTCGGCGTGGACCAGTTCGCGATAGACCTGCGCGCGCGTCAGCGGGGCGGCCTGCGGTGCATTCCATGCCGATTGCTGCGACACCGGTGCGGGCGTCGACGATGCGAGCGTCTGCGGGGCAATTGCCGCGTCGGCTTGCGTTGCGCTGGCCTGGCCGGGCAGGGCGACGCAGAGCGCCGAGAGGAGGGTGGCGAACATCAAGGTTTTCATGGCGTGATCCTTTTCAGGTGGCAGGGGCCGTCGCCGCGATGGCGATGCCGGCATGACACACGTTATCGGGCACACCCCGACGGACGCCGGGCGTGCCGATGAAGAAACGTTCATGAACGCGCGCCGCGCCAGCCGCCGCCGAGTGCGCGTACGAGCCCGACGGACGCTTGCAGGCGCCGCGCGTCGACATCGAGCGCCGCGATCTGCGTATCGAGTTCGGTCGTCTGCGCGGTGACCACGTCGAGATAGCTGACCGCGCCGTCGCGATAGCGCGACATCGCGAGCGCCAGCGACTGCCGCGCCGCGACGAGCGCCGCGTCGTCCTGGTCCGCTTCGTCGCCGAGGCGGTGCAGCAGCGCGAGATCGTCCTCGACTTCGCGGAACGCCTGCAGCACGACGGACCGGTAGCGCGCCCCCTGTTCGGCGAACTGCGCACGGGCGTGGCGCACGCCGGCCGCGCGCAGGCCGCCGTCGAACAGCGTCATCGCGAGACGCGGCCCGATCGACCAGATCTCGTTCGGCGCGGCGAGCCACGGCGAGAACGTATCGCTCTGGAAGCCCGCGTCGAGGCCGAGCGACAGGTCCGGGAAAAAAGCCGCGCGCGCGACGCCGATTCGCGCGTTCGCGGCCGCGACGCGGCGCTCGGCGGCGGCGACGTCCGGCCGGCGTTCGAGCAGCGTCGAGGCAAGTCCCGTCGGGATCGGTGGCACGCCGGGCAGTGCCGCGGCGGACGGCAGCGTGAACGTCGATGCCGACGCGCCGACGAGCGCCGCGATCGCGTGCTCGTCGAGCGCGCGGCGGGCGGCGATGTCGGACGCGCGGGCCTGGGCGAGCGCGAGTTGCGTCTGCGCACGCGCCACGTCGAGCCCCGAAGCGAGGCCGCCGCGATGGCGGCTGACGGTCAGTTGCCACGCGCGGCGGTACGTGTCGATGGTTTGCGTGAGCGTGTCGGCTTCGCGGTCGAGACCCGCGAGATCGAAGTAGGTACTCGCGACGCCGGCCTGCAGGCTCAGCTGGACCGACGCGAGATCGTCGGCGGCCGCCTGCGCGTCGTCGCGGCCGGCCGCGACCGTATTGCGGACCTTGCCCCACAGATCGACGTCGTAGCCGGTGCCGGCCGCGAGCGTGTTCGATTCGTAGACGTCAGGCTGACCGCTGCCGCGCAACGGCCGGCGCGCCGACTGCCGGTCGCGGTCGGTCTCGGCCCCGATGCCCACGGTCGGCAGCAGCGCCGCATGGGCCTCGTCGAACAGCGCGGCGGCTTCGTCGTGCCGCGCGACGGCGGCGGTGAGATCGGGATTCGCGCGCGCGACGAGCGGTTCGAGCCGGTCGAGCGTCGCGTCGCCGTACACGCGCCACCAACCGTCGCGCGGCAGGCGGTCGGCCGGCGCGGCGTCGATCCACGGGCCCGTTTCACGAAACGCGGCCGGCACCGGAACGTCGGGCGCGCGATACGTCGGCGCCAGCGAACAGCCGGCCAGCAGTGCGGCGCTGCCCAGCAACGCGGCGAGAAGACGGTCAGCCATGCGCGTGCTCCGTCGTGGCCGCGCCGGCGACGCGCACGGGGTCGCCGTCCGCGAGCGAATCGGGCGGATTGTCGATCACGCGATCGCCCGCCGCGAGCCCCGACGCAATCTCGACGCGCGTGCCGAGGTCGGTCCCGATCGACACGTTGCGCAGCCGCGCGTGCCCGTGTGCATCGAGCACGGCGACCTGCAACCCGTCGTGACGAAAGATCAGCGTGCTGGCCGGAATCGTCAGCCCATGCGCGGCGCCGGGCATCGCGATCCGCACCTGCGCGTATTCGCCGGGAAACAGTGTGCCGGCCGGATTGGCGATCGAAAACTGCGCGAGCAGCGTGCCGGAAGCGGGATCGATCGACTGCGCGGAATCCGCGAGCACGGCGTCGAACGTCATGCCGGGGCGCTCGGGCACGGTCAGCGCGACATGCATGCCCGCGCGGATCGCGGCCGCGTCGTCTTGCGGCACGTGGATGTACAGGCGCAGACGCCGCGCGTCCGACACGGTGAAGAGTTCGGCGCCGTTGCCGCTGCCCGCGTCGATCAGCGCGCCGACATCGGTCTTGCGGGCGGTCACGACGCCGTCGAACGGCGCGGTGAGCCGCTTGAACGATTCGAGCGCTTCGAGCCGCCGCAGGTTGGCGGTGCTCGCCGCGACGGCCGCGCGCTTCGCGTCGAGGTCGCTGCGTTTCTCGTCGGCTTCCTGCTGCGACACGGAATCCTGCGCGAGCATCTCGGCCCAGCGGGCGGCCGTGACGGCCGCGAGCCGCTCGTTCGCGTTCGCGCTCTGCAGGTCGGCTCGCGCCTGCTGCAACTGCTGGTCGAGATCGGGCGTGTCGATCGACGCCAGCAACTGACCGGCCTTCACGTGCGCGCCGATGTCCGCGTACCACGCATGCAGGTAGCCCGGCACGCGTGCATAGATCGGCGCGTCGACATACGCGTCGAGGCGGCCCGGCAGCACGAGCGCGTCGGCCGCGGCCGGCTGCGGCGCGACCGTCGCGACGGTCGGGACCGCCTGTTGCACCGTCCACGCGGCGACCGCGTGCGCATCGTGCTGGCGGGCAAACACACCGGCGGCCGCGGCGACGAGTGCGACCACGGCGCCCGCGATCGCGAGTGGTTTCAGGTAACGCGGCGTGCCGGGGGGACGGACTTCGAATTCAGTGGACATGCTGTTCTCCCGGAGTGACGGAAAGGGATTCGGAGCGCGGCGCGCGATCGCGCCGGTGAACGAGGCTGAACACGACGGGCACGAACACCAGCGTCGCGGCGGTCGCGCACAGCAGGCCACCGATGACCGCCCGGCCGAGCGGCGCGTTCTGTTCGCCGCCGTCGCCGAGACCGAGGGCCATCGGCGCCATGCCGATGATCATCGCGAGCGCCGTCATCATCACGGGCCGAAAGCGCGTGAAGCCGGCCTCGAGCGCGGCGACGGCCGCATCGGCGGTATGCGCGAGCCGTTCGCGCGCGAAGGTGACGACGAGGATGCTGTTCGCGGTCGCGACGCCCATGCACAGGATCGCGCCCGTCAACGCCGGCACCGACAGCGGCGTGCGCGTGACGAACAGCATCCAGACGATGCCGGCGAGCGCGGCGGGCAGCCCGCTCACGATCACGAACGCGTCGCGCCACGAATGGAAGTTCACGACGATCAACAGGTAGATCAGCAGTACCGCGCCGGCCAGGCCGGCAAGCAGGCCGCCGAACGCGCTGTTCATCGTCTGCACCTGGCCGCGCATCGTCACGCGCGAGCCTTTCGGCAGGTCCGCCGCGCTCGCGTGCAGCACGCGTTCGATGTCGGCGCTGACCGCGCCGAGATCGCGGTCCTGCGTCGTCGCGAAGATGTCGTACAGCGGCGCGATGTCGTAGTGCGACACGACCGCATCGGTCTGTCCGCGCACGATCGTCGCAAGGCCGCCGAGCAGTTGCGGCGCGCCCGCGCGGCCGGTGACGGGCAGCGCACGCAGGTCCGACAGTGACGTCATCCGGTACTGCGGGGTCTGCGCGACGATCGGATAGGACACGCCGTTGTGTGGATCGAGCCAGTAGGTCGGCGACACCTGGCTCGTGCCGGACAGGCTCGCGACCACCGCATTGGTGACGTCCTGCTCGGTGACGCCGAGCTGCGCGGCGCGGGCCCGATCGACCGACACCGTGAATTGCGGATAGGTCGACGCCTGCTGCACGCGCGGGTCGGCGACGCCGGGCACCGTGCGGATGCGCCTCAACAGCTCGGTCGCATACGCGCGGTTGGCCGCGCGGTCGGGGCCCGTCACCTGCACGTCGATTGGCGCGGGCGCGCCGAAATTGAGAATCTGGCTCACGATGTCGGCGGGCAGGAACGAAAACGTCACGCCCGGAAACGCGCGCGGCAATACGGTGCGCAACTGCTTCACGTAGCGTGCCGTCGGCGCGTGGTCGCCGGTGAGCGACACGAGGATGTCGCCGTCCTGCGGGCCGATCGTGCCGCTGTTGCTGTACGTGAGGTTGATCCCGCTGTTCGGCAAGCCCATGTTGTCGACGATGCTCGCGAGCGCATGCGGCGGCACGACGCCGCGCACCGTGCGCTCGACGCGATCGAACAATGCGGCCGTTTCCTCGATGCGCGTGCCGATCGGCGCGCGTACGTGAATCGCGATTTCGCCGGCGTCGACCGACGGGAAGAAATTGCGGCCGAGCCACGGCACCAGCGCGAACGACACCGCCACCGCGGCGAGGAACAGTGCGACGAAGCGGGCGCGGTGGACGAGGGCGAGGCCGAGCACGACGCGGTAGCCCGCGCGCAGCGCCGCGAAGCGGCGCTCGAACCCTTGCTGGAACGCCACCAGCGGATTGCGCGCGCGCGGCGGCGCGAACGGCGCGCCGTGCGGCGCGAGCACGGCTTCCGGATGCGCGGCATGCGGCTTCAGCAGGTAGCGCGCCATCATCGGCACGAACGTGCGGGACAGCACGAACGACGCGATCATCGCGAAGATCACCGCTTCGGCCATCGGCACGAACAGGAAGCGGGCGACGCCGTCGAGCAGCAGCATCGGCACGAACACGATGCAGATGCACAGCAGCGACACGAAGGCCGGCGCGACGATCTGCGACGCGCCGTCGAGGATCGCGCTGCGCACGTCCTTGCCTTGTTCGAGATGCCAGTTGACGTTCTCGATCGTGACGGTCGCATCGTCGACCAGAATGCCAACCGCGAGCGCGAGCCCGCCGAGCGTCATCACGTTGAGCGTCTCGCCCGCGGCCGCGAGCGCGGCGATCGCCGCCAGCACCGCGAGCGGGATGGACGCGGCGATGATCAGCGTCGAGCGCCAGCTGCCGAGGAACAGCAGGATCATCGCGGACGTGAGCGCGGCGGCGATCAGTCCTTCGCGCGCCACGCCGCTCACGGCGCCGTTCACGAATACCGACTGGTCGCCCATCACGACGAGCCGCAGCGACGGCGGCAGCGTCGCCTCGATGCGCGGCAGCTGCGCCTTGACGCCCGCGATGATGTCGAGCGTCGACGCCGAGCCGCTCTTCAGCACGCTCATCAGCACCGCGCGGCGGCCGTCGACGCGCACGATGTTGCCCTGTGGCGGAAAGCCGTCGCGTACGTGCGCGACGTCGCGCATGAAGATCACCGCGCCGTTCACGGTGCGGATCGGCAGCGCATTGAGCTGGTCGATGGTCAACGGGCTGTTGTTGAGGCGGATGTTGTACTCGAAGCCGCCGATCTTCTGCGTGCCGGCCGGGATGATCTGGTTCTGCTGCGCGAGCGCGGTCGCGACGTCCTGCGCGGACAGTCCCTTGGCCTGCAGCGCCTGCGGATCGAGGTCGATCTGCACCTGGCGCACCTTGCCGCCGTACGGCGACGGAATCGCGACACCGGCGACGGACAGCAACTGCGGCCGGATCACGTTGGTCGCGTAGTCGCCGAGCTGCTGTTCGTTCAGCGTGTCGCTGGTGAGCGCGAGCTGCAGCACGGGCACGGTCGACGCGTTGTAGTTGAGGATCTGCGGCGGCGTGGTGCCGGGCGGCATCTGTTTGAGCACGGTCTGCGAGATCGACGTGACCTGCGCGGTCGCGGTGCGGATGTCGACGCTCGGCTGGAAGAAGATCTTGACGATCCCGAAGCTGCGGAACGACTGCGACTCGATGTGCGCGACGTCGTTGACCGTCGTGCCGAGCGTGCGCTCGTAGTAGGTGACGATGCGCCCGGACATGTCGGCCGGCTGCAGGCCCGCGTAGTTCCAGACGACGCTGATGACCGGAATCCGGATGTCGGGGAAGATGTCGGTCGGCGTGCGCAGCGCCGCGAGCGGCCCGGCGATCAGGATCAGCAGTGCGAGGACGATGAACGTATAGGGGCGCGCGAGCGCGAGTCGGACGAGTTTCAGCATCGGCGAGGTCTCCGCCGGCGCGACGCGCCGGCCTGTCAGCGAGGTGCCGAAGCGCGGCGGGAGCCCGATTCGGCTCGCGCAGTGTGCGGGGCGCCGCTTAACGCCGGGCGCGACGCAGCATGAAAGATGTTTTAGGAAAGGGTATGGACGGGCAATCGACGTCGATTGTTACAAGACGTTAGCGCGGGCTTCCCGTTGCGATGCCGCGCATCAGTTCTTACAAACTTGAAATATGCGGGGACGGTGCTTGCCGTTATAGTCGAATCACACATGACACAACCAGAAGAGGAATCCATGAAGACTTTGCGTGTTGCCTCGCTCCTGACCGGTATGACGGCCTTGCTCGTGTCGGGCGCAGCAATGGCGGGAGTCAATGTCGGGATCAACGTCGGCGTGCCGGCACCGGTCTACGTCGCGCCCGCGCCCGTGTATGCGCCGCCGCCTCCGCCGGTCGTCTACCAGCCGGCGCCTGTCTATGCACCGGCGCCCGTGTACGCGCCGGCGCCGGCGATCGTGATCGGCTGGCACGGCGACCGCTACTGGGACGGCCGCCGCTACTGGGGCCGCGACGAGTGGTACCGCCGCCATGGCCGCGGCTGGGGCGGCGATCGCGGTCACTGGGATCACGGCCGCCACAACGGCTGGCGTTGATCGACCGGTCGCGCGTGCGTGATGCGTGCGCAACGATCGCTCGTGAGGAAACCGCCCGCGTGGCGGTTTTCTTTTGGCTCGACGGATTGAATGGGTAGAATCGTTCACGTTACTACCCTCATTCGACCGACAGGGCCTCTATGACGAAGGGTTCGCCCCGGGCCGCCGCCGCGCGCGCCCGCCTCGGCGCGCTGCGGGCCGCCGGCCGCGTGGCCGCGGTGCTGGCGCTGCACGCGGCGCTGGCCGTGCCGGCCGCGCACGCGGCCTACGCCATTGCGCAGTACGGCGAGCCGAAGTATCCGCCGGGCTTCAAGCATTTCGACTATGTGAACCCCGACGCGCCGAAGGGCGGCACGCTGGTGCTCGCGAACCCGAATCGGCTGACGTCGTTCGACAAGTTCAATCCGTTCACGATGCGCGGCAACGCCGCGCCCGGCATCGACATGCTGTTCGAGAGCCTCGCGACCGGCAGCTCCGACGAACCGGCGTCCGCGTACGGGCTGCTGGCCGACGACATCGCCGTGGCGCCCGACCGCCGTTCGGTCACGTTCCACCTGAATCCGCGCGCACGCTTTTCGAACGGCGATCGCGTCACGGCCGACGACGTCAAGTTTTCGTTCGACACGCTGAAGAGCAAGCAGGCCGCGCCGCAGTTCAGCGCGTATTTCGCGGAGATCGCGAAGGTCGTGGTCGTCGATCCGGCGACCGTGCGCTTCGAGTTCCGCAGCGCGAATCGCGAGTTGCCGCTGATCGCCGGCGGCGTGCCGGTGTTTTCGCGCAAGTGGGGATTGCGCGCCGACGGTTCGCGCATCCCGTTCGACCAGCTCGCGTTCGAGCAGCCGATCGGCAGCGGCCCGTACCTGATCGAGCGTTACGACAACGGCCGCACGATCACCTATCGGCGCAACCCCGCGTACTGGGGTGCCGACTTGCCGGTACGGGTCGGCACCAACAACTTCGAGCGGATCGTGTACAAGCTGTACGGCGACGGCGTCGCGCGGCTCGAGGCGTTCAAGGCCGGCGAATATGACGTGCTCGTCGAGTACATCGCGCGCAACTGGACGCGGCGCGACGTCGGCAAGCGTTTCGATAGCGGCGAGCTCGTCAAGCGCGAATTCCGCCAACATAACGGCGCCGGCATGCAGGGCTTCTTCATGAACCTGCGCCGGCCGCTGTTTCGCGACGTGCGCGTGCGCCAGGCGCTCGACCTCGCGTTCGACTTCGAATGGCTGAACCGCCAGCTGTTCTACAGCGCGTATACGCGCCTCAACAGTTACTTCGCCGACACCGACCTGCAGGCGACCGGTACGCCGGGCGAGGGCGAGCTGAAGCTGCTGGAGCCGCTGCGCGCGCAGCTCGATCCGGCCGTGTTCGGCCCGATGGTCACGCAGCCGGACACCCATCCGCCGGGCTCGCTGCGTGCGAACCTGCTGAAGGCGCGCGCGCTGCTCGCGCAGGCCGGCTGGACCTATCGCGACGGCGCGTTGCGCAATGCGAAGGGCGAGCCGTTCGCGTTCGAGATCCTCGACGATGCAGGCGGCGCGATGGAAGGCGTCGTGACCGCCTACCAGCGCAACCTCGCGAAGCTCGGCATCGCCGTGCGGTTCCGCACGGCCGACTACGCACTGCTGCAAAAGCGCCTCGATGCATTCGACTACGACATGACGACGATCCGCCTGCCGGGCGTGCAGGTGCCGGGCGCCGAGCAATACTCGCGTTACGCGAGCAAGTTCGCCGACGAGCCGGGCTCCGACAACTTCATCGGATTGAAATCGCCGGCCGTCGACGCGCTGCTGCATGCGCTCGGCACCGCGCAGACGCGCGAGGAACTGCTCGACGCGACGCACGCGCTCGACCGCGTGCTGATGCATGGCTACTATGCGGTCCCGCAGTGGTACAGCACGACGCATCGCATCGCGTACAAGCGCACGCTTGCCTATCCGCAGACGCTGCCGCTGTACTATTCGGCCGAGGGCTGGGTCGTGTCGACCTGGTGGGCGAAGCCCGATCACTGACCCGCGCCGGCCCTCTGTTCAACCCCGCCACCCGATCACGAGTCGACGCCCTATGTGGAGCTACATCCTCAAACGCCTGCTGCTGATGATCCCGACGCTCGTCGGCGTGCTGACGCTCACGTTCGCGGTGATCCAGTTCGTGCCGGGCGGCCCGGTCGAGCAGGCCGTGCAGGAGTTGCGCAAGGGCGCGACGGAGCAGGGCGCGACGCCGTTCGGGATGCGCGCGCACACCGGCGTCGACGCGCAGCAGCTCGCGCAGTTGAAGGCGCTGTACGGCTTCGACAAGCCGCCGCTCGAACGCTACTGGCTGATGCTGAAGCGCTTCGCGCGCTTCGATCTCGGCGACAGCTATTTCCGCCACCAGAGCGTGTGGTCGCTGGTCGTGCAGAAGCTGCCCGTGTCGATCAGCATCGGGCTGTGGACGTTCTTCCTCACGTACCTGATCTCGGTGCCGCTCGGCATCGCGAAGGCGGTGCGCAACGGTTCGCCGTTCGACGTCGCGACGAGCCTCGTCGTGCTCGTCGGCTATGCGATTCCAGGCTTCGTGCTGGGCGTGCTGCTGCTCGTGCTGTTCGGCGGCGGCTCGTTCTGGCAGCTCTTCCCGCTGCGCGGCCTCACGTCGGACAACTTCGCGCAGCTGTCGCTCGTCGGCAAGGTGCTCGACTACCTGTGGCACATCGCGCTGCCGATCACCGCGTCGGTCGTCGGCAGCTTCGCGGTCGTCACGATGCTCACGAAGAACGCGTTCCTCGACCAGATCCGCCGGCAATACGTGCTGACCGCGCGCGCGAAGGGGCTCTCCGAGCGCAGCGTGCTGTGGAAGCACGTGTTCCGCAACGCGATGCTGCCGCTGATCGTCGGTTTCCCGGCCGCGTTCATCGGTGCGTTCTTCACCGGCAGCCTGCTGATCGAGACGCTGTTCTCGCTCGACGGCCTCGGGCTGCTGTCGTACGAATCGGTCGTGCGGCGCGACTATCCGGTCGTGCTCGGCACGCTGTACCTGTTCACGCTGATCGGGCTCGCGACCAAGCTGATCTCCGATCTCTGCTATGTGTGGGTCGATCCGCGCATTCAATTCGACAACCTGGAGCGCTGACATGAAACGAGCCATGCGCATGCCCGGCGCCAGCGGGCGAGGAGCGCGATGAACCGGGCCGTCGCCTCTTCCCGTCTCGACGCCGCGCGGGCGCGCGTGTCGCCGTCGCCCGCCCGCCGCGTGTGGCAGCGCTTCAGGCAGCAGCGCGTCGGCTACTGGAGCTTCGTGATCTTCGTCGTGGCCTTTGCCGCGAGCCTCGCGGCGCCGCTGTGGTCGAACGACAAGCCGCTCGTCGTGCGCTACGACGGCCAGACCTATTTCCCGATGTTCCATGCGTACCCGGAGACGACCTTCGGCGGCGATTTCCCGACGCCGGCCGACTATCTCGATCCGTATGTGCGCAAGCGGCTCGAGGCGCCCGGCAACTTCGTCGTCTATCCGCCGAACCGCTATTACTACGACACGCTGAACTACTTCTCGAACGTACCGAACCCGGCGCCGCCGTCGCGCGAGAACTGGCTCGGCACCGACGCGCAGGGCCGCGACCTGCTCGCGCGGCTCGTGTACGGGTTCCGCGTGTCGGTCGAGTTCGGGCTGATCCTGACCGTGATCGGCACGCTGCTCGGGATCGCCGCGGGCGCCGTGCAGGGCTTCTTCGGCGGACGCATCGACATCGTCGGGCAGCGGCTGATCGAGATCTGGAGCTCGCTGCCGGAGCTGTACCTGCTGATCATCTTCGCGTCGATCTTCGAGCCGAGCTTCCTGCTGCTGATCGTGCTGCTGTCGCTGTTCGGCTGGATCGGGCTCGCCGACTACGTACGCGCGGAATTCCTGCGCAACCGCACCCAGGACTACGTGCGCGCGGCGCGCGCGATGGGGCTGACGAACTGGCAGATCATCTGGCGCCACGTCCTGCCGAACAGTCTCACGCCGGTGATCACGTTCCTGCCGTTCCGGATGAGCGGGTCGATCCTCGCGCTGACGAGCCTCGATTTCCTCGGGCTCGGCGTGCCGCCGCCGACGCCGAGCCTCGGCGAACTGCTCGCGCAGGGCAAGGGCAACCTCGACGCATGGTGGATCTCGCTGTCGACCTTCGGCGTGCTGGTCGCGACGCTGCTGCTGCTGACCTTCATGGGCGACGCGCTGCGCAACGCGCTCGACACGCGGATCGCCGACTCGGTGCGCGCCGCGGGAGGCCAGCGATGAGCGCATCGACCGTATCGACGCAGCACGAGCCGCTGCTGTCGCTCGAGCGTCTGCACGTACGCTTCGGCGACACGGTCGCGGTGGACGACGTGACGCTCGCGATCGGGCGCGGCGAGCGGGTCGCGCTCGTCGGCGAGTCGGGGTCCGGCAAGAGCGTGACCGCGCTGTCGATCCTGCGGCTGCTGCGCGACGCCGAAGTGAGCGGCGCGATCCGCTTCGCCGGGCAGGATCTGGTCGCCAAGAGCGAGCGCGAGATGCGCGGGCTGCGCGGCTCGGACATCGCGATGATCTTCCAGGAGCCGATGACGGCGCTCAACCCGCTGTATACGATCGGCGTGCAGATCGGCGAGACGATCGTGCTGCACGACGGCGTCTCGGCCGTGGAGGCGCGCAAGCGCGCGATCGCGCTGCTCGCGCGCACCGGTATCGCGGAACCGGAGAAGCGCGTCGACAGTTACCCGCACCAGTTGTCGGGCGGCCAGCGACAGCGCGCGATGATCGCGATGGCGCTCGCGTGCCGGCCGCGCCTGCTGCTGGCCGACGAGCCGACCACCGCGCTCGACGTGACGATCCGTGCGCAGATCGTCGACCTGCTGCTGGAGCTGCAGCGGGAGGAGGCGGAAAAGCGCGGGATGGCGATCCTGTTGATCACGCACGACCTGAATCTCGTGCGGCACTTCGCGCAGCGGGT
Source organism: Burkholderia sp. 9779_493 (assembly GCF_015712215.1). Lineage (NCBI taxonomy): Bacteria > Pseudomonadati > Pseudomonadota > Betaproteobacteria > Burkholderiales > Burkholderiaceae > Burkholderia > Burkholderia sp. 9779_493. Next base: position 32,579 of record NZ_JACCQA010000002.1, read on the forward strand.
CGCGGTGATGGAGCACGGCCGGCTCGTCGAGAGCGGGCCGGTCGAGCGGATCTTCACGGCACCCGAGCATCCGTATACGCAGCGGCTGCTGAACAGCCGGCCGCAACGCGCGGTCATGCCGGTGATGCCGATCGCGCCCGTCGTGCTCGACGCGCGCCACGTGAGCGTGCAGTTCGCGCGCAAGCGGCCGGGCTTCGTGGGCTGGTTCGGCACGGTGCCGGTGACGGCCGTCGCCGACGTGTCGGTGTCGGTGCGGCAGGGCGAAACGCTCGGTATCGTCGGCGAATCGGGATCGGGGAAGTCGACGCTCGCGATGGCGCTGCTCGGGCTGCAGAAGACGGCCGGCGGCGAGATCGAATTCCAGGGGCGCGCGCTATCGACCTATCGCGGCCGCGAACAGACCGCGCTGCGCTCGAACATGCAGGTGGTCTTTCAGGATCCGTTCAGTTCGCTTTCGCCGCGTCACACGATCGAGCGGATCGTCGGCGAGGGGCTCGAGCTGCATCGCCCGGACATGACGCCCGACGCGCGCCGCGCGAAGTCGCTCGCAGTGCTGCGCGAAGTCGGCCTCGACCGCACGGTGCTGCACCGTTATCCGCACGAATTCTCGGGCGGGCAGCGCCAGCGGATCGCGATCGCGCGCGCGCTGGTGCTGGAGCCGCGCATCCTGATCCTCGACGAGCCGACGTCGGCGCTCGACGTGTCGATCCAGCAGCAGGTGCTGAAGCTGCTCGCGAATTTGCAACAGAAATACAACCTCGGCTACGTGTTCATCAGCCACGACCTGGAGGTGATCGGCGCGATGGCGCACCGCGTCGCGGTGATGCAGGACGGCGCGGTCGTCGAGTCGGGGGAGGTGTCCGACGTCTTCACCAGACCGTCACATCCTTACACACAAAAGCTGTTGAAAGCGGTCTGGAAAGCGTGATAGGCGTCCAATGGTCTGACCATCTCGATTGTATTTTTTAATTTGTTTTGACAAACGATTACGCGCTGGCTAGTATCGACCGAAATTTTCCGCCAATCAGCTGATTTTTAAGCAAATTCCATCGACCAATGCAGCATCGATCCCTGACCCAGGCATGCGCGCGCACCATCGCCGGGCTGTTCATCGGCGCCCTGTTCGCAGCAGCTCCCGGCGCGTTCGCCGACGAAGTCAGCAGTTTTAACCAGAATGTCACCAATTCGACTCAGATCGGGTCGGGTTCCTCCCTCCAGCAGACCAGCGCGCAGCCGTCGGGCGGCGGCGCGAAGTCGTTCCTTGCCGGCATGGCGGGCAAGGCCGGCGACGTGGTGGTCGGCGCGCTGAACATGATCGGCGTGCGGTATCGCTGGGGCGGCAACTCGCCGGATTCGGGCCTCGACTGCAGCGGCTTCGTGCGCTACGTGTTCCAGGACACGCTCGGCATGTCGCTGCCGCGTCGCGCGGAAGAAATGAGCCGCGTCGGCGAGAAGGTGAGCATGAGCAACCTGAAGCCGGGCGATCTCGTGTTCTTCAACACGATGCGCCGCACGTTCTCGCACGTCGGCATCTACATCGGCGACAACAAGTTCGTGCACTCGCCGTCGACGGGCAGCACGGTGCGCGTCGACGATCTCGACAGCGGCTACTGGGAAAAGCGTTTCACCGGCGCGCGCCGGATCGAATCGGAATTCCCGATGAAGCCCGAAGACCTGCGTCAGCGCGTGCGCGCGACGATCGGCGACGATTCGGCGAACGGCAACAACTGACGTTTGCCGGTCGGTCGGGCCGGACGATAAAAAACCCTGTCACCGAAAGGTGGCAGGGTTTTTTGTTTTGGGGCGGGCGTTGGCGACGAAGCCGAAGCCGTTCCGTCGGTGGCCGGGACGCGGCGTGTGCCGTGGCCGCCCGCCCATCGTGGCTTACGCGGCGGCCGTCACGCCGCGCGCCGCCGCGAGCTTGCGCTGCAGTTCCGGCATGATGCGCGCGACCGCTTCCTCGCCCGCGAGGATCGCCGCGTTGCGCTGGTTGAAGTCGCTGCCGCCCATCGCCGCGAGGTTCGGGCGAATCACGACGTCCGCGTACTTGTCGAGCTCGTAGGTCTTGATCGTCTGGCCCATGATCGTGAAGGTCTGCAGCAGCATCTCGATTGGGTTGTTGGTCGCCGCGCCGTCCGGTCGGGCCGAGATGTCGACCGCGATCACGAAGCTCGCGCCCATCTTGCGCGCGAACGACGCCGGCACCGGGCTCACCAACCCGCCGTCCACATATTCGCGATTGCCGATCTTCACCGGCTCGAACACCGACGGCACGCTGCACGACGCGCGCACCGCGAGCCCGGTGTTGCCCTGCTGGAACAGGATCGGCTGGCCGCTTTGCAGGTCCGTCGCGACGATGCCGAGCGGCTTCGCCATCTTCTCGATCGGTCGGTTGTTGAGCGTCTTGTTCAGGAAGTTCTGCAGCGCGACGCCTTGCAGCAGGCCGCGCGAGCGAAACGGCAGCGCCCAGTCGCTGATCGACGCCTGGTCCATGTCGAGCGCGATCTTGTTGATCTGCAGCGCGTTCATGCCGGACGCGTAGAGCGCGCCGACCACCGAGCCCGCGCTCGTCCCGGCGACGAGCTCGATCGGGATGCCGCGCGCCTCGAGCGCCTTCAGCACGCCGATGTGCGAGAAGCCGCGCGCGGCGCCGCCGCCGAGCGCGATGCCGATCTTGACGGGTTTCTCCTGCGGCAGTGCCGTGCCGGGGCGGGACTTGTCGCCGAAGGACGTACAGGCGGCGAGGCTGGCGGACGCGCACGCGATCGTGAAGTGGCGGCGCGACAGGCGAGGGGACGACATCGAATGGTTCTCCGGCGGCTTGGCGGCGGGTTACACGGCCCGCGGCGGCGATAGGTTCCGAGCGGCCGCGCAGGAGGTTCCGTGCGGCCGGCGCCGCGCCGGCTGGCGGCCGCGGCGCGCACATCATAAAGCAAGCGGTGCGCTTGGCGCGATGTCCGGCGCGAGTATAATTCCGGCTTCTTTCCCGTTCCGGGCGCCGCCGGCTCCGTTGCTGTCCGGGCTGCCGTCGTCGTCCCGCGTCGAATCATTCATGCGCCCCAGGCGTTCGAGTTACCGTTTATGACCCGTCCTGTCCGTACCCGCTTCGCGCCGAGTCCCACCGGCTTCATCCACCTCGGCAACATCCGCTCCGCACTCTATCCGTGGGCGTTCGCCCGCAAGATGAAAGGCACGTTCGTGCTGCGCATCGAGGATACCGACGTCGAGCGCTCGTCGCAGGAAGCGGTCGATGCGATCCTCGAAGGGATGCAATGGCTCGGGCTGGATTTCGACGAAGGCCCGATCTACCAGATGCAGCGGATGGATCGCTATCGCGAAGTGCTCGCGCAGATGCTCGAGAAGGGTCTCGCCTATCCGTGCTACATGTCGGCCGAGGAACTCGACGCGCTGCGCGAACGCCAGCGCGAAGCCGGCCTGAAGCCGCGCTACGACGGTACGTGGCGTCCGGAGCCCGGCAAGGTGCTGCCGGAGCCGCCGGCCGGCGTGAAGCCGGTGCTGCGCTTCCGCAATCCGCTGACGGGCACGGTCGTGTGGGACGACGCGGTGAAGGGGCGTGTCGAGATCTCGAACGAGGAACTCGACGACCTCGTGATCGCGCGCCCGGACGGCACGCCGATCTACAACTTCTGCGTGGTGGTGGACGACATGGACATGGGCATCACGCACGTGATCCGTGGCGACGACCACGTGAACAACACGCCGCGCCAGATCAACATCCTGAATGCGCTCGGCGGCGAGCCGCCCGTCTATGCGCACCTGCCGACCGTGCTGAACGAGCAGGGCGAGAAGATGAGCAAGCGGCATGGCGCGATGAGCGTGATGGCGTACCGCGACGCGGGCTTCCTGCCGGAAGCCGTCGTCAACTATCTCGCGCGTCTCGGCTGGTCGCACGGTGACGCCGAGATCTTCTCGCGCGAGCAGTTCGTCGAATGGTTCGATCTCGAGCATCTCGGCAAGTCGCCCGCGCAGTACGACCACAGCAAGCTGAGCTGGCTGAACGCGCATTACATCAAGGAAGCCGACAACGCGCGCCTTGCCGAACTCGCGAAGCCGTTCCTCGACGCACTCGGCATCGATGACGCGGCGATCGCGACGGGCCCCGCGCTCGACGCGGTGGTCGGCCTGATGAAGGATCGTGCGACGACGGTCAAGGAGATCGCGGAAGGCGCGACGATGTTCTACCGCGTGCCGGCGCCCGAGGCCGATGCGCTCGCGCAGCACGTGACCGATGCGGTGCGCCCGGCGCTGGCCGATCTCGTCGCCGCGCTGAAGGCGGCCGACTGGACGAAGGAAGCAGTATCCGCGGCGTTGAAGGCGACGCTCGCCGCACACAAGCTGAAGATGCCGCAGCTCGCGATGCCGGTGCGCCTGCTGGTGGCGGGCACGACGCACACGCCGTCGATCGACGCGGTGCTCGTGCTGTTCGGTCGCGACGTCGTGGTGTCGCGCATCGAGGCCGCGCTGGCCTGACGTTCGTGCGTGCGCGAAGCCGTCCGCGCATGCGCGCGCGGCGGCTTCGCAAAAAATTTCGTGCGAATCGTAAAAAGGGTATTTACAAGTTCGAAATCGGTCCATATAATCTCATTTCTGTTCTGCAAGGGGGTATAGCTCAGCTGGGAGAGCGCTTGCATGGCATGCAAGAGGTCAGCGGTTCGATCCCGCTTACCTCCACCAACAGAACAAACCGAATTGATTGGCGAAGCAGCGGTAGTAATAAATGCTTCACAAAATGATTCAAAGCAGTTAGAATTTCGGCCTTCGCTGTTGACCAGAAGTGAATAGCGAAAGTCAGACAAATCTGAAAAGATTTTGTCCCCTTCGTCTAGAGGCCTAGGACATCACCCTTTCACGGTGAGTACAGGGGTTCGAATCCCCTAGGGGACGCCAGATTCAGCGGCGTTTCATAGAAGTGTCGCGAGGCTTGCAGGAACGTAACCGACGTCCTGCAGGTTGGGTAAGAAAGCTGGAGCGGTAGTTCAGTCGGTTAGAATACCGGCCTGTCACGCCGGGGGTCGCGGGTTCGAGTCCCGTCCGCTCCGCCAGAACGAAGCCCGTTCAAGACGTTTTTGAGCGGGCTTTTGTATTAAAGATGTAAGCAGTACGTTGTCCCCTTCGTCTAGAGGCCTAGGACATCACCCTTTCACGGTGAGTACAGGGGTTCGAATCCCCTAGGGGACGCCAGATTCAGCGGCGTTTCGTAGAAGTGTCGCAGCGTGTGCAGGAACGTGACGAGATCCTGCAGGCGATGGTGCAGAAAGCTGGAGCGGTAGTTCAGTTGGTTAGAATACCGGCCTGTCACGCCGGGGGTCGCGGGTTCGAGCCCCGTCCGCTCCGCCAGAACGAAGCCCGTTCAAAAAGCGTTTTTGAACGGGCTTTCTCGTTAAAGATGTAAGCAGTACGTTGTCCCCTTCGTCTAGAGGCCTAGGACATCACCCTTTCACGGTGAGTACAGGGGTTCGAATCCCCTAGGGGACGCCAGATTTCGGCGTCGTTCGAACAAACGACGCGCCGGCAGGAAGTAACCGACGCCTGCCAGGCAAGCAGCAAGACTGGAGCGGTAGTTCAGTCGGTTAGAATACCGGCCTGTCACGCCGGGGGTCGCGGGTTCGAGTCCCGTCCGCTCCGCCAGAAAATGAAGAAGCCCGCCTTGTGCGGGCTTTTTCATTTGCATCGTGCGTCGTGCCCGCTTGCGGGCAGTGTGACGGCGGGGCGGAGGAAGCCGCCTGCGCGGCTTCCGGCGGGACTCGAAGGGCTGCGCTTGCAAGCGCAGCCGCGGCCTGCGGAATGTAGGCGAGTCCCGTCCGCTCCGCCAGAAAATGAAGAAGCCCGCCTTGTGCGGGCTTTTTCATTTGCATCGTGCGTCGTGCCTTCCGTTCGCCCCTCACCACGCGTGCTACATCGCGCACCGCGTCCTACGAGAAATTCGCGATTGCATCCGCACGCGACTGCGCTATCGTGGCGGGATGCGTTTCTGACTCCTGCGCGATGCTCGATCCGACCGACCTGCGACTCCTGTATCAGCTCCGGCCCGCGGAGCCCGGCGATTTTCCGTATGCCGAAGCGTTGACGCACGGCAACATGGGCGGCTACTACAAGCGCCATGGGCTCGTGTGGCGCAGCGACCTGTTCTATGCGAGCTGGCGCGAATCCGAGAACTTCATCCTCGAGGCCGACGGCGAGCGCATCGGCGTGCTGCGCGTGACCGAGGAGGGCGATTCGCTGCACATCCGCGACGTGCAGATCGCGGCCGGCCATCGCGGCCAGGGCGCCGGCACCTACATGCTCGAGATGTCGCATCGTTGGGCACGGGCGCGCGGTCTGCATGAACTGCAGTTGCGCGTATTCGTCGACAACCCTGCCGCGCGTCTGTACCTGCGCATGGGCTACCAGGTCACCGGGCCGCGGCTCGCGCAGCTCGGCTCGATCCGTCATATGGTGCGGCCGGTCTGACGATCCGGCACGCCACGGCGCGCATTCAGCGCATCGTGTCGAGCGCGCCGTCGTCGTCGTCCGGCGTCTCGTTATCCGCGACGCTGCCTTCCGGGCCGCGATGCTCGTAGCCGCGCAGCATGAACGCGCGCGGGCTTTCGCCGAAGGCCCGGCGGAACATGGCCGAGAACGCGCTCTGGCTCTGGTAGCCGAGCTCGCGCGCGATATGCGACAGCGGACGCCCCTGGTTCAGCAGCGGAATCGCCCGCGCCAGCAGCGCCTGCTGGCGCCACTGCGAAAAGCTCACGCCCAGTTCCTGCTTGAAGAGCCGCGATATCGTGCGCGTGCTCGCGCCGACCTCGCTCGCCCAGTGTTCGAGCGACTCCGCATGCGCGGGATGCGCGAGTACCGATTCGCACAGCAGGCGCAGCCGTTTCTCGTCGGGCATCGGCACCGCGAGCGGCAGCGGCTCGGCATGACTCAGTTCGTCGAGCACGAGCCCGCACAGCAGGCGCTCGCGCGCGGTGCTCAGGTCGCGTGCGTCGAGTGCGACGATCAGTTCGCGCAGCAACCCCGTCACCTCGACGACGCGGCATGCATCGAGCCCGTCCGGCACGATCGACTCGTCGATATACAGCGTGCGCAAATAGGCCTCTTCGACGATCACGACCTCGTGCGTCACGTGCGGCGGCACCCAGATCGCGCGGGACGGCGGCACCATCCAGGTCGTGCCGGTCGTCGCGACGCGCAGCACGCCGCGCGACGCGTATGCGAGCTGCGCCCACGCATGCGTGTGCAGCGGGATGCGGCGGCCGGCATCGACCTGCCGCGCGCGCACACGCATCGGATGGACGGCGGTCGGCGCGAATTCCGGCGGGATGTCGATGACGTCGTACGGTTTCGATACGTCGGCTGGGGCGGGCGGATTCATGAACGGTTCGGGCGGCGCGGCGGCGATGCCGTTATTTTAGAAGGCGCAGCGCAAGCGCATGCGGCGGTTTTCGGGCCATCATGCCGGGTGCAAATGAACTTTGTGTGGGCCTTGGCGCATGCGGGGCGGCTCCCCACGTCGGCGCGCGCCGACGGTTCGAACCATCGGGCCGGTATCGGGGTCTATCGATGCGTGCGCCATGTCGGGCCCATTGCGCGCCGATCGCACGCAAATACGGCAACACACGAATCGAAGAGGAGAACCACGATGCGCCACGTATTCGTCTATGGCACCTTGAGAGCCGGACAGGCCAACGACATCGGCCATGCGGCCGCCCGCCACGGCATCGCCGCGCCGACGCTGCTGGGCGCGGCCGCGCTGCCGGGCGAACTGTACGATTTCGGCACGTATCCGGGCATGATCGCCGGGCCGGCCGGCAAGTCGCTGGTGTGGGGCGACGTCTACGAGGTCGACGAGCAGCTCGTCCCGGTGCTCGACGAGATCGAGCGCGTGTATCCGGGCGTCGACTCGCTGTTCAAGCCGGAAGAGGTGATCGTCGAGCTCGGCGGCCGGCAATATGCCTGCCTGTATTATCCGGTCGCCGCACATGCGGCAGCCGGGCGTCCGCGCATCGCGTCGGGCGACTGGGTTCAGCACCGGCGCGAGCAGGAAGCCGCCTGAGCGCGCCTGCCGGCGGCGGTTGAATTCGCCACACAAGAAAAAAAGCGCCCCGCGGGGCGCTTTTTTCATGCCGTCACCGCATGCGAGCGGCGGCACAGCGTGGGCCGGCCGTCGAGCGCATCGGACAGGCGCGTCAGATTTCCTCGTACAGCGGCAGCGTCAGGAATTCGGTGAAGCCTTCCGACGTCGACATCTGCTCGAAGATCGCCGCGGCGCGTTCGTACGGCTGCGTGTTGCCGCCGACCGCGCGCTTCACGTTGTCGAGCTCGATCTTCGCGAATTCGCGCACGAGTTCGGCCGTGACCTTGCGGCCGTCGTCGAGCACGCCCTTCGGCGAGCGGATCCACTGCCACACCTGCGAGCGGGAAATCTCGGCCGTCGCCGCATCTTCCATCAGGTTGTGGATCGGCACGCAGCCGTTGCCGTCGAGCCACGCGCCGAGGTAGTGAATCCCGACGTTGATGTTGTTGCGCAGGCCGGCTTCGGTGATCGGCGCTTCCGGCTGGAAGTCGAGCAGGTTCTTGCCTTCGACCTGCACGTCGTCGCGCTGCTTCGCGATCTGGTTCGGCTTGTCGCCGAGCACCTTGACGAACTCTTCCATCGCGATCGGCACGAGGCCCGGGTGCGCGACCCAGCCGCCGTCGTAGCCGTCGGTCGCGTCGCGCTGCTTGTCCGAGCGCACGCCGCCCATCGCCTTGTCGTTCGCTTCCGGATCGTTCTTGATCGGGATCAGCGCGCTCATCCCGCCGATCGCCGGCGCGTTGCGCTTGTGGCAGGTCTTCAGCAGCAGCAGCGCGTACGCCCGCATGAACGGCACCGTCATCGTGATCTTCGAGCGGTCGGCCAGGCAGAAGTCGCGGTCGTTCTTGAACTTCTTGATCGCCGAGAAGATGTAGTCCCAGCGGCCGGCGTTCAGGCCCGAGCTGTGTTCGCGCAGTTCGTACAGGATCTCGTCCATCTCGAACGCGGCGAGGATCGTCTCGATCAGCACCGTCGCGCGGATCGTGCCGCGCGGCACGCCGACCGCTTCCTGCGCGGCGACGAAGATGTCGTTCCACAGGCGCGCCTCGAGATGGCTTTCCATCTTCGGCAGGTAGAAGTACGGGCCCGACCCGCGCGCGAGCAGTTCCTTCGCGTTGTGGAACAGGAACAGCGCGAAATCGAAGATGCCGCCGGACACGCGCTGGCCGTCGACCGTCACGTGCTTTTCGTCGAGGTGCCAGCCGCGCGGACGCACGATCAGCGTCGCGACCTTGTCGTTCAGCTTGTACGACTTGCCGTTCTGTTCGAGCGAGATCGTGCGGCGGACCGCGTCCTTCAGGTTGATCTGGCCGTCGATCTGGTTCGTCCAGCTCGGCGCGTTCGAATCCTCGAAGTCCGTCATGTACGAATCGGCGCCCGAGTTCAGCGCGTTGATGATCATCTTGCGCTCGACGGGGCCCGTGATCTCGACCCGGCGGCATTGCAGGTCCGCCGGCAGCGGCGCGACCTTCCAGTCGCCTTCGCGAATCGCCTTCGTCTCGGCCAGGAAGTCGGGGCGCTCGCCTGTGTCGAGGCGTTTCGTCCGCTCGACGCGCGCCTGCAGCAGCGCCTGGCGGCGCGGCTCGAACGTGCGGTGCAGCGCCGCGACGAGTGCCAGCGCGTCGGGCGTCAGGATGGCTTCGTAACCCGGCTTGATTTCGCCGGTGATCGTCATGCCTTGCGGCAGCGTGATCGGGGTGCTCATGAGTCTCATCTCCTTGGTCGGTCAGTTGCGGTTTCGGTGAAGGGGGAAGGCGGCAGCTACGAGCGTCATGCACCCGGGCCGGGGCGCGTGCGGTTCGCAGGTTTGCCGGACGGAGCCGGGGTGGCGAGGAAGGCGAGCAGGTCGGCCATGCCGGTGCCCGTGCCGTCGGGCGGCGCGCCGAGTTCCTCGGCGGGCGCGCCCGTGCGGTTGAGCCAGAACGTCGTGTAGCCGAACCAGGTGGCGCCAGCGACGTCCCACGCGTTCGACGACACGAACACGATGCCGCGCCGGTTCGCCCCGAACGCGGCGGTGCCGAGCGCGTAGGCGGCCGGGCTCGGCTTGTACGCGCGCACGGTGTCGGCCGACAGCACGCGATCGAACAGCCCGGACATGCCGGCGCTCTTGATCGCGATGTCGAGCATCTGCGGGGTGCCGTTGGACAGGATCGCGAGCGGCGGGCGCGGTTCGAGCGCGCGCAGCTTGCGCAACGCGGGCACCGTGTCGGGATAGGTCGACAGGCACGCGTATTCGTCCATCAAGCGCTTCTCGGCCGCGCTATTCAGCGCGAGCCCGAGCCGGCGCGCGGCGAACCGCAGCGCATCGAGCGTGATGTCCCGGAACGGGCGGTAGCGGGCGCCGGCCGGATCGGCGAGCGTGCGCAACTGCGAGTATTCGATCTGCTTGCGTCGCCACAGCTGCGACAACCGTTCCCCGTGACCGGGAAACATCTGCTCTGCCGCGGCCAGCACGGCACGCACGTCGAACAACGTGCCGAAAGCGTCGAAGAGAATGGCGTCGGGAGAGGAGAGTGTCGTTGTGGCCGACATAGCCTTGCGCTCCAGTTTCAGAGGTCGGGTCGATTCTATTCGTGATCGAAGGTGCTAAAAAAGACGCTAATCATCACTTGATCTTTTACTTTCATATACCTAATCTTGAGCGGCTCACGCTATTTGAAGGGCGGCGATGCCGTCGCCGAGAGTCATGGACCGGTTCAAACAGATCGAAACGTTCGCCGCGGTCGCGGCGAAAGGCAGCCTGTCGGCGGCGGCGCATGCGGAAGGCGTCGCGCCGGCGATCATCGGGCGCCGCCTCGACGCGCTCGAGGAGCGGCTCGGCGTCAAGCTGCTGGTGCGCACGACGCGCAAGCTCACGCTGACGTTCGAGGGCTCGGCATTCCTCGAGGATTGCCAGCGCATCATCAACGACATGCAGAACGCGGAAGCGAGCGTGTCCGCCGGCGGCGTCAAGGCGAGCGGCCACCTGCGGATTTCCGCGCCGGCCGGCTTCGGCCGCCGGCACGTCGCGCCGCTCGTGCCCGAATTCAGCGTCGGGCACCCCGACGTGTCGGTCACGCTCGACCTGTCCGACCGGATGGTCGATCTCGTCAACGAAGGGTTCGATTGCGCGGTGCGGCTCGGCGAGCTGCCCGACTCGTCGCTGGTGTCGCTGAAGCTCGGCGAGAATCGCCGCGTGTGCGTCGCGTCTCCCGCATATCTCGCGCGGCGTGGCACGCCGGTCACGCTCGCGGAACTGGCGCGGCACAACTGCCTGGCCCTGGCGGCGAACGCGAACCAGCAGCGCGGCTGGGCGTTCCAGGAGGACGACAAGGTCGTGTCGATCCGCGTGAACGGCACGATGGAATGCTCGGACGGCGCGGTGCTGCACGAGTGGTGCCTCGCAGGCCATGGCCTCGCGTGGCGCTCGTGGTGGGAAGTCGGCGAGGACATCGCGGCCGGGCGGCTCGTCAGCGTGCTCGACGCGTTCGCCGCGCCGCCGATCGGCATCCACGCGGTGTTTCCGCAGCGCCGGCATCTGCCGCTGCGGGTGCGCCTGTTTCTCGATTACCTGAAGCACACGTACGAGCGGCCCGGTTATTGGGGCGAATAGGCGGGGGCGACGCGCGCCCGCGTGTTTCCGATATGAGGGCGAACCCGCTGGCGGTGCGGCTGGCGCGATTTCGCACACTACAATCGTAAGAGGCATGCGCGTCGTGTCGCGGCCGGCTCGGCTGGAGCCGCGGCGCGCGGCGTGCGATTGACGAAGGAGGGCGCGATGTTCCGGCACATCCTCGTTCCAACCGACGGTTCCGAACTGTCGCAGAAGGCGATCGACGGTGCGATCGACCTGGCTCGTGCGGTCAGCGCGCGCGTGACGGCCTACGCGTGCCTGCCGCAATATCCGTACTCGCCGTTTTCCGAAGTGATCATCGAGCCGCCCGCCGATTTCCGCGCGCGCAGCGAGCGCGAGGCGCGTGCGCATCTCGACGAGGTGGAAGCGGCCGCGCAGGCGGCCGGGGTCGAGTGCGACACGTGGACGAGCGTGCACCCGTCGCCGTATCTCGGCATCATCGAGGCGGCCGAACGCGGGGGGTGCGACGTGATCTTCATGGCGTCCCACGGACGCCGCGGGCTCGGCAGCCTGTTGATCGGCAGCGAGACGCAGCGCGTGCTGACCCATACGAAAATTCCGGTGATCGTCTATCGGTAGGGCAGCGCCGGCCGTGGCCAGGCGGGCTGCACCGTAGAAAAAGGGCGCGCCGGACGAAGCCGGCGCGCATCGTTGCTGGCGGCCCGCAGGCCGCGCGGCCGGTCGCGCGATCGGTGTCGCGCGCCTGCCGTCTCCTCCCTGATTGTTGTTCCGGTGGCCGATGCCGCGGCGGCGCGAGACGCGGCAGGCATCGGCGTCACGCCTGGGCGTGTTACGCGACCTTCTTGCCGTCGAAGAACTGTTCGTCCTCGGTCGACCCGTGCAGCGCGGTCGTCGACGCTTCGCGCTCGACCGTCTGCGTGACCGCGTCGAAGTAGCCCGTGCCGACCTCGCGCTGGTGCTTGACGGCCGTGAAGCCCTTGTCGGCGGCCGCGAACTCGGCCTGCTGCAGTTCGACGAATGCGCTCATCTGCGTGCGGGCATAGCCGTGCGCGAGGTTGAACATCGAGTAGTTCAGCGCATGGAAGCCGGCCAGCGTGATGAACTGGAACTTGTAGCCCATCGCGCCGAGCTCCTTCTGGAACTTCGCGATCGTCGCGTCGTCGAGGTTCTTCTTCCAGTTGAACGACGGCGAGCAGTTGTACGACAGCAGCTTGCCCGGGAACTGCTTGTGGATCGCTTCCGCGAACTTCTTCGCGTACTCGAGATCCGGCTTGCCGGTTTCGCACCAGATCAGGTCGGCGTACGGTGCGTACGCGAGGCCGCGCGAGATCGCCTGTTCGAGGCCCGGCTTCGTGCGGAAGAAGCCTTCGACCGTGCGCTCGCCGGTCAGGAACGGCTTGTCGTTGTCGTCGACGTCGGATGTGATCAGGTCGGCGGCTTCCGCGTCGGTGCGGGCCACCAGCACGGTCGGCGTACCCATCACGTCAGCCGCGAGACGCGCGGCCGACAGCTTCGCGACGGCTTCGCGCGTCGGCACGAGCACCTTGCCGCCCATGTGGCCGCACTTCTTCACCGACGCGAGCTGGTCCTCGAAGTGAACGCCCGACGCACCGGCCTCGATCATCGCCTTCATCAGTTCGAACGCGTTGAGCACGCCGCCGAAACCGGCTTCCGCATCGGCGACGATCGGCGCGAAGAAATCGACGTAGCCTTCGTCGCCCGGATTCTTGCCTTCCGACCACTGGATCTGGTCGGCGCGCGTGAGCGTGTTGTTGATGCGCTTGACGACGAGCGGCACCGAGTTCGCCGGGTACAGCGACTGGTCCGGGTACATTTCGCCCGCGACGTTCGCGTCGCCGGCGACTTGCCAGCCGGACAGGTAGATGGCCTTCAGGCCGGCCTTGACCTGCTGCATCGCCTGGTTGCCGGTCAGCGCGCCGAGTGCGTTGACGAACGGCTCGTTGTTGATGAGGTTCCACAGTTTTTCCGCGCCGCGCTTGGCCAGCGTGTGCTCGATCGGGATCGAGCCGCGCAGGCGGACCACGTCCTCAGCCAAGTAGCCGCGCTTGATGCCCTTCCAGCGCGGATCGGTTTCCCATTGCTGCTGCAGTTCCTGTGCCTGTTGCTGACGCGACATGATGAGCTCCTTGATGCGAGGTATGCGTGACGGTCCGAATCCGACGGGGTGATGCTGTTCGCGAGGGAAGCGAGGCGTTCCGTTCCGCGAGGTCTTGTATAAGAGTCTAGGCAAATCGTCGGGAGCGAAACAGGGGCTATCGCGGGAAGTGTCGATTTTTTTAGTTGTTTTGAATCAATGGGTTGCTTGCATCATTTCGAGATAAGAAATGCATTTTCCTATCCCGCAATCACACGGGTTGTGCCGTGCAGCATGATTTTTTACGACACAAAAAAATTTCCCGCATCGTGAAATTTCGACAAGGCGAAAAAAAACCGGCGCGGATGCGCCGGTTGGCTGGATGGGCAGGGCGCCGATCCGCGGGGCGGCCGCGGGGCCGCCCGGGTGTGCTTACGATGCCGAATTGCTGCGGCGCGGGCCGCCGCTGCGTTGACCGTCGCGACGCGGGCCGCCGTCACGGCTGCCGCCCGGCTTGCCGCTCCAGCCGCCGCCATTGCCGCCGCCGTAGCTGCGGCCGTTGCCGTTGCCGCCATAACCGCCGCCCGGCTTGCCGCCGAAACGACGACCGCCGTTACCGCCGCCCGGACGGCCGCGGCCGCCGTTGCCGCCGTTACGCGGGGGCGCCTTGCGCGGCTCGAAACCTTCGATCACGTTGACCGGCAGCGGCGAGCGCACGAAGCGCTCGATGCGCTTGAGCGCGCCTTGCTCGGCGTGGTGCACGAGGCTCACCGCGATACCCGAACGGCCCGCGCGGCCGGTACGGCCAATACGGTGCACGTAGTCTTCCGCGAACTTCGGCAGGTCGTAGTTGAACACGTGCGTGATGCCCGGGATGTCGATGCCGCGTGCCGCGACGTCGGTGGCCACCAGCACGCGCACGCGGCGCTCGCGCAGCGCACGGATCGTGCGGTTACGCGCGCCCTGCGGCAGGTCGCCGTGCAGCGCGGCCGATTCGAAACCTGCGTCGGCAAGACGGCCGGCGAGCTGGTCGGCATCGATCTTGGTCGCCGTGAAGATGATCGCCTGGTCGAGCGCGTCGTCGCGCAGCAGGTGATCGAGCAGGCGATCCTTGTGATCGCGGTCGTCGACGTAATGGACGGTCTGCGCGATGTTCGCGCGCGATTCCAGGCGCTGCTGGATCTCGATGCGCTCGGGGTCCTTCAGCAGGCGGCTCGTCAGCGAACCGATCTTGCCGTCGAGCGTGGCCGAGAACAGCATCGTCTGGCGCGTGTCCGGCGTGGCGTCGACGATCGTTTCGATGTCTTCGATGAAGCCCATGTCGAGCATGCGGTCGGCTTCGTCGAGCACGAGCATCTTCAGTTCGGACAGGTCGATGCGGCCGCGCTCGAGGTGATCGAGCAGGCGGCCCGGCGTGGCAACCAGGATTTCCGGGTTCTTCGCGAGCAGCATCAGCTGCTGGCCGTACGCGACGCCGCCGAGGATGCTGACCGTGCGCAGGCGCTTCAGGTGCTTGCCGTACGTCGAGGCGGCCGTCGTGACCTGCATCGCGAGTTCGCGGGTCGGCGTCAGCACGAGCAGGCCCGGGCGCGCGACGGGTTGCGGGCGGCGCACGCGGCGGTCGCCCTGGTTCGGTTCACGCGGCGCGCGCGGTTGCTGCGCCTGCGTCTTCTGGAGCTGCGCGAAACGTTCGATCGCGGGCAGCATGAATGCGGCGGTCTTGCCCGAACCGGTCGGGCTCGACACCAGCAGGTCGCGGCCGGCGATGCCGGCCGGAATCGCGCGCTGCTGGACCGGCGTCGGCTTCACGTAGCCGGCGGCCTGCAGCGCGGAGACGATCTCCGGCGACAACCCGAGCGACGCGAAGCTCGGCTCGTCCGACGCCGGTTCGACCGCGGCCGGTGCGGCGGCGTCGTCGAGACCGAGCGCCTGGTCGGCGATCGCGTTGAGCGGGCTGGAGTTGATGCTCGAAGTCATAACAATCCTTGAAACACAGTGGGTGAAACGTCGGCGCCAATCGCGCATACCCAAGTCGTCGGATTCAGCGAGCAAATCGGGAAACGGGTGCAATCCGCCGAACCGTCGGCGGATGAGGCATTAGAAGCTGTTTTGGGTGCGGCGCGCTTCAGGAGCGGGGCCGCCAGCCTAGTTGACGACCGCAAGGGTCGAAGCAGGAGGGGACAGGTTCTAAACCGGATTGGAGCTTAACGCTACGAGGCGTCGGGCCGGAACGGCTTGCGAGCCGAGCGCGGGAGGTGACGCAGGCCGCATTATAAAGAAATTTGCTGCGCTGCGCCACTGATTTGATTGCCGATTGCGGCGGCGTCGATTCCGTCAGGACGCCGTGCCGTTTTTCAGCGATTCGACGAGTTCGATGTACTGCTGCTTCGCCGCATCCTGCGATGTGCCCTTCAGCGCTTCCCAGGCATCGTACTTGTATTTGCCGACGATGTCGGTGAAACCCGGCTTGTCGCCGTGCGCGTCGCCGTCGGTCGCCTGCTTGAAGAGCGCGTACAGGCGCAGCAAGGTCAGGTTGCCCGGCCGTTCCGTCAGTTGCTTGACGTCGATCTGGGCCTGGTCGAATTGGGCGGTGAGTTCGCTCATCGGGTGTCTCCGTAAGGGTTTCAGATCGGCCGATCTTAACAAGCGGACCGTCGCGCGGGGTCGAGCGATCCTTCCAAACCGCCGCCGGCGCCGCCCGTGCGCACAGATCGGGCCCGATCGCCCGTGGGAGCGGGGCGGCGCATTACAATGTCGGCCATGACGCAAACAGTGCTCCTCGCCATCGATACGTCGACCGAATACTGCTCGGTCGCGCTGCTGCGCTCGGCCCACGCCGATGACGCCGTTTCCACCCCGCAAACCTGGGTCCGTCACGAGCCGACGGGCGCCGTGTCGAGCACGCGCGTGCTGCCGGCGATCCAGGAACTCTTCGCCGAATCCGGGCTGACGCTCGCCGATTGCGACGCGATCGCGTTCGGCGCGGGCCCCGGCTCGTTCACCGGCCTGCGGACCGCGACGGGCATTACCCAGGGCCTCGCGTTCGGGGCCGGGCTGCCGGTCGTGCCGATCGGCACGCTGCTCGCGTGCGCCGAGCATGCGCGCCTGCGCGCACCCGGCACGACCCGCGTGCTCGCCGCGCTCGACGCGCGGATGGATGAAGCGTACTGGGCGGATTTCGCGTGGGACGACGGCATCGGCGACTGGCGCACGCTGCAGCCGGCGTCGCTCGACGCACCGGGCGCCGTCGGCGTACCCGACGTGCCGTTCACGCTCGCCGGCAATGCGGCTGCCGCGTTCGGCGCGCAGTTGCCGGCCGCCGCACGGGCGGCCGCGATCGACGGCGACGCGATGCCGCACGCACTGGCGGTCGCGCATGCGGCGCTGCGTGCGTTCCGTGCCGGACGTGCGGTGCCGGCCGACCAGGCCGCGCCCGAGTACGTGCGCGACAAGGTCGCGCAGACGACTGCCGAGCGCATCGCGGCACGGGCCGCGCAGACGGGCGGAGCGAAGGGATGACGGGCGTCCTGCTGAGCGACCGCTATCTGGCGCCGATGACGGACGCCGATCTCGACGAGGTCGTCGCGATCGAGCACGTCGCGTACGAGTTCCCGTGGAGCCGCGGCAACTTCGAGGATTCGTTGCGCAACGGCTATCTGGGCGTATGCCTGCGGCACGTGACGGGGTCGCTCGTCGGCTATTGCGTGCTGATGCCCGTGATCGACGAGATGCATCTGCTGAACCTGTGCGTCGCACCGGCCGCGCAGCATGCGGGCGCGGGCCTCGCGCTGCTGCGCGAGGCCGTGCGCATTTCGCGCGCGGAGGGGCTCGATGGCGTGCTGCTCGAAGTGCGGCCGTCCAATCCGCGCGCGATTCATCTGTACGAGCGCTTCGGCTTCGTGACGATCGGCCGGCGCAAGAACTACTATCCGGCGAAGCATCGCAGCCGGGAGGACGCGATCGTGATGCGTCTGACGCTGAACAAGGACGAGGGGGACGCGCATGGCATGGGCTGAAGCGGCGCTCGAGGAACTGGGCCTCGCGCAGATCTGGGTGCGGCGCGGGCAGCGCGCGGATGAAGGCGCGGCAGCCGAAGCGCCTGCCGTCGCACCAACCGCGGCGGCCGACGACGGTTCGGCCGTCGCGGTCGAGCGGCCGGTGCGTGCAGCGCATGCGCCGGTGCAGGGCGATGCGCCGACGGCGGTCCCGCGTGGCGCTGCCGAGGGCTTGCCGGCGCGCGAGTCGCGGGCGCCGGCGCACGGTGTCGTCGACGGCGATCGTCCGCGCGCGCAGGCTGCATCGCCCGCATCGACCGATACGATGCCGCCGACGGGCGATGCGCCGCCGGCGGCAGACGACGATTTCGCGTGGTTCGACGCGGCGCCGCCGGGCGAATCCGTGCCCGTGCCGGCCGCCGAATCGCGCCCCGCCGGCGCACCGGTCGCCGCGCTCGACTGGGATGCGCTGGCCGCCCGCGTGGCCGACTGCACGCTGTGCCGTCTGTGCGAGAAGCGGACCAACACCGTGTTCGGCGTCGGCGATCGCGAAGCGGACTGGATGCTGATCGGCGAAGCGCCGGGCGAGAACGAGGACAAGCAGGGCGAGCCGTTCGTCGGCCAGGCCGGCAAGCTGCTCGACAACATGCTGCAGTCGCTGTCGCTCAAGCGCGGCGACAACGTTTACATCGCGAACGTGATCAAGTGCCGGCCGCCCGGCAACCGCAACCCGGAGCCGGACGAAGTCGCGAGCTGCGAGCCGTATCTGCAGCGCCAGGTCGCGCTCGTGAAGCCGAAGCTGATCGTCGCGCTCGGCCGTTTCGCGGCGCAGACGCTGCTGAAGACAGACGCGAGCATCGCGTCGCTGCGCGGCCGCGTGCATGCGTACGAAGGCGTGCCGGTGATCGTTACCTACCACCCGGCCTATCTGTTGCGCAGCCTGCAGGACAAGTCGAAGGCGTGGGCCGACCTGTGCCTCGCGCGCAATACGTTCCGGCGTGCGGAAGGCGCCGACGCGAACGGCCCGGCCGGGCAATGACGAGCGACGCGGCGTTCGCATTCGTCGACACGCTGCATGACGTCGCGGTGCGCGATCTGGGCTGGCTGCTGGCCAGCCCGAGCCTGCTCACCGCGGTACCGGGCGCGCCGCTCGCGTGCCCATGGCCGGATGCGGCGGGCCAAGCGGCCGTCGAGGCGTGGCTCGCCGCGCTCGATGCGCAGCCGGGGCCGCTGCATCGCGCGCTCGACGGATTTCGGCCCACCCGGCTGGGCCGCTACGCCGAATGCCTGCTCGAGTACTTCCTGACGCACGGGCCGTCGCTGCGGCTCGTCGCGGCCAATCTGCCACTGCGCAGCAACGGCCGCACGCTCGGCGAAGTCGATTTTCTCGTCGATGCGCCGGACGGCCGGCGCCTGCACTGGGAACTCGCGGTGAAGTGTTATCTGTGCGCGCCGGTCCGCGACGGCGCGTCGCTCGCCGATTTCGTCGGCCCCAATCTCGTCGACCGGTTCGATCGCAAGCGCAGCCGGCTGCTCGACCATCAGTTGCGGCTCGGCGAACACGACGGCTTTGCCCGGCTCGGCTACGGCGCGCCGTCCGATGCGCAGATGTTCATCAAGGGCTGGCTGTTCCATCCGCACGGTGCGCCGGTGCCGCCGGTGTCCGCCGAAATCGCGCCGGATCACCCGCGCGGTTTCTGGCTGACGCACGCGCAGTGGCCGGCGTGGGCGGCCGCGCAGCGGGACGGCGCGGCATGGAGCGTGTTGCCGAGACTGGCGTGGCTGGCGCCGCGGCGGGCTGCCGCCGACGCGGGTTTCGCGCCCGAGCCGCTGGCGCGCGCGCTGGCGTTGCCGCCCGTGCTGGCGACGCGCCAAGCGCCTGATCTGATCGCGGTCCATGAGAAGGGTAGTGACGGCACGTGGCGCGAGACGGCGCGCGGTTTCGTCGTGCCCGACGACTGGCCGGTGCGCGCGCAGGCGTTCGCGGCGCAGGATCACTGACCCCGCGTCAGCGGGCGCTCACCACCAGCGATGAAAGTGATGGACCGGGCCGACGCCGTGGCCGACGTCGAGGTGGCCGCTCGCGGCGATCGCACCGGTCAGGTAGGTCTTTGCTTCGCGTACCGCGCTTTCGAGGTCGGGCTGCTGCGGCAGCAGCGCGGCGATCGCCGACGACAGCGTGCAGCCGGTGCCGTGCGTATTGCTGACCGGCACGCGCGCGCCGTCGAGCCGCACGGTGCGCGTCGCTTCGACGAGCCAGTCGGGGCTGGCGGACGCGTCGGGCAGGTGGCCGCCCTTCATCAGCACCGCGCGGGCGCCCGTCTGCAGCAACGCGCGGCCTTGCCGCACCATCTCGTCTTCGGTGGTGGCGGGTGCGTCGTTCAGCAGCGCGGCCGCTTCGGGCAGGTTCGGCGTGACGACCGTCGCGAGCGGCAG
The DNA here is from genome assembly GCF_015712215.1 of Burkholderia sp. 9779_493. NCBI lineage: Bacteria > Pseudomonadati > Pseudomonadota > Betaproteobacteria > Burkholderiales > Burkholderiaceae > Burkholderia > Burkholderia sp. 9779_493. The sequence continues at coordinate 52,762 of NZ_JACCQA010000002.1, forward strand.
CAGCGTGTCGCGCAGCGCGTCGACGGCATCGGGTGCGAGCAGCGCGTGGGCGCTCTTCGAGATCATCACCGTGTCGAGCACGACGAAGCGCGGCGCGTAACGGCGCAGCGCGTCGGCCACCGCCTGCACGATCGTTGCGTTCGCGAGCATCCCGATCTTGACCGCATCGATGCGGATGTCGCCGAACACCGCGTCGAGCTGCGCGGTCACGAACGCGGCGTCCGGCGCATGCACGCCCGTCACGCCGCGCGTGTTCTGCGCGGTCAGCGCGGTGATCACGCTCGCGCCGTACGCGCCGAGCGCGGAGAACGTCTTCAGGTCGGCCTGAATGCCTGCGCCGCCGCCCGAATCGGAGCCGGCGATCGTCAGGATGTTGGGTATCGGGTGCGTCATGAGGGCAACGCGCCGGTTCGAGGCCCGGCGCCGGCGGACGGAAACGGAGAGTGTAGCGTCAGTGCCGCGATTCGCCGATCAGCGCGACCGAGTCGAACTGGCGCTGGTTCGCCTGGTGGCGGCGCATCACGAGCCACATCGTCAGGCACACGAACGTGCCGAACAGCACGATCACGACGCCGACCGGTACGTCGAGCCACACGAGCACCGCATACAGGCACAGCATCACGAGCACCGACAGGTTCTCGTTGAAGTTCTGCACCGCGATCGAGTGGCCGGCCGACAGCAGCACGTGGCCGCGGTGCTGCAGCAGCGCGTTCATCGGCACGACGAAGTAGCCGGACAGCGCGCCGACGCCGATCAGGAAGATGTAGGCGACGATCAGGTAGAACGGCAGGCGCAGATGGCCGAAGTGCACGGCCCAGTGCGACGGAAACAGATCGCGCGTGTAGAACGCCATCAGCATCACCGCGATGCCCATGACGATGCCGACGGGCAGCACGGTCAGCGACTTCTTCAGCGGAATCCGGGCGGCCGCGGCGATCGCGCCGGCCGCGACGCCGACCGCGACCACGGCCTGCAGGATCGCGCCTTCGGACAGCGACATGTTGAGCGACACCTCGGCCCACTTCAGCACGATGAACTGCAGCGTCGCACCCGCGCCCCAGAACAGCGTGGTGACCGCCAGCGAAATCTGGCCGAGCTTGTCGCGCCAGAGCACCATGAAGCAGTCGGCGAAATCGGTGAGCAGCTTGACCGGGCCGCGTTCCTGCTTCGGGTAGCGGGCGCCGGTGTCGGGAATGCGCAGGTTGAACAGCGCGGCGACCACGTAGATGGCCATGATGATCGCCATCGCGGCTTCGGCCGGCGTGCCGATCCAGGCGGGCGTGTGCGCGATCACGTGCGACGCGATGTGCGGGCTGATCAGCGCGCCGCCGAGCACGGTGCCGAGGATGATCGAGCTGACGGTCGTGCCTTCGATCCAGCCGTTCGCGGCGACCAGCCGGTCGGCCGGCAGCAGCTCGGTGAGAATTCCGTATTTGGCGGGCGAGTAGGCCGCCGCGCCGAACCCGACGATCCCGTACGCGATCAGCGGGTGGGCGCCGAACAGCATGATCAGGCAGCCGATCACCTTGATCGAGTTGGTGATGAACATCACGCGGCCCTTCGGGCGCGAATCCGCGAAGGCACCGACATACGCCGCCAACACCACATACGACAACACGAAGAACAGCTTCAGCAGCGGTGTCATCCAGTTGGGGGCGTGGAGGTCTTTCAGCAGGGCGATGGCGGCGATGAGAAGCGCATTGTCGGCCAGCGACGAGAAAAACTGCGCGGCCATGATGGTGTAAAAACCTTTTTTCATCTGATGCGATGCTTTCGTCGCTGCGGCAGGGCCGCGTAGGCCGCCTGGTATGCGATCGGCTTATTCCGTTCGAAATGGGTTGTGCGCACGGCTTTATAACATGAAAATACGCGAATTCGGACTAGCAAGATTCCCCGATCGTTCCGCAAATTGTCGGCTTCGGTGCTCAAAAGGCGCGGTAAGCTGATGATTCGCAAGCGTCTTTACGTAAATTTCCCATGCCGCGCCCGATCTCCGCCACCATCCACACCGCCGCTCTCGCGAACAATCTCTCCGTCGTCCGCCGCTTTGCCGGCCCGTCCAAGGTCTGGGCGGTCGTCAAGGCCAACGCGTACGGCCACGGTCTCGCCCGCGTGTTTCCGGGCCTGCGCGGCACCGACGGCTTCGGCCTGCTCGACCTCGACGAGGCCGTGAAGCTGCGCGAGCTCGGCTGGGCCGGCCCGATCCTGCTGCTCGAAGGCTTCTTCCGCTCGACCGACATCGACGTGATCGACCGCTACAGCCTGACCACGACCGTCCACAACGACGAGCAGATGCGGATGCTGGAAACGGCGCGGCTGTCGAAGCCCGTCAACGTGCAGCTCAAGATGAACAGCGGGATGAACCGGCTCGGTTACGTGCCGGAGAAATACCGCGCCGCGTGGGAGCGCGCCCGCGCGTGCCCCGGCATCGGCCAGATCACGTTGATGACCCATTTTTCGGACGCGGACAACGAGCGCGGCGTCGCCGAGCAGCTCGCGACGTTCGAGCGCGGCGCGGAAAACATCGCCGGCGCGCGCAGCCTCGCGAATTCGGCGGCCGTGCTGTGGCATCCGGATACGCACTTCGACTGGGTGCGGCCGGGGATCGTCCTGTATGGCGCGTCGCCGTCCGGGCTGTCGTCCGATATCGCGGATACCGGGCTGAAGCCGGCGATGACGCTCGCGTCCGAGCTGATCGCGGTGCAGACGATCGCGAAGGGCCAGGCGATCGGCTATGGCTCGACGTTTTCCGCGCAGGCGCCGATGCGGATCGGCGTGGTCGCGTGCGGTTACGCGGACGGCTATCCGCGCGTTGCGCCGGAAGGCACGCCCGTGATCGTCGACGGCATCCGTACGCGGATCGTCGGTCGCGTGTCGATGGACATGATCACCGTCGACCTGACGCCGTGCCCGCAGGCCGGCGTCGGCGCGCGGGTCGAACTGTGGGGCAACGCGCTGCCGATCGACGATGTCGCGCGCCATTGCGGGACGATCGGCTACGAGCTGATGTGCGCGGTCGCCGGCCGCGTGCCGGTGCGAGCGGAATAAGGGCGTCGCGCGTGGCCAAACAGAAAACCGTTTACGTCTGCAGCGAGTGCGGCGGACAGACCCCGAAGTGGCAGGGGCAGTGCCCGTCGTGCCAGGCCTGGAACACCCTCGTCGAATCGGTCGCCGAGTCGCCGGCCGCCCATCGCTTCCAGTCGCTCGCGAAGCGGGCGCCGGTGCAGCGCCTCGCCGACATCGAGGCCGCCGACGTGCCGCGCTTCTCCACCGGCATCGGCGAATTCGACCGCGTGCTGGGCGGCGGGCTGGTGCCGGGCGGCGTCGTGCTGATCGGCGGCGATCCGGGCATCGGCAAGTCGACGCTGCTGCTGCAGTCGCTCGCGGATATCGCGAGCGAGCGGCGCGCGCTCTATATCAGCGGCGAGGAATCGGCCGCGCAGATCGCATTGCGCGCGCAACGGCTCGCATTGCTCGACGGCGGCGCACCGGCTGCCGAACTGAAGCTGCTCGCCGAGATCCAGCTCGAGAAGATCCAGGCCGCGATCGATACGGAGCGGCCGGACGTGGCCGTCATCGACTCGATCCAGACCGTCTATTCGGACGCGCTCACGTCGGCGCCCGGCTCGGTCGCGCAGGTGCGCGAATGCGCGGCGCAGCTCACGCGCATCGCGAAACAGTCGGGCACCGCGATCATCATGGTCGGGCACGTGACGAAGGAGGGCAACCTGGCCGGCCCGCGCGTGCTCGAGCACATCGTCGACACGGTGCTGTACTTCGAAGGCGACACGCACTCGTCGTTCCGGCTCGTGCGCGCGTTCAAGAACCGCTTCGGCGCGGTCAACGAGCTCGGCGTGTTCGCGATGACCGAGCGCGGGCTGCGCGGCGTAGCCAACCCGTCCGCGCTGTTCCTGTCGCAGCACGAGCAGGTCGTACCCGGGTCGTGCGTGCTCGTCACGCAGGAAGGCACGCGCCCGCTGCTCGTCGAAATCCAGGCGCTGGTCGATACCGCGCACGTGCCGAACCCGCGCCGGCTCGCGGTCGGCCTCGAACAGAACCGGCTCGCGATGCTGCTCGCGGTGCTGCACCGCCACGCGGGCATCGCGGCCTTCGATCAGGATGTGTTCCTCAATGCGGTGGGCGGCGTGAAGATCACCGAGCCGGCCGCCGACCTCGCGGTGCTGCTCGCGATTCACTCGTCGATGCGCAACAAGGCGCTGCCGAAAGGGCTGATCGTGTTCGGCGAGGTGGGGCTGGCGGGCGAGATCCGGCCGTCTCCGCGCGGGCAGGAACGGCTGCGCGAAGCGGCGAAGCTCGGCTTCACGTCCGCGCTGATTCCGAAGGCGAATGCGCCGAAACAGCCGATCGAAGGGCTGAACGTGATGGCCGTCGAGCGGCTCGAGCAGGCGATCGACCGCGTGCGCGATCTTGAATGAGCGGCGCGGGCCCGCGCGCGGACCGTACATCGCCCGGCGATCTGTCGCGTAATTCGCTGTAAAGAATATGTAGGCTGCTGTAACCCGCCGGACATCGCTTTTCCCTATCCTTTGCCGGATTGTCGAACCGCGCAATGCGAAGGGAACCTATGTTGAAATCGTACGGGGAAGCGCCTGGCGGACGCCTTTACAACCTGCGCGGCTGCCGCGTGTCGGAGCCGATTCGCCAGCCGTGGGGCGGCGGATGCCGGATCGTCGAATGGATCGACGAAGAAGGGCGCCTGGCGCGCAAGGTCGTATCCGAGGATGTGACGGAAGCGGAAGTCGCCGCGGCGATCCGCCGGCCGATCAAAGGGCGCCGGCACCTGATGGGCGACGACGAGCAGATGCCGCGCGACACGCTGCCGCGCCGCTGAGCGGCTCGCGCGGCCGGCCGACGGGCCGGGCAACTACGTCAAACGCAATGAAAACGAGGCCGGGCCAACGCGCCCGGCCTCATCGTTTCCGGATGCGGCGCGGCCGGGCGGATTCGTGGGGCGGTGACGCCCCGACGCGCTGCACCACCGATGAAGCGATCATCGGCTGATGGCGCGCCGGCGGCCGCGCTCAGCCGATCTGCTCGAGTTCTTCCTGCACGGCGAGCCAGTCCGCCTCGACCGTCTCGAGCCGGGTGTTGACCTCGCCGAGCTTGCGAATCGCCTCGGTCAGCTCCGTCTTGCGCGCGGCCTCGTAGCTGGCCGGATCGGCGACGAACGCATCGAGGCGCGCCTTCTCCGCGTGCAGCGTTTCCATTTCCTTTTCGAGCTTCGTGATGCGGTTCTGCAGCGGCTTCTTCAACTGCGACAGCCGCTGGCGTTCCTCGGCCGCCTGGCGCTTCTGATCCTTGCGGTTGACGCCCGGATCGGCGCCCGCGGCGGCCGCGCTGTCGGCCTTGGCGGCCGCGCGCTGCTCGGCCGCGTGCTGCAGCAGCCAGTCGCGGTAGTCGTCGAGGTCGCCGTCGAACGGCTGCAGCCGGTGCTTCGCGACCAGCATGAACTGGTCGGTCGTCGCGCGCAGCAGGTGGCGATCGTGCGACACGAGGATCAGCGTGCCTTCGAACTGCGCGAGTGCCATCGTCAGTGCGTGGCGCGTTTCGAGGTCGAGGTGGTTCGTCGGTTCGTCGAGCAGCAGCAGGTTCGGCTTCTGCCAGATGATCAGCGCCAGCGCGAGGCGGGCTTTTTCGCCGCCCGAGAACGGCCCGACCGGGCTCGTCGCCATGTCGCCCGAGAAATTGAAGCCGCCGAGGAAGTCGCGCAATTCCTGCTCGCGCGTGTCGGGCGCGAGCCGCGCCAGATGCGCGAGCGGCGAGTCGTCCTCGCGCAGCGTTTCGAGCTGGTGCTGCGCGAAATAGCCGATCGTCAGCCCCTTGCCGTCGCGCACGTGCCCCGACAGCGGTGCGAGCGTGCCGGCCAGCGTCTTGATCAGCGTCGACTTGCCCTGGCCGTTCGCGCCCAACAGGCCGATGCGCTGGCCGTTCTGGATCGACAGCGCGACGCGCTCGACGATCGGGATGTCCGTTCCGTCGTCGGCATGGTAGCCGCAGCGGACGTCTTCCATCACCATCATCGGGTTCGGCGCGGCATCGGGCGTGCGGAATTCGAACGTGAACGGCGACGCGATGTGCGCGGGCGCGATCAGCTCCATCTTCTCGAGCGCCTTCATCCGGCTTTGCGCCTGCTTGGCCTTGGTCGCCTTGGCCTTGAAGCGGTCGACGAAGCTCTGCAGGTGCTCGATCGTCTTCTGCTGCTTTTCGTACGCGCTTTGCTGCAGCGCCAGTTGCTGCGCGCGCAGCACTTCGAACTGCGAGTAGTTGCCGCCGTAGCGCTTCACCTGGCGGTTTTCCAGATGCAGCGTGACGTTGCAGATCGAATCGAGGAATTCGCGGTCGTGCGAAATCACGACGAGCGTGCCGGGGTAGCGATGCAGCCAGTCTTCGAGCCAGACGATCGCGTCGAGGTCGAGGTGGTTCGTCGGTTCGTCGAGCAGCAGCAGGTCGGAGCGGCACATCAGCGCCTGCGCGAGGTTCAGCCGCATGCGCCAGCCGCCGGAGAAGCTCGCGACGGATTCGCGCGTCTGCGCGAGCGTGAAGCCGAGGCCGAGCAGCAGCGCTTCGGCGCGGGCCGGCGCGGTGTAGCCGTCGGCATCGGCGAACGCCGCGTGCGCGTCGGCTTCGGCGGCGCCGTCATGCGCGGCCGATGCGGCGGCGATGCGGGCCTCGATCTCGCGCAGCGCGGTATCGCCGTCGAGCGTGTAGTCGAGCGCCGAGCGGTCGACCGCGGGCGTTTCCTGCGACACGTGGGCGATCCGCCACGACGGCGGCATCGAGAAATCGCCGGCGTCCGAGTGCAGCTCGCCGCGCAGGACGGAAAACAGCGTCGACTTGCCGGCGCCGTTCGCGCCGATCAGGCCGGCTTTCTCGCCGGGATTGAGCACGAACGAGGTCGACTCGAACAGCGGCTTCGTGCCGCGCGCAAGGCTGAACTGATTGAAACGGATCACGGCGGAAATGGCTGGCCAAAACCGCTATTCTAGACTGCGCGCCGGTCGCGCCGGGCATCGGCCGTCCGGCGGATGCCGCAACGGCGCAATTTCGCCTAGACTCCACGTCGATCCGGTTTCGTAAAAGGAGTGCCCGATGTCCACCCTGTATTCGTTCAGCGCAGAGACGCTCGCCGGTGCGCCGGTATCGCTCGACGCGTATCGCGGCAAGGTGCTGCTGATCGTCAATACCGCGAGCGAGTGCGGTTTCACGCCGCAGTACGCGGGTCTGCAGAAGCTGTACGACCAATACGCGGCGCGCGGTTTCTTCGTGCTCGGCTTTCCCTGCAACCAGTTCGGCAAGCAGGAGCCGGGGGACGCCGCGCAGATCGGCGCGTTCTGCGAACGCAACTACGGCGTCACGTTTCCGATGTTCGCGAAGATCGACGTGAAGGGCGACCATGCGCATCCGCTGTATCGCTATCTGACCGACGCGGCGCCCGGCATTCTCGGCCTCAAGGCGATCAAGTGGAATTTCACGAAATTCCTGATCGACCGCGAAGGGCGGATCGTCAAGCGCTACGCGCCGTCCACCAAGCCCGACGAAATCGCCGCGGACATCGACAAGCTGCTGTGACGGCGCAGGGCGGCGTGCGCCGCACCGGTGCGGATCGTGCGGGGGCGGCTCGCGCTGGCCGTCAAAGGATCGGCGCGAACAGCCGCGCGACGTGCATCGCGATGCGCCGCCAGGCGGGCGACTGCCGGTATTCGTCCGCATCGACCTCGTAGGCTTGCGCGAAGTCGGCATCGAGCATCGCCTCCACTTCGTGGGCGAACGCGCGGTCGACGATCATGACCATGACCTCGAAATTGAGGCGGAACGAGCGGTTGTCGAGATTCGCGCTGCCGATCGCCGCCGCGATGCGGTCGATCAGCACGACTTTCTGGTGCAGGAAGCCGGGCCGGTAGCGGAACACCTTCACGCCGGCATCGACGAGGTCGCGCGCGTAGAGCTTCGACGCCTCGAACACGACGTAGTGATCGCGCCGGCTCGGGATCAGGATGCGCACGTCGACGCCGCGCATCACGGCGAGCTTCAGCGCGGAGACCACGGCTTCGTCCGGAACCAGGTACGGGGTGGTGATCCAGACCCGCTCGCGGGCGGCATTGATCGATTCGACGAAGAACAGCGATCCGGTTTCCTGCTTGTCGGCCGGTCCCATCGGCACCGCGAGGCAGTGCATGCCGTCGCCGGGCTGCGCGGGCGGCGGCAGCGCGATGGGCGGCAGCTTCTGCGTCGCCCAGTGCCAGTCTTCGGCGAACACGTACTGGATGCTCGCCACCACGGGGCCGCGTATCTCGATGTGGGTGTCGCGCCATGGCGACAGGCGCGGCTTCGCGCCGAGATATTCGACGCCGACGTTGTGGCCGCCGACGAACGCGCGATTGCCGTCGACGACGACGATCTTGCGATGGTTGCGGAAGTTCAGCTGGAAGCGGTTGACGAATTTCCGGTTGGTCGCGAACGGATGGACCTCGACGCCGCCCCGGCGCAATGCGTCGACGTAGCTGTGCGGCAGGTCGAAGCTGCCGATGCTGTCGTACAGCAGGCAGCAGCGCACGCCGGCCGCCGCGCGCGCAAGCAGCGCATCGCGCATCATCCGGCCGAGCGCATCGTCGCGCACGATGAAGAACTGGACGAGCACGTAGTCGCGCGCGGCGTCGATCGCCGACAGGATGGCGGAGAACGTCGCGTCGCCGTTCACGAGCGTGCGCACCGAATTGCCGCCGAGGAACGGCATGCCGCCGAGCCGCGTGAGCGCGAGTACGGCAGCCTGGCCGAGCGCGTCGGCGGCGGGCCCGTCGGTCGCGTCGGTGGTGCGCCACGGCGAGCGCGGTGTGTGCGTGCGCAACATTTCCAGCTCGTGGCGCCGGGCGTCGACGTAGCCGGAGAATTTGCTGCGGCCGAGGAACAGGTACGGGACGAGCGTCAGGTACGGCATGGCCGTGAGCGAGACGGCCCACGCGATCGCGCCTTGCGACGTGCGCGTGTTCATGATTGCGTGGCACGCCGCGACGATCCCGAGCACGTGGACGGTCAGGATCAGGGTGCCGAGATGTAGCCAGTCGAGGGTCATGGGCGCGTAAAGGACTCCCGAGCGGACTCCCGAGGGGATTCCGCAGGTCGTGCGGCCGGGCGGCCGCCTACGCGCATCTTACCCAACCGTGCAGCGCAGTGGTGCGCCGCACGGCGGGTGGGCCGGGAACGCTCAGGCCTTGCGCGGCAGGTCCGACGCCTGGATCAGGAACACGGCGTCGTCGCCCGCGCTGGTGGGCAGCCACGTGAGCTCGAGGCCGCCGAATGCCGCTTCGACGTGCTCGCGCTCGTTGCCGATCTCGACGACGAGCACGCCGTCGTCATGCAGCCAGCGGTGCGCTTCGGCGACGATACGTCGCACGATGTCCATCCCGTCGTCGCCGCCGGCGAGCGCCATCTCCGGCTCGTGCCGGTATTCGGGCGGCAGCGCGGCCATCGACGCGGCGTTCACGTACGGCGGGTTCGTCAGGATCACGTCGTAGCGCGAGTCGGGGTCGGTGCGGAACGCGGGCAACGGTGCGTACAGGTCGCCGCGGTGCAGCCCGATGCGGTCTTCGAGGCCGTAGTCGCGCACGTTGATTGCCGCGACTTCGAGCGCCTTGTCCGACAGGTCGACCGCGTCGATCTCGGCGTTCGGGAACGCGCTCGCCGCGAGGATCGCGAGGCAGCCGGAGCCGGTGCACAGTTCGAGCACCGCGCCGACCTGCTCGGGGTCGGCGACATACGGTTGCAGTCCGTCGTCGAGCAGTTCACCGATGAACGAGCGCGGCACGATCACGCGTTCGTCGACATAGAAGCGGTGGCCGTGCATCCACGCTTCATGCGTGAGGTACGCGGCCGGCACGCGGTCGGTCGCGCGTCGTTCGATCACCGCGAGCACGGCCGCGATTTCGTCGGGCAACAGGCGCGCGTCGAGGAACGGCTCGAGCGTGTCGAGCGGCAAATCGAGCGTATGCAGCACGAGGTAGGCCGCTTCGTCGTACGCGTTGTCGGAACCGTGGCCGAACGCGAGCTTCGCTTTCGAGAAGCGCGTGACCGCGTAGCGCAGCAGGTCGCGGACTGTGGCAAAAGGTGTCGTCATGCGAGGCTCCGTCAGGCAATCAGTTGTTCGAGCACGCGTCGGTACACGTTCTTCAGCGGGTCGACGAAGCGCACCTCGATGTGCTCGTCGATCTTGTGGATGCTGCCGTTCGGCGGGCCGAACTCGATTACCTGCGGGCAGATGCGCGCGATGAAGCGGCCGTCCGACGTACCGCCCGTCGTCGACAGCTCGGTCGTGATGCCGGTTTCGGTGCGGATCGCGTGTTCCAGCGCGCCCGACAGTTCGCCGCGCGGCGTGAGGAACGGCAGGCCGCTCACCGACCACTTCAGCGTGTATTCGAGGCCGTGCTTGTCGAGGATCGCGTGCACGCGGGCCTGCAGGCCTTCGACGGTGCTCGCGGTCGAGAAGCGGAAGTTGAACAGCAGGTCGGCGTGGCCGGGGATCACGTTGGTCGCGCCGGTGCCGGCGTGCAGGTTCGACACCTGCCAGGTGGTCGGCGGGAAGTATTCGTTGCCGGCGTCCCATTGCTCGGCGGCGAGCTCGGCGAGCGCCGGCGCGAGCAGGTGGATCGGGTTCTTCGCGAGGTGCGGATACGCGATGTGGCCCTGCACGCCCTTGACGACCAGTTCGCCGGACATCGACCCGCGGCGGCCGTTCTTGACGACGTCGCCGAGCTCGGTGGTCGACGTCGGCTCGCCGACGATGCAGTAGTCGAGGCGTTCGCCGCGTGCCTGCAGCAGTTCGACGACCTTCACGGTGCCGTCGGTGGCCGGGCCTTCCTCGTCGCTCGTGATCAGGAACGCGATCGCGCCGCGATGGTCGGGATGGGCCGCGACGAATTCCTCGGACGCGACGACGAACGCCGCGAGCGACGTCTTCATGTCGGCCGCGCCGCGGCCGTACAGCTTGCCGTCGCGATGGGCGGGGATGAACGGCGGCGAGGTCCACTGTTCGAGCGGGCCGGTCGGCACGACGTCGGTGTGGCCCGCGAACGCGAGCAGCTTGCCGTCGCGGCCATCGGTGCCGCGCTTGACGGCCCACAGGTTGGTCACGCCGTGCGACGCGATGGTCTCGCATTCGAAGCCGAGCGCGGCGAGGCGCTCGGTCATGATCTGCTGGCAGTGCTGGTCGTCGGGCGTCACGGACGCGCGGGCGATCAGCTGTTCGGTAAGGGCTAGGGTGGCGGACATGGTTCGGACCACTTTCGATAAAAAATGCCGGCGCGGTGGCCGGCAGCGACAGGGCGGCGCCCGTGGGCGCAGCGCGGGCAACCCTATGCGGCAAACAGCGCCGCGTATTGATCGGCCACGAAGCCGAGCGATTTCACGCGGCCGTTGACGACGAGCACGGGGCGCTTGATGACCGACGGCTTGTGGATCATCAGTGCGACCGCGCCGGTCTTCGTTTCGGCAGCCGCCTTCATCGCGTCGTCCAGGCCGCGCCACGTGGTGCCGCGCTTGTTCACGAGCGCGTCGAGCGACACGTCCTTCAGCCAGTCTTCGATCAGCGGCGCGCTGACGCCGAGCTTCTTGAAATCGTGGAACTCGAATTCGACGCCGTGATCGTCGAGCCACACGCGGGCCTTCTTCACGGTGTCGCAGTTCGGAATGCCGTAGACGACCACGGTGTGCGGCTTCGCCATCAGTCGCCTCGCAGCAGCTCGTTCAGGCCGACCTTCGCACGCGTCTTCGCGTCGACCTTCTTGACGATCACCGCGCAGTACAGGCTGTGCGAGCCGTCCTTCGACGGCAGGTTGCCGGCGACGACGACCGAGCCGGCCGGGATGCGGCCGTAGCTGACTTCGCCCGTCTCGCGATCGTAGATCTTCGTGCTCTGGCCGAGGTACACGCCCATCGAGATCACCGAGTTTTCCTCGACGATCACGCCTTCGACGACTTCCGAGCGCGCGCCGATGAAGCAGTTGTCCTCGATGATGACCGGGTTCGCCTGCAGCGGCTCGAGCACGCCGCCGATGCCGACGCCGCCCGACAGGTGCACGTTCTTGCCGATCTGCGCGCACGAACCGACCGTGGCCCACGTGTCGACCATCGTGCCTTCGTCGACGTACGCGCCGATGTTGGTGTACGACGGCATCAGCACGACGTTCTTCGCGATGAACGAGCCGCGGCGCGCGATGGCCGGCGGGACGACGCGGAAGCCGCCCGCGGCGAAGTCTTCGGCCGTGTAGTTCGCGAACTTCGACGGCACCTTGTCGTAGAACTGCGAGTAGCCGCCGGCCGGCATCGGCGCGTTGTCCTCCAGGCGGAACGACAGCAGCACGGCCTTCTTCAGCCACTGGTGGACCGTCCAGTTGCCGTCGATTTTCTCGGCGACGCGCAGGGCGCCCTTGTCGAGCTGCTCGATCGCGTGAGCGACGGCTTCGCGGACGTCGGCGGGCGCGGCCTTCGGCGACAGCTCGGCGCGGTTTTCCCAGGCGGTATCGATGATTTGCTGAAGTTGTTGCGACATGTTCGTTTTCGCAGGAGATGGATGGAATTGATCGGGATGGACGTCTTACCGCGCGAGAGCGCGGCAGAAATCGACGATGCGTTGCGCGCCCTCGACGCATTCGGGGGTGCCCGCGACGAGCGCGATCCGGATGAAATCGCGGCCCGGGTTCGTGCCGTGCGCATCGCGCGCCAGGTACGAGCCGGGCAGAACCGTCACATTATAGTCGGCGTACAGGCGGCGGGCGAACTCGGTGTCCGACAGGCCGGTGCGCGACACGTTGGCCCACAGGTAGAACGCGGCGTCGGGCAGCTTCACGTCGATCACGTCGGCGAGCATCGGTGTGACCGTATTGAATTTCTGCAGGTACAGCGCGCGGTTCTCGCGCACGTGCGCCTCGTCGTTCCACGCGGCGATGCTCGCGTGCTGCCAGACCGGCGACAGCGCGGCGCCGTGGTACGTGCGGTACAGCAGGAATTGCTTCAGCAGCGCGGCGTCGCCGGCGACGAAGCCCGAACGCATGCCCGGCACGTTCGAGCGCTTCGACAGGCTCGACAGCATCACGAGCCGCTCGAAGCCGCGGCCGAGGCGGTGCGCGGCCTCGAGGCCGCCGAGCGGCGGCGCCGCTTCATCGAAATAGATTTCCGAATAGCACTCGTCGGACGCGATCACGAAACCGTGGCGGTCGGACAGCGCGAACAGCTCGCGCCAGTCGTCGAGCGTCAGCACGGCGCCCGTCGGGTTGCCGGGCGAGCACACGTACAGCAGCTGCGTGCGCGCCCAGACTTCATCGGGCACGGCCGCGTAGTCGCACGCGAAGTTGCGGGCCGGGTCGCTGTTCGCGAAATAGGGTTCGGCGCCGGCCAGCAGCGCCGCGCCTTCGTAAATTTGATAGAAAGGATTCGGACAGAGTACGATCGCCTTCTTGCCGTCCGCGGCCGGGCGCGCGTCGATCACCGTCTGCGCGAGCGAGAACAGCGCCTCGCGGGAGCCCGACACCGGCAGCACCTGCGTGGCCGGATCGACCGCCGGCAGCCCGTAGCGGCGCTCGAGCCAGTGCGCGATCGACGTGCGCAGCGCGTCCGAGCCGGCGGTGGCCGGGTACGACGCGAGGCCGTCGAGCGCGGCCACCACGGCGTCGCGGATCAGCGCCGGCGTCGCGTGTTTGGGCTCGCCGATGCCGAAGCTGATCGGTTTGAGGTCGCCGGAAGGCGTCACGTCCTTGAACAGGGCGCGCAGCTTTTCGAAGGGATAGGGCTGGAGCGAGTCGAGTCGAGGGTTCACGGGCGAAGCGGCCATCGCGGCCGGTTGGAGCGAAAGAAGCGGCGGGCGCGCCGCGCGGCTGCGAACGGGCGCGTCGGGCGCGCGGGTCGCAGCGGACGATTATAGCGTGACGGAATGCGGTCACGGCCTGCCGGAACGGCGGCCGGGCCGGTCGAATAAAGGGTATCGAACCAAATGAACAACGCGGTACGCGGCAGTCTGCCGACGCTGGCCATCCTGATCGGCGCGTCGGTATGGGGCCTGATCTGGTATCCGCTGCGGATCCTCGCGTCGCTCGGCGTGACGGGCACGCTGGCGAGCGCGCTGACGAGCCTCGTCGCGTTCCTGTTCGTGATCGTCGCGCGCCACCGCACGATCGCGACGCTGCGCTGGCACTGGGTGCTGCCGGGCATCGCGGTGACGGCCGGCGTGACGAACCTCGGGTTCGTATGGGGCACGATCCACGGCGAGGTGCTGCGGGTGATGCTGCTGTTCTACCTGACCCCGGCCTGGACCGCGATCTACGCGCACTTCCTGCTGCGCGAACGGCTGACCTGGGCCGGCGCGGGGCTGGCGGCGCTGTCGATCGGCGGCGCGATGCTGATGCTGTGGTCGCCGAAGCTCGGCTTGCCGCTGCCGGCCAACCCGGCCGAATGGGCCGGTCTCGCCGCCGGGCTGAGCTTCGCGATGAGCAACGTGCTCGTGATCAAGGCGAGCCGCGAGCTCCCCGAGATGCGCGCGGAAATGCGCACCGCGACGCTGTTCGGCGGCGCGGCGGTGTTCGGCGCGATCGCGTCGCTGTTCGAAGGGCTGCCGGCCGTGCCGGCGAGCGGCCAGCTCGGCGTGGCCGCGCTGATCATCGCCGCGATCGGCGTGACGATGGCGTCGAACAACCTGCTCGTCCAGTACGGCCTCGCGCGCGTGCCGGCGAACCGCGCGTCGATCATCATGCTGTTCGAGATCGTGATCACCGCGCTGTCGGCGTGGGTGTTCGCGAACGAGTTGCCGACCGCGCGCGAGTGGGCGGGCGGCGCGTGCATCGTGCTGGCGACGCTGCTGTCGAGCCGGGTCCATCGTGCCGCGCCGGCACCGGGCAAACCCGGCGACGGTCGGGACGGCGCACGCGCGATGGTATGATGGAAGCCGTTTGCGGGGCCAACGCGGGATGCGCGCGGCCCCGTTTTTGAATTCCGGGGCGCGTGGCGCGCAGGGGCTCTCCGGCCCCGCGCCGTGCGGCCCCGTCCGTTTCACACCTTCTTCACATCCGATACCGCCGTGCGTCTGAGCTCGATCAAACTCGCTGGCTTCAAATCCTTCGTCGATCCCACGCATTTCCAGGTTCCGGGCCAGCTCGTCGGCGTGGTCGGCCCGAACGGATGCGGCAAGTCCAACATCATCGATGCCGTGCGCTGGGTGCTCGGCGAGTCGCGCGCGTCCGAGCTGCGCGGCGAATCGATGCAGGACGTGATCTTCAACGGTTCGACCGCCCGCAAGCCCGGCAGCCGGGCCAGCGTCGAACTGATCTTCGACAACTCCGACGGCCGCGCGGCCGGGCAGTGGGGCCAGTACGGCGAGATCGCCGTCAAGCGCGTGCTGACGCGCGACGGCACGTCGAGCTACTACATCAACAACCTGCCGGCGCGCCGCCGCGACATCCAGGACATCTTCCTCGGCACCGGCCTCGGCCCGCGTGCGTACGCGATCATCGGGCAGGGCATGATCGCGCGGATCATCGAGGCGAAGCCCGAAGAGCTGCGCGTGTTCCTCGAGGAGGCCGCCGGCGTGTCGAAGTACAAGGAACGCCGCCGCGAAACCGAGAACCGCCTGCACGACACGCGCGAGAACCTGACGCGCGTCGAGGACATCGTGCGCGAACTCGGCGCGAACCTCGAGAAGCTCGAGGCGCAGGCGGTGGTCGCGACCAAGTACAAGGAACTCGTCGCCGACGGCGAGGAGAAGCAGCGCCTCTTGTGGCTGCTGCGCAAGAACGAGGCGGCCGGCGAGCAGCAGAAGCAGCAGCGCGCGATCGAACAGGCGCAGATCGACCTCGAGGCGCAGACGGCGAAGCTGCGCGAAGTCGAGGCGCAGCTCGAGACGCTGCGCGTCGCGCATTACTCGGCGAGCGACGCGATGCAGGGCGCGCAGGGTGCGCTCTACGAGGCGAATGCCGAGGTGAGCCGCCTCGAAGCCGAGATCAAGTTCATCGTCGAATCGCGCAACCGCGTGCAGGCGCAGATCGCCGCGCTCAACGCGCAGCGCGAGCAGTGGCGCGCGCAGGCCGAGAAGTCGCAGGACGAGCTCGAGGAAGCCGAAGAGGCGCGCGCGATGGCCGACGAAAAGGCCGCGCTCGCCGAGGACAACGCGGCCGCGAAGCACGATGCGCTGCCGGCGCTCGAAGCGAAGTGGCGCGACGCGCAGGCGCAGCTCAACGACGAGCGCGCGCGGATCGCGCAGACCGAGCAGTCGCTGAAGCTCGAAGCCGCACACCAGCGCAACGCCGACCAGCAGCTCCAGCAGCTCCAGCAGCGCCACGAGCGCCTGAAGAGCGAAGCGGGCGGGCTCGACGCGCCGGACGAGACGCAACTCGAAGAGCTGCGCATGCAGCTGGCCGAACAGGAAGAGATCCTCGCGGAAGCGCAGGCACGCCTGGCGGACGCGCAGGAAACGGTGCCGCGCCTCGACGGTGAACGCCGCGCCGCGCAGGAGCGCGTGCAGGCTGAAGCCGCGCAGATCCACCAGCTCGAAGCGCGCCTCGCCGCGCTGAAGCAACTGCAGGAGAACGTGCAGACCGAAGGCAAGGTGCAGCCGTGGCTCGACAAGCACGAGCTCGGCGCGCTGCCGCGTCTGTGGAAGAAGCTGCACGTCGAGGCCGGCTGGGAAGCGGCGCTCGAGGCCGTGCTGCGCGAGCGTCTCGCCGCGCTCGAAGTATCGAATCTCGACTGGGTGAAGGCCTTCGCGAGCGATGCGCCGCCCGCGAAGCTCGCGTTCTACGCGCCGCCCGCGGCCGGTGAGCCGCCTGCCGCGGTGGCCGGGCTGCGGCCGGTGCTGTCGCTCGTGCGCATCGACGACGCGGGCATCCGCGCGGTGCTGAACGACTGGCTCGGCAACGTCTATGTCGCCGACGACGTCGCGCAGGCGCTCGCGACGCGCACGCAGCTGCCGGCAGGCGGCGCGTTCGTCGTCAAGGCCGGCCATATCGTCACGCGTGTCGGCGTGCAGCTGTACGCCGCCGATTCGGAGCAGGCCGGGATGCTGGCCCGCCAGCAGGAAATCGAGAACCTGGCGCGCCAGGTGCGGGCGCAGGCGCTGCTCGCCGACGAGGCGCGCACGGCCGCCGTGCGGGCGGAAGCCGCGCACACGCAGGCCACGCAGGCGCTCGGCGACGTCCGGGCCCAGGCCGAACGGGCGACGCAGCGCGTGCATGCGCTGCAGATGGACGTGCTGAAGCTCGCGCAGGCGCATGAACGCTATACGCAGCGCAGCACGCAGATCCGCGAGGAGCTCGAGGAAATCGGCGCGCAGATCGAAGAGCAGCGTGCGCTGCGCGCGGAATCGGAAGCGAATTTCGAGCGCTTCGACGGCGAGCTCGCCGAACTGCAGGCGCGTTTCGAGGACAACCAGCTCGCGTTCGAGTCGCTCGACGAATCGCTGACGCAGGCGCGTCAGGAAGCGCGCGACCTGGAGCGCGGCGCGAACGACGCGCGCTTCGCCGCCCGCAATGCGGTGACCCGGATCGACGAGCTCAAGCGCACGATCCAGGTGGCGCACGAACAGAGCGAGCGCGTCGCCGCGTCGCTGGAAGACGCGCGCGCCGAACTCGAGACGATCAACGAGCAGACCGCGCACACCGGCCTGCAGGACGCGCTCGAGATTCGCGCGGTGAAGGAAGAGGCGCTGCAGGCCGCGCGGATCGAGCTCGACGACCTGACCGCGAAGCTGCGCGCGTCGGACGAGCAGCGGCTCGTCGCCGAGCGTTCGCTGCAGCCGCTGCGCGACCGCATCACCGAGCTGCAACTGAAGGAGCAGGCCGCGCGTCTGTCCGTCGAGCAGTTCGCCGAGCAGCTCGCGACCGCCGAGGTCGACGAGGCCGCGCTGGCCGCGAAGCTCACGCCGGATCTGAAGCCGTCCTACCTGCAGGGCGAAGTCACGCGCCTGAACAACGCGATCAACGCGCTCGGCCCGGTGAACATGGCCGCGCTCGACGAGCTGAAGGCCGCGAGCGAGCGCAAGGTGTTCCTCGACGCGCAATCGGCCGACCTGATCGACGCGATCACGACGCTCGAGGATGCGATCCACAAGATCGACCAGGAAACCCGCACGCTGCTGCAGGGTACCTTCGACGAGGTCAATCGTCATTTCAGCGACCTGTTCCCGCGCCTGTTCGGCGGCGGCCAGGCGAAGCTGATCATGACGGGCGACGAGATCCTCGATGCCGGCGTGCAGGTGATGGCGCAGCCGCCCGGCAAGAAGAACGCGACGATTCACCTGCTGTCGGGCGGCGAAAAGGCGCTGACCGCGACCGCGCTGGTGTTCGCGATGTTCCAGCTGAACCCGGCGCCGTTCTGTCTGCTCGACGAGGTCGACGCGCCGCTCGACGACGCGAACACCGAGCGGTTCGCGAATCTCGTGCGCGCGATGTCCGACAAGACGCAGTTCCTGTTCATCTCGCACAACAAGATCGCGATGGAAATGGCGCAGCAACTGATCGGCGTGACGATGCAGGAACAGGGCGTGTCGCGGATCGTTGCGGTGGACATGGAAACCGCCGCGGGTTTTGCCCAGAATTGACGTTTGACGAAACCGGACCGCGTTCGCGCGGCGCATGGGCGCCCGTTCGCGGTCCCGACGAAAAAGAATTGCTGATGGAGCGTGCATGGACGAGTTGACACTCGGTTTGATCGGCGCGGGCGCCGTCGTGGTGGGCGGCGTCGTGGTCTACAACGCATGGCAGGGCGCGAAAGTGCGCCGCAGGATGCCGCGCCCGATGCCGGAAGAAGCGGCCGAGGCGATGAACCGCCCCGAGCGCGACGAAGAGTTGCCGTTCATCGAGCCGGTGCGTCAGCCGGTGCGCCGCGAGCCCGCGGCGCCGGTCGCGGCGGCGACGGCGGCGGCCGAAACCGCGCGCGTCGAGCCGACGTTCGGCGGGGCCGCGCCGGCCGATACGCCGGCCGACCTGCAGGCCGAGGCGACGGGCGTCGACACGTCGGCCGAATCGAGCGAACCGGCTGCCGGCGAAGAGGCCGTGCCCGCCGCCACGCATGACGCGGCGGCCGAACCGGCCGAGCCGACCGAACCGGTGATGCCGGCCGCGACGACGGTCTCGTCGGCGCCGCCCGCGATCGTCGATCGCCGGATCGACTGCATCGTGCCGATCCGCCTCACCGGCCCACTGCCGGGCGACAAGATCCTGCCGGTCGCGCAGCGGCTGCGCCGCGCGGGCAGCAAGCCCGTGCACATCGAAGGCAAGCCGGAAGGCGGCCAGTGGGAGCTGCTGCAGAACGGCGTGCGCTACGAAGAGCTGCGCGCGGCCGCGCAGCTTGCGAACCGCAGCGGCGCACTGAACGAGCTCGAATTCTCCGAATTCGTGACGGGCGTCCAGCAGTTCGCCGACGCGATCGACGGCGCGCCGGAATTCCCGGACATGATGGAAACGGTCGCGATGGCGCGCGAGCTCGACGCGTTTGCCGCGCAGTGCGACGCGCAACTGTCGATCAACGTGATGTCGGACGGTGCGCCGTGGTCCGCGAACTACGTGCAGGCGGTCGCGTCGCAGGACGGGCTGCTGCTGTCGCGCGACGGCACGCGCTTCGTGAAGCTCGACGCGAAGCAGAACCCGGTGTTCATGCTGCAGTTCGGCGATACGAACTTCCTGCGCGACGACCTGACGTACAAGGGCGGCAACATGATCACGCTGGTGCTCGACGTGCCGGTGGCCGAAGAGGACATCCTGCCGTTCCGGCTGATGTGCGATTACGCGAAGTCGCTGTCCGAGCGGATCGGCGCACGCGTCGTCGACGACTCGCGCCGGCCGCTGCCGGAGTCGACGCTGCTCGCGATCGAGCAGCAACTGATGAAGCTGTACGCGAAGCTCGAGGAAGCGGGCATCCCGGCCGGTTCGCCGGTCACGCGCCGCCTCTTCAGCCAGTAACGCGCCGGGCGCGGACGGCGGTATTCGACACCGTCGTTCGTCGCTGCGGCGAGCACGTTTCATGTGCGCTGCAGCACGTCATCCGGCCCGCATTGCGTGCCCCGCTGCGGCGTCAAACTGAGATAATCGGGCATCCGATTTTTTTCAGAACGACTCTGCCGCCAGCATGGCCCGAACCCAAGCCGAACCGCCAGCCAGCCAGCCCGACGCGCGCGCCGCGTGGCTGCGCGACCAACTCGAGCGGGCGAACTACGCCTATTACGTGCTCGACCAGCCGGATTTGCCCGACGCCGAATACGACCGGCTGTTCCGTGAGCTGCAGCAGCTCGAAACCGACCATCCCGAACTCGTGACGCCCGATTCGCCGACGCAGCGCGTCGGCGGCGAAGCGGCCGGCGGCTTCACGCCGGTCGTCCACGATGCGCCGATGCTGTCGCTGAACAACGGCTTCGCCGACGAGGACATCGTCGCGTTCGACAAGCGCGTCGCTGATGCGCTCGCCAAGGCGACCGATCTCGCCGGCTCGGTGACCGACCCCGTGGAATACGCGTGCGAACTGAAGTTCGACGGCCTGGCGATTTCGCTGCGCTACGAGCACGGCGTGTTCGTGCAGGCCGCGACGCGCGGCGACGGGACGACGGGCGAGGACGTGACCGAGAACGTGCGCACGATCCGCTCGATTCCGCTGAAACTGAAGGGCAAGCACGTGCCGGCCGTGCTCGACGTGCGCGGCGAGGTGCTGATGTTCAAGCGCGATTTCGCACGCCTGAACGAACGCCAGCGCGCGGCCGAGCAGCGCGAATTCGCGAACCCGCGCAACGCGGCGGCCGGCAGCCTGCGCCAGCTCGACTCGAAGATCACCGCGCAGCGGCCGCTGTCGTTCTTCGCGTACGGGATCGGCGTGCTCGACGGGATGCCGATGCCCGACACGCACAGCGCGCTGCTCGACTGGTACGAGGCGTTCGGCCTGCCGGTGAACCGCGAGCGCGCGGTCGTGCACGGCGCCGAAGGTTTGCTCGACTTCTTCCGCAAGGTCGGCGAGAAGCGCGAGTCGCTGCCATACGACATCGACGGCGTCGTCTACAAGGTCAACCGGCGCGACGAGCAGGAGCGGCTCGGCTTCGTGTCGCGTGCGCCGCGCTTCGCGCTCGCGCACAAGTTCCCCGCGCAGGAAGCGCTGACGAAGCTCGTCGCGATCGACGTGCAGGTCGGCCGCACCGGCGCGATCACGCCGGTCGCGCGCCTCGAGCCGGTGTTCGTCGGCGGGGCGACCGTGACCAACGCGACGCTGCACAACGAGGACGAAGTGCGCCGCAAGGACATCCGGATCGGCGACACCGTGATCGTGCGCCGCGCGGGCGACGTGATCCCGGAAGTGGTCGGCGCGCTGCTCGACCGGCGCCCGGCGGACGCGGCCGAATTCGTGATGCCGACCGAATGCCCGGTGTGCGGCTCGAAGATCGAGCGCCTGCCGGACGAGGCGATCGCGCGCTGCACCGGCGGGCTGTTCTGCCCGGCGCAGCGCAAGCAGGCGCTGTGGCATTTCGCGCAACGCCGCGCGCTCGACATCGACGGTCTCGGCGAGAAGATCATCGATCAGCTCGTCGAACTGAATCTGGTGCGCACGCCGGCCGACCTGTTCAATCTCGGGTTCGCGACGCTGGCCGAACTCGACCGGTTCGCGGAGAAGTCCGCGCAGAATCTGCTCGATTCGCTCGAGAAGGCGAAGCACACGACGCTCGCGCGCTTCATCTACGGGCTCGGCATCCGCCATGTCGGCGAATCGACCGCGAAGGATCTCGCGAAGCATTTCGGCTCGCTGACGCCGATCATGGACGCGTCGATCGAGGAACTGCTCGAAGTGAACGACGTCGGACCGATCGTCGCCGAGTCGATTCACCAGTTCTTCGCGGAAGAGCACAACCGGACGGTGATCGAGCAGTTGCGCGCGCCGGGCAAGGTCACGTGGCCGGAAGGGCCGCCCGCGCCGAAAGCGCCGCAGGGCGTGCTCGCCGGCAAGACGGTCGTGCTGACCGGCACGCTGCCGAATCTGACGCGCGATGCGGCGAAGGAAATGCTCGAAGCGGCGGGCGCCAAGGTGGCCGGCTCGGTATCGAAGAAGACGGATTACGTGGTCGCGGGCGCCGAAGCCGGCAGCAAGCTCGCGAAGGCCGAGGAACTCGGCATCCCCGTGCTGGACGAAGACGGTCTGCACCAACTCCTGGAGGGTAATACGCCATGATTCGCGAGATCCTGAAGATGGGCGATCCGCGCCTGCTCGAAGTCGCCCAACCGGTCGAGCGGTTCGATACACCCGAGCTGCACGAGATCGTCGCGGACATGTTCGAGACGATGCACCACGCGAACGGCGCCGGGCTGGCCGCGCCGCAGATCGGCATCGGGCTGCAGATCATCATCTTCGGCTTCGGCAACAACAACCGCTACCCGGATGCGCCGCCGGTGCCCGAAACCGTGCTGATCAACCCGAAGATCGAGTACATGCCGCCGGACATGGAAGAGGGCTGGGAAGGCTGCCTGTCGGTGCCGGGGATGCGCGGCGTCGTCAGCCGCTACGCGAAGGTGCGCTACAGCGGCTTCGACCAGTTCGGCCAGAAGATCGATCGTGTCGCCGAGGGGTTCCACGCGCGCGTGGTCCAGCACGAATACGATCACCTGATCGGCAAGCTGTATCCGATGCGGATCACCGATTTCACGCGCTTCGGCTTCACCGAGGTGCTGTTCCCGGGGCTCGATCCGGCCGACGACGACTGATCGGCCCGTTTTCGGCAGACAAGAAAAAAGCCCGCTCGAGCGGGCTTTTTCATTGGATGGCGTACCGGGTGCCTGCGGTCAGAACGTCTCGTCGGCCGACAGGTAGCGCCATTGGCCCTGCGGCAGCGCGCCGAGCATCACGCGGCCCATCCGCACGCGCTTGAGGCCGATCACGTCGAGGCCGACCAGTTCGCACATGCGGCGGATCTGGCGCTTCTTGCCTTCGCGCAGCACGAAGCGCAGCTGCTCGCCGTTCTGCCAGCTCACCATCGCGGGCTTCAGCGCGACGCCGTCGAGTTCGAGGCCGTGGCGCAGCTTCGCGAGCGATTCCGCCGGAAAGTGCTGGTCGATGTCGATCAGTCGTTCGCCGAAGCGCACGCGCACCAGGTATTCCTTGTCGATGTCCGACTGCTCGCCGATCAGTTGCTTCGCGATCACGCCGTTCTGCGTCAGCACCAGCAGGCCGGTGGAGTCGATGTCGAGACGGCCGGCCGGCGCAAGCGCATGCAGGTGTTGCGGCGAGAAGCGCACCGGCGAATGATCGCCGCTCCAGCGGTTCGCGCGCGTGATCAGCACGGCCGCCGGCTCGTAGCCGTCTTCCGCCTGGCCCGACACGTAGCCCACCGGCTTGTGCAGCAGGATCGTCACTTGCGCGGCCTGCGCGGCGCTCGCACGCTCGTCGATCTCGATCTTCTGGTCGGCGCGCACCTTGGTGCCGAGCGTGTCGATGCGTTCGCCGTCGACGAGCACCCAGCCCTTTTCGATCCATTCGTCGGCTTCGCGGCGCGAGCACATGCCGAGCTCTGACATCCGCTTCGACAGGCGCATCAGGCCCGTTTCGTCGCCGTAGTCGACGTCGGCCGTCGCGCGCTTGACGGGTTGCGCGGTCTTCACCGCGCCGAACGAACGGCGGTCGCCGTCGCGCGCCGGGCGGGCGGGGCGGTCGCCGAAGCTGCGCTTCGCGCCTTCGCTGGCGGCCTTGTCGCGGTAGGACGGACGCTTGCTGTCGTCGGCGCCTGCTGCGCGGCGCGGACGTGCGTCGTCATCACGGCGCGGCGGGCGATCGGACGACGTGCGGCGGTCGCCGAAGCCGCGCTTCGCGCCTTCGCCGGCGGCCTTGTCGCGGTACGACGGGCGCTTGCTGTCGTCACCACCCGCTGCACGGCGCGGACGCGTATCGTCGTCGCTGCGGCGTGGCGGGCGATCCGACGACGTACGGCGGTCGCCATAGCTGCGCTTCGCGCCTTCGCCGGCGGCTTTGTCGCGGTACGACGGGCGCTTGCTGTCGTCACCGCCTGCTGCGCGGCGCGGACGTGCGTCGTCATCACGGCGCGGCGGTCGATCGGAAGTCGTGCGACGCTCGCCGAAGCTGCGCTTCGCGCCTTCACCGGATGCGTTGTCGCGATAGGACGGGCGCTTGCCTTCGTCGCCGCCCGCGCGGCGCGGACGTGCGTCGTCATCACGGCGCGGCGGTCGATCGGAAGACGTGCGACGCTCGCCGAAGCCGCGCTTCGCGCCTTCACCGGATGCGTTGTCGCGATAGGACGGGCGCTTGCCTTCGTCGCCACCCGCGCGACGCGGACGCGCATCGTCATCGCGGCGCGGCGGGCGATCCGACGACGTGCGACGGTCGCCGAAACTGCGCTTCGCGCCTTCACCGGCTGCATTGTCGCGGTACGGCGCGCGCGTGCCGCGCTCGGCACCGCCGTCACGCGGCGCGCGCTTGGCCGGTGCGCGATCCGCGCCCGGGCGTTCGGCGCCGGCGGCGCCGCGCGGCTTGAACGAGCGCTCGCCGGTGGCGGCGGCCGCGGGCGCCTTCTTCGGGCGGGCCGGCTTGTCGCCTGCGGGCGGCGCGGCGGGACGCACCGCCTTGCGGGCGACGAGGCTGCCGGAGCGGACAGGGGCGCGAGTCGGCGACGCCGGCTTCGGATTCTTGACGGTTAATTTGGTGCGCATAAACGCTGGGATTCATTCAGACTGCGATCGCACGCAGCAATTCGGTTTCGAGCTGGATCTGCAGGCGGTTATCGGACAGGCCGGCACCCGCGAGCAGGAAGATGTCTTCGACGCGCTCGCCGAGCGTATTGATCCGCGCCGCATGGACGCCGATCCGATGTTCGGCGAGGACGCGCGCGATCGAATAGAGAAGGCCCGGCCGGTCGTTGGCCGACACGGACAGGATGTAGTACTGACCGCGCTCGTCGGCCCGCAGGTCGACGCGCGGCGTGATCGGAAACGTCCGGGACAGCCTCGACAGGCGGCCCTTCGACGGTTCCGGCAGCGGGGCGGTTTCGGCGAGCCGCGCCGCGAGCTGCTGCTCGACGAGGTTCGCGATGTCGCGGTAGCGCACGTCGCGCTCAGTCTGCGTGACGATGAAGTTGTCGAGCGCATACCCGTGCCGCGTCGTGCTGACGCGCGCATCGAGCACCGACAGCCCGTTGCGGTCGAAATACGCGCAGATGCCCGCGAACAGGTCGGGGCGGTCCTTCACGTACACGAGCACCTGCAGCGCGTCGCCGATCGGCGACGGCCGCGCGCGGACGATCGCGGTTTCGGCGTTCACGTGCCGGTACAGCACACGCGTCTGCCATGCGATGTCGGCCGCGTCGTGACGCAGGAAGAAGCCGACGTCGAGCTGATCCCACAACGCGCGGTGCGCATCGTCGGGCACGGTTTCCAGGCGCAGCAGCGCGAGCGCCTGCTCCTGTCTCGACTTCAGCTCCGAATGCGCGTCGGGGTTCGCGCCGCCGAGCACCGCGAGCGTGATGCGGTACAGATCCTCGAGCAGCTTGCCCTTCCACGTGTTCCACACCTTCGGGCTCGTGCCGCGGATATCGGCGACGGTCAGCAGGTAGAGCGCGGTGAGATACCGCTCGTTGCCGACGACCTCGGCGAAGCGCTTGATGACTTCGGGGTCGCTCGTGTCCTGTTTCTGCGCGACCTGGCTCATCGTCAGGTGATGCTGGACGAGCCACACGATCAGCGCCGCGTCGTCGCCGGCGATGCCGTGCTCGCGGCAGAAGCGCCGCGCGTCGGCCATCCCGAGCGTCGAGTGGTCGCCGCCGCGGCCCTTCGCGATGTCGTGGAACAGTGCCGCGACATACAGCACCCACGGGCGCTCGAAGTTGCCGATCAGCTGGCTGCAGAACGGGTATTCGTGCGCATGCTCGGCTACCGCGAAGCGGCGGATGTTGCGCAGCACCATCAGGATGTGCTGGTCGACCGTGTACACGTGGTACAGGTCGTGCTGCATCTGCCCGACGATGCGACGGAAATTCAGCAGGTAGCGGCCGAGCACGCTCGTCTGGTTCATCAGCCGGAACGCGTGCGTGATGCCTTCGGGCTGCTGCAGGATCCGCATGAACGTGTCGCGGTTGCGCGGATCGCGGCGCCACGCGTTGTTCATGATCTCGCGCGAGTTGTACAGCGCGCGCAGCGTGCGGGCGGACAGGCCTTTCACGCCACGCGTCGTTTCGTACAGCAGGAAGGCTTCGAGGATCGCGTCGGGATGGCGCTCGAACACGCCGTCGTCGACGATCTCGAGCATCCCCTGTTTCTCGACGAAGCGATCGGCCGACAGCACGCGCGTGATGCCGCTCGTCGCGGGGAACAGCTGCGCCTCGATGTTCTGGATCAGGATCGTCGCGAGCTGCGTGACCGCTTTCGCGGCCCAGTAGTAGCGACGCATCAGCTGCTCGCTCGCCCGCTTGGCCTGCGTCGGCTGGTAGCCGAAGCTTTCGGCGGCCTGCGTCTGCAGGTCGAACACGAGCATGTCCTGGCGACGCCCGGCGATCACGTGCAGCCGCGCACGCAGCGTCTTCAGGAACCCTTCGTTGCGGCGCAGCTCGCGCGCTTCGCGGTCGGTGATCAGGCCGCGCGTGTCGAGTTCGCGCCAACTGCTGCCGAAGCCGGCCGCGCGCGCGATCCACAGGATCGTCTGCAGGTCGCGCAGCCCGCCCGGGCTTTCCTTCACGTTCGGTTCGAGGCTGTACGGCGTGTCCTGGAACTTCGCGTGGCGCTGGCGCATCTCCAGCACCTTCGCGGTGAAGAACGCGCGGGCGTCGAGCGCTTCGTGGTAGCGCACGGTGAAGCGCTCGAACAGCGCGGTGCTGCCGACGATGCGGCGCGCTTCCAGCAGCGAGGTCTGCACCGTGACGTCCTGCGACGCCTCCTCGATGCACTGCGCGACCGTGCGCACGCTGCTGCCGATCTCGAGGCCGAGATCCCACGCCATGCCGATGAAGCGCTCGATGCGCGCGTCGAGCGCCGCGTCGTGCGCATCCGGCAACAGCACGAGGATGTCGACGTCGGAATAGGGCGCGAGCTCGCCGCGCCCGTACCCGCCGACGGCGACGAGCGCGAGCGTCGCGGGCAGTCCGCAGTCGTCCCACACGCGTTTCAATGCATCGTCGGTGAGTTTCGACAGCGCGTGCATCAGCGACGCGACGTTCGCCGCGCGGCGAAAGCGCTCGAGCATCTCCGTCTTGGCGGCCTTGAATTCGGCGCGCCGCGACAGCGCTTCGGGCGAGGGGGCAGCGTGAGCGCTCATGGGCGGCCGTTCAGGTGCGAAAGTGGGGCGGGCGGGGCGCGACGGCGCTCAGACGGCGGCGGCCGGCTGTGCGAACACCGGGCGCGCCGGCGTGCCGGCAGACACGGTCAGCACTTCGTAGCCGGTTTCGGTGACGAGCACCGTGTGCTCCCACTGCGCGGACAGGCTGCGGTCGCGGGTCTTGACCGTCCACTGGTCGGGCATCGTGCGGATGTCGCGCTTGCCGGCGTTGATCATCGGCTCGATCGTGAAGATCATCCCGGCCTTCAGTTCGATGCCGGTGCCCGGACGGCCGTAGTGGACGACCTGCGGATCCTCGTGGAACACCGTACCGATGCCGTGGCCGCAATATTCGCGCACGACGCTGTAGCCCTGCGCCTCCGCGTGCTTCTGGATCGCATGGCCGATGTCGCCGAGATGCGCGCCGGGCTTGACCTGGTCGATGCCGAGCCACATGCATTCGTAGGTGGTCTGCACGAGGCGCTTCGCGAGGATCGAGCCCTCGCCGACGATGAACATCCGGCTGGTGTCGCCGAAATAGCCGTTCTTGATCACGGTGATGTCGATGTTCAGCGCGTCGCCGTTCTTGAGCACCTTCTCGCCGGGAATGCCGTGGCAGATCACGTCGTTGACCGAAATGCAGGTGGCCTTCGGGTACGGCGGATAGCCGGGCGGCTGGTAGTTCAGCGGCGCGGGGATCGTGCCTTGCTCGTTGAGCATGAACTCGTGGCAGAGGCGGTCGAGTTCGGCGGTCGTGACGCCCGCGACGACGTGCGGCGTGATGAAGTCGAGCACTTCGCTCGCGAGACGGCAGGCGACGCGCATCTCCGCGATATCGTGTTCGTTTTTGAGCGTAATAGCCATCGAGGTATGCCTGGAATGCGGTGAATTGACGGATTATCGCACCTTATGGCGGGCCTCGCAGCCCCTGCGGGCCGCGCGGATGCGGGTTTTCGCGGATTGCCCGGCCCGCTGCCGCGCGGCAAGCGAAAGTGCCGAGCGACTTGAGAGCGGACAAATCCGCGTGCTATACTCTTTGGCTAAGTCGATATCCAAATGCCGAATTTGCCCCAAGTTGGGGCGGCATCGCGGTGAAAGGCTTACGGCACGGGCGTTTTGCGCGTGCCGAATCGCAAGCCGGCGCAACCAGGGTGCCGTCCGTGCGGAATTCACGCCTTCGTGGCGGGTTCGCGCGGCGGTACGGCAGCCGGCTTAAGACCCAACCCTCGTGGAGAATTTACATGGCAGTTACGATGCGCCAAATGCTGGAAGCGGGTGTCCACTTCGGTCACCAGACGCGCTTCTGGAACCCGAAGATGGCTCCGTTCATTTTCGGTCACCGCAACAAGATTCACATCATCAACCTCGAAAAGACGCTGCCGATGTTCACGGACGCACAGAAGTACGTGCGCCAGCTGGCAGCGAACCGCGGCACGATCCTGTTCGTCGGCACGAAGCGCCAGTCGCGTGACACGATCGCCCAGGAAGCGCAACGTGCGGGCATGCCGTACGTCAACGCACGCTGGCTCGGCGGCATGATGACCAACTTCAAGACGCTGAAGGTGTCGATCAAGCGCCTGAAGGACATGGAAGCGGCAGTCGAGGCGGGCGAGCTCGAGAAGATGAGCAAGAAGGAAGCGCTGCTGTTCGAACGCGAAATCGCCAAGCTGCAGAAGTCGATCGGCGGCGTGAAGGACATGGGCGGCATTCCGGACGCGATCTTCGTTGTCGACGTCGGCTACCACAAGATCGCCGTCACGGAAGCGAACAAGCTGGGCGTGCCGGTCATCGCCGTGGTCGATACGAACCACTCGCCGGAAGGTGTGGATTACGTGATCCCGGGTAACGACGACTCGAGCAAGGCAGTCGCGCTGTACGCCGAAGGCGTGGCCGACGCGATCCTCGAAGGCCGTGCGAACGCGGTCAACGAAGTGGTCCAGGCCGCACGCGGCGACGACGAGTACGTCGAGGAAAACGCGTAACTGGCCCCGAGCCGGCGCAAAAAGGGGGCTCTCAACAGGCCCCCTTTTTTTAAGCTTGTGCGCCGGACCTGATCGCGCCGAATCGGCGCGGGTCCGGAAACGAATCTCGGCCGTTCGCGTCCAAGCGGGCGGCGTTGTGAATACAGACTCAAGGAGCGAATGATGGCGGCAATTACCGCAAGCATGGTGGCAGAACTGCGCGCGAAGACCGACGCACCGATGATGGAGTGCAAGAAGGCGCTGACGGAAGCCGACGGCGATCTGGCCAAGGCTGAAGAACTGCTGCGCGTCAAGCTCGGCAACAAGGCGAGCAAGGCCGCATCGCGCGTGACGGCTGAAGGCGTCGTCGCCTCGTTCGTCGGCGGCAACGCGGGCGCGCTGGTCGAGCTGAACTGCGAAACCGACTTCGTCGCGAAGAACGACGACTTCCTCGCATTCTCGAAGACGGTCGCGGAACTCGTCGCGACGCAGAACCCGGCCGACGTGGCCGCGCTGTCGGCGCTGCCGCTCGACGGCTCGACCGTCGACGCAGTCCGCCTCGCGCTGATCGGCAAGATCGGCGAGAACGTGTCGATCCGTCGTTTCGTCCGTTTCGAAACCGCGAACAAGATCGCGACGTACCTGCACGGCGCGCGTATCGGCGTGATCGTCGAGTACACGGGCGCGGACGAGCAGGTCGGCAAGGACGTCGCGATGCACATCGCGGCGATGAAGCCGGTCGCGCTGTCGTCGGCCGACGTGCCGGCGGAACTGATCGAGACGGAACGCCGCGTGGCCGAGCAGAAGGCCGCGGAATCGGGCAAGCCGGCCGAAATCGTCGCGAAGATGGTCGACGGTAGCGTCCAGAAGTACCTGAAGGAAGTGTCGCTGCTGAACCAGACGTTCGTGAAGAACGACAAGCAGACGATCGAGCAGATGCTGAAGGCAGCGAATGCGGCGGTGCAGAAGTTCGCGCTGTTCGTCGTCGGCGAAGGCATCGAGAAGCGCCAGGACGACTTCGCCGCCGAAGTGGCCGCGCAAGTCGCAGCAGCAAAGCAGCAGTAAGCAGTCAGGCAGTATCCGCGGCGGGCGTCCGCTCCGCCGCGGCCGGCGGCGTCGCCGGCCGGCCGGGAACCCCGGTCCGGTCGGCGGCGCTTGCCCGAATCAGTATTTCGCCCCTACAGTTCGTGGTTGTCATCCTCTCGTCGCTCGGAAGCCCCTATGTCCAATGCCTATAAACGCGTCCTCCTCAAACTCTCCGGCGAAGCGCTGATGGGCGACGATGCCTTCGGCATCAATCGCGCGACGATCGAACGGATGGTGGCCGATATCGCCGAAGTCGTGCGTCTCGGCACGCAGCTCGCGGTCGTGATCGGTGGCGGTAATATTTTCCGCGGTGTCGCGGGCGGCGCGGCCGGCATGGACCGCGCGACGGCCGACTACATGGGGATGCTGGCGACGATGATGAACGCATTGGCGCTGCAGGACGCGATGCGCCACGCGGGCATCGAGGCGCGCGTGCAGTCCGCGCTGCGCATGGACCAGGTCGTCGAGCCGTACATCCGGCCCCGCGCGATCCGTCAGCTCGAGGAAGGCCGCGTCGTGATCTTCGCGGCCGGCACCGGCAACCCGTTCTTCACGACGGATACCGCCGCCGCGCTGCGCGGCTCGGAAGTGGGCGCCGAAGTCGTGCTGAAGGCGACCAAGGTCGATGGCGTATATTCTGCCGATCCGAAGAAGGATCCGTCGGCCACGCGCTACACGACGATCAGCTTCGACGAGGCGATCAGCCGCAACCTGCAGGTGATGGACGCGACGGCGTTTGCGCTGTGCCGCGACCAGAAGCTGCCGATTCGCGTGTTTTCGATCAACAAGCCGGGCGCGCTCAAGCGCATCGTGCTGGGCGAGGACGAAGGTACGCTCGTCCACGTGTAAACTCCCGCGGATGCGGGCGACCGGCGCGGGTTGCCGGCCGCGGCGCGCGACATGCGCCGGGCGGGGCCCGCGTTCTTTGAAGGTTTGAAGGTTCGGAGGTTGAAATGAGTGTCGCTGATGTGAAGAAGGGCGTCGAGCAAAAGATGCAGCGCTCGATCGAAGCGTTCAAGAACGATCTGGCCAAGATCCGTACGGGCCGTGCGCACACCGGTCTGCTCGATCACGTGCAGGTCGACTACTACGGCTCGATGGTGCCGATCTCGCAGGTCGCGAACCTGACGCTCGTCGACGCGCGCACGATCGGCGTGCAGCCGTGGGAAAAGAACATGGTCGCGAAGGTCGAGAAGGCCATCCGCGAAGCCGATCTGGGCCTGAACCCGGCAACGGCCGGCGACCTGATCCGCGTGCCGATGCCCGCGCTGACGGAAGAGCGCCGCCGCGAGCTGACCAAGGTCGTGAAGAGCGAAGGCGAAACGGCCAAGGTCGCGATCCGCAACCTGCGCCGCGACGCGAACGAAGCGCTGAAGAAGCTCGTGAAGGACAAGGAAATCTCGGAAGACGACGAGCGCCGTGCGAGCGACGACGTGCAGAAGCTGACCGACAAGCACGTTGCCGAAGTCGACAAGCTCGTGCAGACCAAGGAAGCCGAGATCATGACGGTCTGACGACCGTCCTCGCGCGCCGCCTTCTTCCCGCATTACTGTCTCAACGGCCATGACCTATACCAGCTCTACCGTTCGCGTGCCTGACGTCGGCGTCGTGCCGCGTCACATCGCGATCATCATGGACGGCAACGGCCGTTGGGCGACCGAACGCCGCTTGCCGCGCGTCGCGGGGCACACCCGCGGCGTCGATGCCGTGCGGGCGGTGGTCGAAGGCTGCGCGCGCGCCGGCGTCGAGTACCTGACGCTGTTCGCGTTCAGTTCGGAAAACTGGCGCCGGCCGAACGACGAAGTGTCGTTCCTGATGCGGCTGTTCATCACCGCGCTCGAGCGCGAAGTGGGCAAGCTGCATGCGAACGGGATCCGCCTGCGTGTCGTCGGCGATCTCGACCGTTTCGAGCCGCGCATCCGCGAACTGATTCGCCGCGCCGAAACCAAGACGGCGCGCAATACCCGTTTGACGCTCACCATCGCGGCCAACTACGGCGGCCGGTGGGACATCCTGCAGGCGACGAAGAAGCTCGTCGAGCAGGCCGTGCGCGAAGGTCGCGAGGTCGAAGTGACCGAGGATGCATTCGCGCCGCACCTGGCGATGGCCTATGCGCCGGAGCCCGATCTCTTCATCCGCACCGGTGGCGAGCAGCGCGTCAGCAACTTCCTGCTGTGGCAGCTCGCGTACGCCGAATTCTATTTCACCGACAAGTACTGGCCGGATTTCGACGGCGCGGCACTGGCCGACGCGATGGCGTCGTATACCGAGCGCGAGCGCCGTTTCGGGCGCACGAGTGCGCAGCTCGAACCGCAATCGCAGAACGCCGACTCCCTTTCATGCTGAAAACCCGTGTGATCACGGCGATCGTGATGCTGGCAGTGCTGCTGCCGGTGACGCTGTTCGCGCCGCTCGCCGGGTTCGGTGCGCTGATCGGCGTCGTGCTCGTGTTCGCCGCGTGGGAGTGGGCGCGCCTGCTCAAGCTCGGCGGCGCCGGCCCGGTCGTCTATGCGCTCGTCGCGGCGCTCGCGCTCGCGGCCACCGCGCCGCTCGGCGTCGATGCGGCATCGTCCCGTCCCCTTTTCATGGCGGCCGGCGTGTTCTGGCTGCTGGTCGGCCCGTTCGCGCTGCGGCGCAAGCCCGAACTCGCGGGCGGCGTGTGGCGGCCGTTCCTGCTGGCCGCCGGCCTCGTCGTGTTCGCCGCCTGCTGGCATGCGCTCGTGGCAGCCCGCGCGCAGGGCGTGCCGTTCGTGCTGTCGCTGCTTCTGGTCGTCTGGCTGGCCGATATCGGCGCATACTTCGCGGGCAAGGCCTTCGGAAAGCGTAAACTGGCCATCACGATCAGCCCCGGCAAGAGCTGGGAGGGTGCGATCGGCGGCTGGTTCGCGGTGATGGTCGTCGCCGGTGTCGCGATGGCCGTGCATGCGTTCGAACCGACCCTGTTTTCTGCATTCGCCATGCGCTACGGGATGCCCGGCGCGTGGGCCGCGCTGACGCTGCTGGTCGCGTACAGCGTGATCGGCGACCTGTTCGAGTCGCTGCTGAAGCGGCAGGCGGGCGTGAAGGATTCGAGCGGACTGCTGCCGGGCCACGGCGGCGTGCTCGATCGTGTCGACGCGCTGCTGCCGGTGCTGCCGCTCGCGATGCTGCTGCTTGGTTAAACCATTATTCCTGTTATGCAAAAACGTCTGACATTGCTCGGTTCCACGGGCTCGATCGGAGACAGCACGCTCGACGTGGTCGCGCGCCATCCCGAGCGCTTCTCGGTCTATGCGCTGACCGCGCACCGCAACGGCGACAAGCTCGTCGAGCAGTGTCTGCGCTTCGCGCCTGAAGTGGCGGTGGTCGGCGATGCCGCGACGGCCGCGCACGTCGACGCCAAACTGCGCGCGGCCGGCAGCAAGACGGTCGTGCTACACGGGCCGCAGGCGCTCGTCGACGTGTCGAAGAGCGACGGCTGCGACACGGTGGTCGCGGCGATCGTCGGCGCGGCCGGCCTCGCGCCGAGCCTGGCGGCCGCACGCGCCGGCAAGCGGATCCTGCTCGCGAACAAGGAAGCGCTCGTGATGTCGGGCGCGATCTTCATGGACGCCGTACGCGACCATGGCGCGATCCTGCTGCCGGTCGACAGCGAACACAACGCAATCTTCCAGTGCATGCCGCGCGACGCGGCTGAGCACGGCGGGATCTCGAAGATCATCCTGACCGCGTCGGGCGGCCCGTTCCGTACGCGCGAACCGGCCACGCTGGTCGACGTCACGCCGGACGAAGCGTGCAAGCACCCGAACTGGGTGATGGGCCGCAAGATCTCGGTCGATTCCGCGACGATGATGAACAAGGGCCTCGAGGTGATCGAGGCGCACTGGATCTTCGGGTTGCCCGGCGACCGGATCGACGTGCTGATCCACCCGCAGAGCGTGATCCATTCGCTCGTGTCGTACCGCGACGGCTCGGTGCTCGCGCAGCTCGGCAACCCCGACATGCGCACGCCGATCGCGCACGCGCTTGCGTTTCCCGAGCGCGTCGACGCGGGCGTCGACCAGCTTGACCTCGCGCAGATCGCCCAGCTGTCGTTCGAGAAGCCCGATTACGCGCGCTTCCCGTGCCTCGCGCTCGCGCTGAAGGCGCTCGAGGAAGGCGGTATTGCGAGCGCCGCATTGAACGCGGCGAACGAAGTCGCGGTCGAAGCATTTCTCGAGCGCCGGATCGGCTTCATGGCGATCGCGGCGACGGTCGACGCCGTGCTCAACACGCTGCCGAACCGCGCGCCCGACGGGCTCGACGACGTCCTCGCGGCGGATGCCGAGGCTCGCCGCCTCGCCGCCGCGATCATTGCGAAAGCGCCTGCGCCACGCGTGGAGCGTACTGTCTGAATGGGGTGCTCATGAACGTGCTGGTCGAACTGGTCGCGTTTGCGGTGGCGATCGGGGTACTGGTCGTCGTGCATGAGTACGGACATTATCGCGTCGCGCGCTGGTGCGGCGTGAAAGTGCTGCGTTTCTCGATCGGCTTCGGCCAGCCCGTCGCGCGCTGGGTCAGCCGCCGGACGGGCACCGAGTGGACGCTGTCCGCGCTGCCGCTCGGCGGCTACGTGAAAATGCTCGACGAGCGCGATCCGGGCCCCGGCATTCCGCCCGAGGTGCTCGGCCAGGCATTCAACCGCCAGTCGGTCTACAAGCGCATCGCGATCGTCGCGGCCGGGCCGATTGCGAACTTCCTGCTGGCAATCGCGCTGTTCTCCCTCGTATTCGCCACCGGCGTGACCGAACCGACCGCGATCGTCGCGCCGCCGGCTGCCGGCACTGCGGCGGCCCGCGCGGGCTTCGACGGCAGCGAGACGGTCGTGTCGATCCGCAATGCGCAGGGCGGCGAGTCCGAACCGGTGCGATCGTGGTCGGACCTGCGCTGGAAGCTGCTGTCGGCCGCGTTCGACCATCGCGAGGTCGTGCTCGGCGCGCGCGACGGCAATGCGACGTTCGATTTCCGCGTCGATCTCCGCAACGTACCCGACAGCCAGCTCGACGACGACTTCATGGCCCATCTGGGCTTCGAGGCCGGCGGCGGCACGTTGTCGGTCGCGTCGGTGCAGCCGGGCAGCGCGGCGGAACAGGCCGGCCTGAAGGTCGGCGACAAGCTGGTCGCGCTCGACGGCAAGCCGATCGGCGGCGCGTCGCGCTTCATCGACACGGTGAAGCACCATGCGGGCAAGCCGCTCGACCTGCAGATCGAACGCAACGGCGCCGCGCAGACGGTCGCGATCGTGCCGCAGATGCAGCGCGACGACGAATCGGGGCAGCAGGTCGGCCGCATCGGCGCGGCGCTGTCGATGCACGCGCCGTCGGTGGACGTGCGCTACGGGCCGATCGAGAGCCTGCGGCTCGGCGCGCACCGCACGTGGGACATTTCCGTGTATTCGCTGAAGATGTTCGGGCGGATGATCACGGGCAACGCGTCGCTGAAGAACCTGTCCGGCCCGGTGACGATCGCCGACTACGCAGGCAAGAGCGCGCGGCTCGGTCCGTCGGCGTTCCTGTCGTTCCTCGCCCTTGTCAGCATTAGCCTTGGCGTCCTGAACTTGTTGCCGATTCCCGTTTTGGACGGGGGGCATCTGTTATATTATGCGGTTGAAGCCGCGACCGGGAAAGCCGTCTCGGAGCGCTGGCAGCTGATTCTGCAAAGAGCCGGGTTGATCTGCATCGTCGCATTGTCGGCGATCGCGCTGTTCAACGATCTGGCTCGGTTAATCCATTTCTGAAGCGTCAGGCGGCGGCCGCTGGCCAGCCGCCCGATTTGATGCAGCTAAATATTGGGGATGCATGTTGTTCAAACCTCATCGCTTTGTACCTAAGACAGTTGCAGCGGCCGCGCTCGCCGCGCACGGCCTCGCGGCGCATGCAGCGGCACCGTTCGTGGTGCAAGACATCAAGATCGAGGGGCTGCAGCGCGTCGAAGCGGGTTCGGTGTTCGCCTATCTGCCGATCAAGCAGGGCGATACCTTCACGGACGACAAGGCATCCGAAGCAATCCGCGCGTTGTACGCGACGGGCTTTTTCAACGACGTGCGCATCGCCACGCAGGGCAACGTCGTGATCGTGCAGGTGCAGGAGCGTCCGGCCATCGCGTCGATCGACTTCACCGGCACGAAGGAATTCGACAAGGACAACCTGACGAAGGCGCTGCGCGCGGTCGGCCTCGCCGATGGCCGCTACTACGACAAGGCGCTCGTCGACAAGGCGGAGCAGGAGCTCAAGCGCCAGTACCTGACGCGCGGCTTCTATGCGGCCGAGGTCAAGACGACGATCACGCCGGTCGACGCGAACCGCGTGTCGATCCTGTTCGCGGTGGCCGAAGGCCCGAGCGCGAAGATCCGCCAGATCAACTTCATCGGCAACAAGGCGTTCAGCACCAGCACGCTGCGCGACGAGATGCAGCTGTCGACGCCGAACTGGTTCTCCTGGTACACGAAGAACGACCTGTACTCGAAGGAAAAGCTCACGGGCGACCTCGAAGCGGTGCGCTCGTACTACCTGAACCGCGGTTACCTCGAGTTCAACATCGAGTCGACCCAGGTGTCGATCTCGCCGGACAAGAAGGACATGTATCTGACGGTCACGCTGCACGAAGGCGAGCCGTACACGGTGTCGGGCATCAAGCTGTCGGGCAATCTGCTCGATCGCGAGGCCGAACTCAACAAGCTGATCAAGATCAAGCCGGGCGACCGTTTCTCGGCCGAAAAGCTGCAGCAGACCACCAAGTCGATCGTCGACAAGCTCGGTGAATACGGCTACGCATTCGCGACCGTCAACGCGCAGCCGGACATCGACCAGGCGAACCACAAGGTCAACCTGAACCTCGTCGTCGATCCGAGCCGCCGCGTGTACGTGCGCCGCATCAACGTGGTCGGCAACACGCGCACGCGCGACGAAGTGGTGCGCCGCGAAATGCGCCAGCTCGAAAGCTCGTGGTTCGACTCGAACCGCCTCGCGCTGTCGAAGGACCGCGTGAACCGCCTCGGCTACTTCACCAACGTCGACGTGACGACGGTGCCGGTCGACGGCACGAACGACCAGGTCGACGTGAACGTGAAGGTCGACGAAAAGCCGACCGGCGCGATCACGCTGGGTGCCGGTTTCTCGTCGACGGACAAGGTCGTGCTGTCGGCCGGCGTGTCGCAGGACAACGTGTTCGGTTCGGGCACGAGCCTGTCGGTGAACGTCAACACCGCGAAGAGCTACCGCACGCTGACCGTCACGCAGGTCGACCCGTACTTCACGGTCGACGGCATCAAGCGGATCACGGACGTCTACTACCGCACGTACCAGCCGCTTTACTACTCGACGAGCTCGAGCTTCCGGATCATCAGCGCGGGCGGCAACCTGAAGTTCGGCATTCCGTTCTCGGAAGTCGACACCGTGTACTTCGGTGCGGGCTTCGAGCAGAACCGCCTCGACGTCGATTCGAACACGCCGCAGAGCTACCAGGATTACGTGAACGAGTTCGGCCGCGTGTCGAACACGGTGCCGCTGACGGTGGCATGGTCGCGCGACGCGCGTGACAGCGCGCTGATTCCGAGCCGCGGCTACTTCACGCAGGCGAACATCGAATACGGCGTGCCGGTCGGCAAGATCCAGTACTACAAGGCCGACCTGCAGGCGCAGTACTACTATTCGTTCTCG
Organism: Burkholderia sp. 9779_493; assembly: GCF_015712215.1. NCBI lineage: Bacteria > Pseudomonadati > Pseudomonadota > Betaproteobacteria > Burkholderiales > Burkholderiaceae > Burkholderia > Burkholderia sp. 9779_493. The sequence goes on from NZ_JACCQA010000002.1 coordinate 90,758, forward strand.
CGCGGCTTCATCCTGGGCCTGAACCTGCAAGGCGGCTACGGTAACGGTATCGGCAACCCGTACCCGATCTTCAAGAACTACTACGCGGGCGGTATCGGCTCCGTGCGGGGTTACGAGCCGAGCTCGCTGGGCCCGCGCGACACGAAGACGAACGACCCGATCGGCGGTTCGAAGATGCTGGTCGGCAACATCGAGCTGACGTTCCCGCTGCCGGGCACCGGTTACGACCGCACGCTGCGCGTGTTCACGTTCCTCGACGGCGGTAACGTGTGGGGCAACGCGCCGGGCGGCACGAGTACGGGCGCCAACGGCCTGCGCTACGGCTACGGTGTGGGTCTCGCGTGGATCTCGCCGATCGGCCCGCTGAAGCTGAGCCTCGGCTTCCCGCTGCAGAAGCACGAAGGCGACCAGTACCAGAAATTCCAGTTCCAGATCGGGACGGCGTTCTGAACGAACGCATGACAACAGCAACGAGAGGGTAATTTTGCTAACCGGTAAGTTTTCGAAACGAGTGATGTGCGCGCTGACCGTTGCGCTGGCCCTGGGCGCGGCAACGGTGCACGCACAGGACGTCGCCCGCATCGCGGCGGTCAATTCGGATCGGATCCTGCGCGAGTCGGCACCCGCGAAGGCGGCGCAGACGAAGCTCGAAGCCGAGTTCGCGAAGCGTGACAAGGATCTGCAGGACCTGGCGGCACGCCTGAAGTCGATGTCCGATTCGCTGGACAAGAACGGCACGTCGCTGTCGGCGGCCGATCGCGCGCAGAAGCAGCGTGATCTGGCGCAGCTCGATACCGACTTCCAGCGCAAGCAGCGCGAATTTCGCGAAGACCTGAACCAGCGTCGCAACGAAGAATTGGCGGCCGTGCTGGACAAGGCGAACAAGGTCATCAAGCAGATCGCCGAGCAGCAGAATTACGACCTGATCGTGCAGGAAGCCGTGTACGTCAGCCCGCGCATCGACATCACCGACAAGGTGCTCAAGGCGCTCGCGTCCGGCTCGACGAACTGAACGGAGCAGACGACGAATGGCATTGACGCTTGAGGAACTCGTAAAACGGTTCGGCGGCGAGATCGCCGGCGACGCACAGTGCAAGGTGGGCGGGCTCGCACCGCTCGACCAGGCGGGCCCTCAACAGCTCGCGTTCCTCGCGAACCCGAAGTACCTGTCGCAGGTCGAATCGACCCGTGCCGGTGCGGTCCTGATCGCACCGAAGGATCTGGAAAAGCTGGGCGCGGCCGCCGCCGGTCGCAATTTCATCGTGACGCCGAATCCGTACGCGTACTTCGCGCGCGTCGCGCAGATGTTCATCGATCTGGCCACGCCGCCGCGCGCGGCCGGCGTGCATCCGAGCGCGACGATCGATCCGGCCGCGACGGTCGCCGCGACCGCGGTGATCGGCCCGCACGTGACGATCGAGGCCGGCGCGGTGATCGAAGACGGCGTGCAGCTCGACGCGAACGTATTCGTCGGCCGCGGCACGACGATCGGCGCCGACTCCCATTTCTATCCGAACGCATCGGTGTACCACGGCTGCAAGGTCGGCCCACGCGCGATCGTCCATGCGGGCGCCGTGATCGGCTCCGACGGCTTCGGCTTCGCACCGGATTTCGTCGGCGACGGTGACGCGCGCACCGGCAGCTGGGTCAAGATCCCGCAGGTCGGCGGCGTGACGATCGGCCCGGACGTCGAAATCGGCGCGAACACGACGATCGATCGCGGCGCGATGGCGGATACCGTCATCGAGGAATGCGTGAAGATCGACAACCAGGTCCAGATCGGCCACAACTGCCGGATCGGCGCGTATACGGTGATCGCCGGCAGCGCCGGCATCGCGGGCAGCACGACGATCGGCCGCCACTGCATGATCGGCGGCGCGGCCGGGATCGCCGGCCACGTGACGCTCGGCGACTACGTGATCATCACCGCGAAGTCGGGCGTATCGAAGTCGCTGCCGAAAGCCGGCATCTACACCAGCGCGTTCCCGGCCGTCGACCACGGCGAATGGAACAAGAGCGCCGCGCTCGTGCGCAACCTCGACAAGCTGCGCGAGCGCATCAAGGCGCTCGAAGCCGCGCTCGCCGCCCAGGGCGGCACCCACGCCTGAGCGCATCATGCGAGACCACGAACCGGGCACGGCCAGCGCAACCGGCCCGGTTTGCCAGACTGGGCCGCGCGGCGGCCCGCTTCAGCCTTTGCATCACCACCGCGCAGCCTCTGCGTGAGACGAACCATCATGAGCACTGAAAAAATCAACCTCGACATCCACAAGATCCTCACGCTGCTGCCGCATCGCTACCCGATTCTGCTCGTCGATCGCGTGCTCGAACTCGAACCGCACAAAGGGATCAAAGCGCTGAAGAACGTGTCGATCAACGAGCCGTTCTTCCAGGGGCATTTCCCGAAGCGGCCGGTGATGCCGGGCGTGCTGATCCTCGAGGCGCTCGCGCAGGCCGCGGCGCTGCTGACGTTCGCGGAAGAGCAGCCGAAGGATCCGGAGAACACGCTGTATTACTTCGTCGGGATCGACGGCGCGCGCTTCAAGCGCGTGGTCGAACCGGGCGACCAGCTGATTCTGAACGTGACGTTCGAGCGCTACATCCGCGGCATCTGGAAGTTCAAGGCGGTGGCGGAAGTGGACGGCAAGGTGGCGGCGGAAGCCGAACTGATGTGCACGGTCAAGACGGCCGACGCGGCGCCCTGAGCGACGCGGCACGCATGGATAACGTAACGCGAGCAACGCGACACATCATATCGAGAGGCAACGGCGCATGACCAGGATTCATCCTACCGCGATCGTCGAGCCGGGCGCGCAGATCGACGAATCGGTCGAGATCGGCCCGTACGCGATCGTCGGCCCGCACGTCACGATCGGCGCGCGCACGACGATCGGCTCGCACAGCGTGATCGAAGGCCATACGACGCTCGGCGAGGACAACCGCATCGGCCACTACGCGTCGGTCGGCGGCCGTCCGCAGGACATGAAGTACAAGGACGAGCCGACGAAGCTCGTGATCGGCAACCGCAACACGATCCGCGAATTCACGACGATCCACACGGGCACCGTGCAGGACGTCGGCGTGACGACGCTCGGCGACGACAACTGGATCATGGCCTACGTGCACATCGGCCATGACTGCCGCGTCGGCAACAACGTGATCCTGTCGAGCAACGCGCAGATGGCCGGTCACGTCGAGATCGGCGACTTCGCGATCATCGGCGGGATGTCGGGCGTGCACCAGTTCGTGCGCATTGGCGCGCACTCGATGCTGGGCGGCGCGTCGGCGCTCGTGCAGGACATCCCGCCGTTCGTGATCGCGGCGGGCAACAAGGCCGAGCCGCACGGGATCAACGTCGAAGGGCTGCGCCGGCGAGGCTTCTCGGCCGATGCGATCTCGGCGCTGCGCAGCGCGTACCGCGTGCTGTACAAGAACGGCCTGTCGCTCGAGGAGGCGAAGGTGCAACTGCGCGAGCTCGCGGGAGCGGGCGGCGACGGCGATGCACCGGTGAAGGCGCTCGTCGAGTTCATCGACGCGTCGCAACGCGGCATCATCCGCTAAGCGATGCCGCTCCCGACCAATCAGCTCCGGCTCGCGATGGTGGCTGGCGAGCCGTCGGGCGACCTGCTCGCGGCGTCGCTGCTCGGCGGGCTGCGCGAGCGGCTGCCCGAATCGGCCCAGTATTACGGGATCGGCGGGCAGCGCATGATCGCGCAGGGCTTCGACTCGCACTGGCAGATGGACAAGCTGACCGTGCGCGGCTATGTCGAGGCGCTGGGCCAGATTCCCGAGATCCTGCGGATTCGCGGCGAACTCAAGCGCCAGCTGCTGGCCGAGCGGCCGGACGCGTTCATCGGCGTCGACGCCCCCGATTTCAACTTCAGCGTCGAACAGGCCGCGCGCGACGCGGGCATCCCGTCGATCCACTTCGTGTGCCCGTCGATCTGGGCGTGGCGCGGCGGCCGGATCAAGAAGATCGCGAAGTCCGTCGATCACATGCTGTGCCTGTTTCCGTTCGAACCGGCGATTCTCGACAAGGCCGGCGTCGCCTCGACCTACGTCGGCCACCCGCTGGCCGACGACATCCCGCTCGAACCCGACACGCACGGCGCGCGCATCGCGCTGGGTGTGCCGGCCGACGGCCCCGTGATCGCGGTGCTGCCGGGCAGCCGGCGCTCGGAGATCGCACTGATCGGCCCGACGTTCTTCGCGGCGATGGCGCTGATGCAGCAGCGCGAGCCCGGCGTGCGGTTCGTGATGCCGGCGGCGACGCCCGCGCTGCGCGAACTGCTGCAGCCGCTCGTCGACGCCCATCCGCAACTCGCATTGACGATCACCGACGGACGCTCGCAGGTCGCGATGACGGCCGCCGACGCGATCCTCGTGAAGAGTGGCACCGTCACGCTGGAAGCCGCGCTGCTGAAGAAGCCGATGGTGATCTCGTACAAGGTGCCCTGGCTGACCGGGCAGATCATGCGCCGGCAGGGCTACCTGCCGTATGTCGGCTTGCCGAACATCCTGGCGGGACGCTTCGTCGTGCCCGAGCTGCTGCAGCATTTCGCGACGCCCGAGGCGCTCGCCGATGCGACGCTCACGCAGCTGCGCGACGACGCGAATCGCCGTACACTGACCGAAGTGTTTACCGAAATGCATCTTTCGCTGCGGCAGAACACGGCCGCGAAGGCGGCCGAGGCCGTCGTGCGCGTGCTCGAGCAACGCAAGGGGCGCGCATGACCGCCGTCCGTGCACCGCGCCGCCGCGCGCCGAGCGACGGGCAGGGCGGTTTCGATTTCAGCCGCCCGGACGAGATCGTGTGCGGCGTCGACGAAGCCGGCCGCGGCCCGCTCGCGGGGCCGGTGGTGGCCGCCGCGGTGATCCTCGATCCGGCGCGGCCGATCGACGGGCTCGACGATTCGAAGGTGCTGTCCGCGAAGAAGCGCGACCTGCTGTACGACCTGATCGTCGCGCGTTCGCACGCGTATTGCGTCGCGTCGGCGAGCGTCGACGAGATCGATACGCTGAACATCCTGCACGCGACGATGCTCGCGATGAAGCGAGCCGTGGAAGGGCTGTCGGTGCTGCCGACGCTCGCGCAGATCGACGGCAACCGCTGCCCGACGCTGAGCGTGCGTGCCGAGGCGATCGTCAGCGGCGACGCGCTCGTGCCGAGCATCTCGGCCGCCTCGATCCTCGCGAAAGTCACGCGCGATCGCATGCTGGTCGACCTGCACGAACGCTTCCCGGTGTACGGCTTCAACGTGCATGCGGGCTACGGCACCGCGAAACACCTCGCCGCATTGCGCGAACATGGCCCGTGCGAAGCGCACCGGCGCTCGTTCGCGCCGGTTCGTGCGGCGCTTGATCTGATTCGATGAAAAGCATCACTTCCCGCGACAACCCGCTGTACAAGCGCCTGAAGGCGCTCGCGGGTTCGACGCCCCAGCAGCGCCGCAGCGGCCAGGCGCTGCTCGAAGGTTTCCATCTCGCGAGCGCGTATCTCGACACGGGTGCGACGCCCGAGCTGTGCGTCACGACCGAAGGTGCGCTTGGCCATGCCGAGGCGCAGGCGATCGTCGCGCGTATCGACGCGCAGCGGATCGTCACGCTGCCGGACGCGTTGTTCGGACAGTTGTCGAACGTCGTCAACGGCGTCGGCTTCCTGCTGCTGGTCGATCGGCCGGCGCACCCGCTGCCCGCGCGCGTGACGGAGACGTCGGTCGTGCTCGACGGCGTGCAGGACGCCGGCAATGTCGGCTCGATCCTGCGCAGCGCGGCGGCGGCCGGCGTGCGTCACGTGTTCTGCGCGCCGGGGACGGCCTACGCGTGGTCGTCGAAGGTGCTGCGCTCGGGCATGGGTGCGCATTTCCTGCTGTCGATCCATGAGGACGTCGATGCCGGCGAGCTCTCCGGACGCCTCGCCGTACCGGTCGCGCTGACCGACTCGCACGGCGCGCAGGCCGTCTACGACTGCGACCTGTCGGCGCCCGTCGCATGGGTGTTCGGCAACGAAGGCGCAGGCGTGTCGGCCTTCTGGCGCGATGCGGCCACGCATCGCGTGACGATTCCGCAGCCGGGCGGAATGGAGTCGCTGAACGTTGCCGCGGCAGCAGCGGTGTGTCTGTTCGAGCAGGTGCGGCAGCAGCGGCCGGCGTGACGCCGCATGCGCGGCAGGTGCCGTAATACGAAAAAGGCCGCGTTCGACGCGGCCTTTTTGCTTTGGGCGGCGGCCAGACGGCCGCCAGCGCACCGACGCTCAGTACGACTGCCGGTCGAGACGGATTTCCTGCAGGATCGTCGTCGCGATTTCCTCGATCGACTTGTGCGTGGACGACAGCCACTTGATCCCTTCGCGACGCATCATCGCTTCGGCCTCGTTGATCTCGTAGCGGCAGTTCTCGGGCGCCGCGTACTTGCTGCCCGGCCGGCGCTCGTTGCGGATCTCCGACAGGCGCTGCGGGTCGATCGACAGCCCGAACAGCTTCTCGCTGTACGGCGACAGCGCCGACGGCAGCTTGCCGCGCTCGAAATCTTCCGGAATCAGCGGATAGTTGGCCGCCTTCACGCCGTACTGCATCGCGAGGTACAGGCTCGTCGGCGTCTTGCCGCTGCGCGACACGCCGACGAGGATCACGTCGGCTTCCGACAGGTTGCGGTTCGACTGGCCGTCGTCGTGCGCGAGCGAGAAATTGATCGCCTCGATCCGCGTCTTGTATTCCTCGGTGTCCGCGTTCTGGTGGCCGCGGCCCATCGCATGGCTCGACTTGAGCTCCAGTTCCTGCTCGAGCGGTTCGACGAAGCGCTGGAACATGTCGAGCACGAGCGCGTTCGAGCGTTTGACGATGTCGTTCGACTCGCTGTCGACGAGCGTCGTGAACACGATCGCGCGACGGCCGTCGTGCACGGCGGCCTCGTTGATCTTCTCGACGGTCGCATAGGCCTTGTCGAGCGAGTCGACGAACGGCACGCGCACGAGGCGGAATTTCTGGTCGAACTGGGAGAGGATCGAATGCGCGAAGGTTTCGGCAGTGATCCCGGTGCCGTCGGAGACGATGAATACGGTAGGCAGCATGAATCTGGGCGTCGAGCGTGAAGGGCGGTTGCGCGGGCGGCTGGAGGTTCGCCTCCAGACCCAGTGACAAGGTCGCGCCACATCCGGCAGCCGGCACGGTAGAATAGCGGCAACCTGTTGGATAAGCAATTGCGGGGGCGGGGCGCGAACGGCGCCCGTGGCTGGGCCGCGCGATTCCAGAATTCCCGGCAAGTCTGGCGATTTGTCTGAAAATATCGCCCTTCTGCCGGGATTTTTGCAAATCGGGTCGGAAGATTTTCGCCGCTGCGAGTGTTTATCTAACAGGTTGCGTAAGACGCGCCGCGCCTTTTTGCAAGCGCCCGCGTTCGAGCCCACTTGCGCGATCGAGCATTTTTTTCACACTTAGGGGCTTGTATGACTAACGCAGCAAACGTCGCAAAGGACCAGGCGTATGTAATTCCGTTCGAGCAGTTGCGGATGACCGATGTGGAGATCGTGGGCGGCAAGAATGCGTCGCTCGGCGAGATGATCAGCCAGCTTTCCGAAGCAGGCGTTCGCGTACCCACCGGTTTCGCCACGACCGCGCTCGCGTTCCGCGATTTCCTCAAGCACAACGACCTCACCGATCGCATCGCCAAGCGTCTCGAGTCGCTCGACATCGACGACGTGAAGGCGCTCGCCGAAGCCGGCGCCGAAATCCGCAAGTGGATCGTCGACGCACCGCTGCAGCCGCGCCTCGAGCAGGAAATCCGCGCGCAGTTCGAAGTGCTGAAGAACGGCTCGCCGAGCGAGCTGTCGTTCGCCGTGCGCTCGTCCGCAACCGCGGAAGACCTGCCCGACGCATCGTTCGCCGGCCAGCAGGAGTCGTACCTGAACGTCGTCGGCATCGAGGACGTGCTCGACCGCATGAAGCACGTGTTCGCGTCGCTGTACAACGACCGCGCGATCTCGTATCGCGTGCACAAGGGCTTCACGCACGCCGAAGTCGCGCTGTCGGCCGGCGTGCAGCGCATGGTCCGCTCGGACGTCGGCGCCGCCGGCGTGATGTTCACGATCGATACCGAATCGGGCTTCAAGGACGCCGTGTTCATCACGTCGAGCTACGGCCTGGGCGAAACCGTCGTGCAGGGCGCGGTGAACCCGGACGAGTTCTACGTGTTCAAGACGACGCTCGCGCAGGACAAGTACCCGATCATCCGCCGCTCGATCGGCTCGAAGCTGATCAAGATGGAATTCACGCAGCCGGGCGAACCGGGCCGCGTGAAGACGGTCGACGTGCCGCACGAGCAGCGCAACCGCTACTCGATCACGGATGAAGACGTGATCGAGCTGGCGAAGTACGCGGTCATCATCGAGAAGCACTACCAGCGTCCGATGGACATCGAGTGGGGCAAGGACGGCCGCGACGGCAAGATCTTCATCCTGCAGGCGCGTCCGGAAACGGTGAAGAGCCAGGCAACCGGCAAGGCCGAGCAGCGCTTCAAGCTGAAGGGCCAGTCGCAGGTGCTCGCGACGGGTCGCGCGATCGGCCAGAAGATCGGCGCGGGCCCCGTGCGCGTGATCCAGGACCCGTCGGAAATGGAACGCGTGCAGCCGGGCGACGTGCTGGTGGCCGACATGACCGACCCGAACTGGGAGCCGGTGATGAAGCGTGCGGCGGCGATCGTCACGAACCGTGGCGGCCGCACCTGCCACGCGGCGATCATCGCGCGTGAACTCGGCGTGCCGGCCGTCGTCGGCTGCGGCGATGCGACCGACATCCTGAAGGACGGCGCGCTCGTCACCGTGTCGTGCGCGGAAGGCGACGAAGGCAAGATCTACGACGGGCTGCTCGAGACGGAAGTCACGGAAGTGCAGCGCGGCGAACTGCCGGAAATCCCGGTCAAGATCATGATGAACGTCGGCAACCCGCAGCTCGCGTTCGACTTCTCGCAACTGCCGAACGGCGGTGTTGGCCTCGCGCGTCTCGAGTTCATCATCAACAACAACATCGGCGTGCACCCGAAGGCGATCCTCGAGTACCCGAACATCGACCAGGACCTGAAGAAGGCGGTCGAGAGCGTTGCGCGCGGTCACGCGTCGCCGCGCCAGTTCTACGTCGACAAGCTGACGGAAGGCGTCGCGACGATCGCGGCGGCGTTCTATCCGAAGCCCGTGATCGTGCGTCTGTCCGACTTCAAGTCGAACGAGTACAAGAAGCTGATCGGCGGTTCGCGTTACGAGCCGGACGAGGAAAACCCGATGCTGGGCTTCCGCGGCGCGTCGCGCTACATCGCCGAGGACTTCGCGCAGGCGTTCGAGATGGAATGCCGTGCACTGAAGCGCGTGCGTGACGAGATGGGCCTGACCAACGTCGAGATCATGGTGCCGTTCGTGCGGACCGTGAAGCAGGCGGAGCGCGTCGTCGGCCTGCTCGAGAAGTTCGGCCTGAAGCGCGGCGAAAACGGCCTGCGCCTCGTGATGATGTGCGAAGTCCCGACCAACGCGATCCTCGCCGAGGAGTTCCTGCAACACTTCGACGGTTTCTCGATCGGCTCGAACGACCTTACGCAGCTCACGCTCGGCCTCGACCGCGATTCGGGCATGGAGCTGCTGGCCGTCGACTTCGACGAACGCGACCCGGCCGTCAAGTTCCTGCTGAAGCGGGCGATCGATACCTGCCGCAAGATGGGCAAGTACGTCGGGATCTGCGGCCAGGGCCCGTCCGATCACCCGGACTTCGCGCAATGGCTGACGGACGAAGGCATCGTGTCGATCTCGCTGAACCCCGACACGATCATCGATACGTGGCAGGCGCTCGCCGCCAACCGCAAGTAACGATTCGTGATGCAACTTCGGCGAAAGGGCGGTCCGCCGCACTTTCGTTGAAGGCAAAATGCAAGGTTCGTGCTATAAACACCCCGGTAAGCACCGGGGTGTTTTTTTTCGTCGGTACTCGCCGGGCTGTCCGAAGCGTGCCGACCGCTTCGCACAGCTGCGAGCGCAACGAATATAGTGAGCATCGGGGACGTTTTTCTGGAGACCACAATGATGTCGGGGCATCTGTTCTGGTGGGTCGGGGTCGGCGTGCTGGTCGTGGCCGAATTGCTGACTGGTACGTTCTATCTGCTGATGATCGCGCTCGGCTTTCTCGCCGGCGGGCTGTTGCAACTGGCCGGTTTCGCGCCGCGCGTGCAGTTCGGCGCGGCGGCCGCGGTCGCGATCGTCGCGATGATCGTGCTGCGCCGCTCGGGGCTCGGTCGCAAGCAGAAGCGCGACACGTCGACGAATCCCGACGTCAATCTCGATATCGGCTCGACCGTCACGGTCGACGCGTGGCGTGACGGCCGCGCACGCGTGCAGTATCGCGGCGCCGACTGGGACGTCGAACTCGCGGCCGGCGAGCGCGACGATGCGCACGTGTACCAGGTGAGCGCCGTGCGCGGCAATTGCCTCGTGGTCGTGGCGAAACCCGCGGGCTGATCGTCCGCTGATACAACAAGGAGGGAATATTTCATGGATTCGCTGATCATCTGGGTTGTCCTGCTCGTCATCGCGATCGTGATCGTGTCGAAGACGGTGAAGATCGTGCCGCAGCAGCATGCATGGGTGCTCGAGCGCTTCGGGCGCTACCACGCGACGTTGTCGCCCGGCCTCAATATCGTGCTGCCGTTCGTCGATCGCATCGCGTACCGGCACGTGCTGAAGGAAATTCCGCTCGACGTGCCGAGCCAGGTCTGCATCACGCGCGACAACACGCAGTTGCAGGTGGACGGCGTGCTGTACTTCCAGGTGACCGATCCGATGAAGGCATCGTATGGATCGAGCAACTTCGTGCTGGCGATCACGCAGCTCGCGCAAACGACGTTGCGCTCGGTGGTCGGCAAGCTCGAACTCGACAAGACGTTCGAGGAACGCGATTTCATCAACCACAACATCGTGTCGGCGCTCGACCAGGCCGCGGCGAACTGGGGCGTGAAAGTGCTGCGCTACGAGATCAAGGACCTGACGCCGCCGAAGGAGATCCTGCACGCGATGCAGGCGCAGATCACCGCGGAGCGCGAAAAGCGCGCGCTGATCGCCGCATCCGAAGGTCGCAAGCAGGAGCAGATCAACCTCGCGTCGGGTGCGCGCGAAGCCGCGATCCAGAAGTCGGAAGGCGAGCGGCAGGCCGCGATCAATCAGGCGCAGGGCGAAGCCGCCGCGATTCTGGCGGTGGCCGAGGCGAACGCGCAGGCGATCCAGAAGATCGCGAGCGCGATCCAGTCGCAAGGCGGGATGGATGCGGTGAACCTGAAGGTCGCCGAGCAGTATGTCGGCGCGTTCTCGAATCTCGCGAAGCAGGGCAACACGCTGATCGTGCCGTCGAACCTGTCGGATCTCGGCACCGCAATTTCGTCGGCGCTGACGATCGTCAAGAGCGCGGGCGCGGCGTCGGTCGCGAAGGGCTGAGCCCGAAATCGATGCGCGCGCGGTTGCCGCGCACGCATCGTCGTGCGGCGAATCGTCGCGCAGCCGGGCGACCCGCCGCGCGATTCAGGCAGTTCAAAGCAACACGGCCCGCTTCGAGCGGGCCGTGTCGTTTGCGATGCGCGCGGGGTGTGTCAGGTGCCGGCGCGCATGATGCGTGCCTTCTCGCGTTCCCAGTCGCGTTTCTTCTCGGTTTCACGCTTGTCGTGCAGCTTCTTGCCCTTCGCGAGCGCGATGTCGCACTTCACGCGGCCGCCCTTGTAGTGGAAGTTCAGCGGCACGAGCGTGTAGCCGCGCTGCTCGACCTTGCCGATCAGCTTCTTGATTTCCTCGCGGTGCAGCAGCAGCTTGCGCGTGCGCACCGGGTCGGGCTTGATGTGCGTGGAGGCTTCGGGCAGCGGGCTGATATGGGTACCGATCAGGAAGATCTCGGCGCTCTTCACCACGACGTAGCCCTCCTTGATCTGGCCGCGCCCGGCGCGCAGCGCCTTGACTTCCCAGCCCTCCAGCACGAGCCCCGCCTCGTAGCGTTCCTCGATGTGATAATCGAAGTGCGCTTTCCTGTTGTCGATGATGCTCATGAAAGGATCGGGCCAACTCGTTTAAAATCACGATTTTAGCAAAGCAGGGCGGGAATCGCCCGGCTTGGCGTTCCCACTTTAAGCGATGCCGCGCGATTTATGGCAGATGTCCAGAAAACCGTATTGATCCGCCACTCGGCGGAACAGATGTTCGACCTCGTCACCGACGTGGCCGACTACCCCAATTTCCTGCCCTGGTGCGGCGGTGTCGAGATTCGCCGTCAGGACGAGAGCGGGATGGAAGCGCGCATCGACATCAACTTCAAGGGCATCAAGCAGCATTTCGCGACGCGCAACACGCAGCAGCGTCCGACCCGGATCGACATGGAGTTCGCGGACGGGCCGTTCAAGAAGTTCACGGGCTCATGGCGCTTCATCCCGCTGCGCGCCGATGCGTGCAAGATCGAATTCGCGCTGCACTACGAGTTTTCGAGCATCCTGCTCGAGAAGATCATCGGGCCGGTGTTCAGCCACATCGCGAACACGTTCGTCGATTCGTTCGTGAAGCGCGCCGATCAACGCTACGGGAAGGGGTGACGCGATGCTGTCGATCGAAGTCTGCTACGCACTGCCGGACCGCCAGACACTGATTCCGCTGTCGCTGCCCGAAGGCGCGACCGTGCGCTCGGCCATCGATGCGAGCGGCGTGCTCGCGCTGCATCCGGAGATCGATCTCGCGCACGCGAAGACGGGTGTCTACGGCAAGCTCGCGCCGCTCGATGCGCCGCTCGTCGATCACGATCGCGTCGAGATCTACCGCCCGCTGATCGTCGATCCGAAGCTCGCGCGCCAGCGGCGCGTCGACAAATCCCGCCGCGCCGGCTCGATCGAGGGCCGCAAGTGGATGCACAAGGACGCGCGCTGACGCGCGGTTCGCTCGGATTGGTCTGATCAAACGCCGCGGCGCTCAGTGCGCCGCGGCGTTTGCATTTGTCGATGCGCTGCCCGGCGTGTCGCCGTGCCGTCGCACCGAGCCGTACACGCCGGCGAGCAGCAGTACGAGCGCGGCGATCTCGAGCGCGTGCGGCATCCGCTGGTCGTACACGAACGCGTACAGCATCGCGAACACGGTTTCGAACACGATCAACTGGCCCGACAGCGTGAGCGGCAGCCGCTTCGACGCGGCATTCCACAGCCCGTTGCCGAGCCACGACGCGCCGATCGCGAGCACGAGATTCAGCAGCCAGAACAATTGCCAGCGCGATGCCGGGACGGCGGCCTGCACCGTGCCGGCGGGCACTGCGAGGATCGCGAGCCAGCAGAGCCCGCCGATCAAACCCGTCACGACACCCCACAGCACCGACCATTCGTTGCCGCCGAAGCGATGATGGCGCTGCAGGTAGCGCGCGTTCGCCACCGCATACCAGGTCCAGCTCGCGAGCGCGCCCGCCGCGCAGGCGATGCCCGCGAGCTTCTGGGCGAGCGTCGTGGCGTGCGCGGCTTCGGACGTGAACAGGTCGACGTTGATGCAGACGATGCCCGCGATCACCAGCGCGAGCGGGGCGGCGAGCCGCCGCAGCGGCACGGCGCCGTGGTCGCCGAGGCCCGCGAGCGTGACGGTCACGGGCAGTACGCCGACGATCAGGGAGCTGGGCGCGATGCCGATCAGGTGCACGGCGCCGGACAGCAGCATGTAATACGCGACGTTGCCGACGACGGCGAGCTTCACCAGTGCGACGAGATCCTCGCGGGTCAGCCGCGCGAGCAGCGAGCGGGCGGCCGGCAACGCGGCCGCGAGCGACACGAGTCCGTACATCGTATAGCGGCCGGCGCTCAGCAGCAGCGGCGAAAAATCGGTCAGCAGCCGCGGCACGAGAAACACCATGCCCCACAGGGCGCCTGCCAGGACACCGTACACCACGCCGCGCTGCATCGACCGCTCCGAACAAATGATTGACGTGCGCGCATCTTAGCGATGCCGTCGCGGCGGCGTCTTGTTCATTCCTGCACTCGGCGCAGGGCGGCGCGTCCTGGCAGCGTGGGCGCGCGGTGGATCAGCCGTCTGCCGGATCGGGTGTCGCCGCCGTGCCGTCGCCGTCGGCATGCGTGCGCGCCGGGCGGCGCACGGCGCGCAGCTTGCCGCTGTTGCCGCCGCCGCAGTAGAAGCGGTCGTGACCGTCGGATTCGAGCCCCGAGACGCCGACGCCGGCCGGCATGTCGATCTGCTCGAGCACCTGGCCCGTGCGCGGGTCGATGCGCCGCAGGTCGCTCTGGTCGCCTTCCCACGTGCCATGCCACAGCTCGCCGTCGACCCACGTCACGCCGGTGACGAAGCGGTTCGATTCGATCGTGCGCAGCACGGCGCCCGATTGCGGATCCACCTGATGAATCTTGCGTTCGCGGTACTGGCCGACCCACAGCGTGCCTTCCGCCCACGCGAGCCCCGAATCGGCGCCGCCGCCGGGCGCCGGGATCGTCGCGAGCACGCGACCCGATTCGGGGTCGATCTTCTCGATGCGGTCCTCGACGATCTGGAACAGGTGGCGACCGTCGAACGCGGTGCCCGCGTGCGCGGCGACGTCGAGCGAACGGACCGTCGTGCCGCGCTCGGGGTCGAGCGCGTTCAGCTTGTCGCCGGACGCGTACCACACGTGCTGCCCGTCGAACGTGACGCCGTGCACGCCGTCGACGCCCGGAAACGGACCGTACTCGTGAAGGATGTCTGCAGTGGAGCGTTTCATGTTCGTCACCTCGTCGTTCGATGCGGCCATCCTAATCTCCCGGCAGCGCAACCGGGAGTAACAAGGTCGTCGCGAATCCGGGCAGCGGCGGCGTCAGCCAGCGGCGCGCGCGTGCGCGGCCGAGCGCCTGGACCTTGCCGGTTTCCGCGAGCGAATCGAGCGCGCGCTGCACCGTGCGCTGGCTGGCGCCGAGCGCAAGCGCCAGCGCGGAACTCGACCACGCTTCGCCGTCGGCAAGCAGCGCGAGCACGGCCGCATGGCGATCGTCGACCGGGCGCGCGAGGACGACGGTTTCGCGCACGCCGAGCGGTTCGAGCGCGAAGCCGCGCGGCGTCGCGACGACGTTCGCGAGCGGGCGCAGCACCGCCCGCAGCCGGCCGATCTCGACGCGCAGCCGCGCGCGATGCGATTCGTCCGCCTGTTTCGCGCGGAACGCGGCGGCGACGAGCGCGTTTCTCGACACGTCGGCCGGCCACGCCTCGCCGAGCGCACGGGCGAGCACGAACAGCACCGGGCGGCGCGCGAGCGACACGGTCGTGCGCGCATCGCGCACCGTGTGGCGGCACGCGTCGACGACGAGCGCATTCGATTCGAACAGCGTCTCCACTTCGTCGAGCGGCACGAGCCGCGACGTGCCGCGTGCGATGAGCCGGGCGGCCGGTGCGTCGAGCACGCGCGCCGCGGTGTCGACCTCGGCCGTCAGCGCGGCAATGCCGGCGGCGCGGGCGGCCGCGCGGGCACGGGCAAGCGCCGCACGGGCTGCGTGCGTGCGGATGCGGCGCATCGCGATGCCGGCCGCGATCAATTCATGGGCGGCGCGCGACGCGGGCGGCAGCGGTGCGGGATCGAGATGCGCCAGCAGCTGCTCGGCCTCGTCCAGATGGCCGATCAGCAGCAACCGGCGTACCCCGAGATAGCGGGCATGCGCGGCGTTCGCGCGGTCGCCGTGTGCGTCGAGCGTCGCGCAGGCCGCCTCGAGCGCACGCGTCGGCCAGCGCAGGTCGCGCGACGCGAGCGCGATGTCGGCTTCCGCGACGACGCAGCGCGCCCGTGCAACCGCTTCCTTCGCACCGAACGCACGCGCGGCGCCGCGGACGAGCGCGCGCGCGCGTTCGAAATCGCCGAGCTGCGCGAGCGCGATCCCGCGCAGTGCGAGCGCCGGCGCATCGTCGCGCAGCGCGACGCGGTTCAGCGCACCGAGCGCGTCACCGGCCGCGAGCGCGCGCGCGGCCGCCGTGATCAGCGAATCCATCCGAATCCCGACACAGTTGTCACTCCCTCCGGTCCGATGCCCGGCACTAATCTAGCACCACGCACACGGCCCCGTACGCCGTGCCCGGATACCCATCGGAAGGAGGAACCCGCAATGACGACCCATCTCACCGGAACCCGCGACGAATGGCTGGTCGAACGCCGCGCGCTGCTCGACGCGGAAAAGGCGCTGACGCGGCAAAGCGACGAACTCGCGCGGCGGCGCCAGGCGCTGCCGTGGGTGCGCGTCGACAAGACTTACCGGTTCGATACCGAGGCAGGGCAGGCGACGCTCGACGACCTGTTTCGCGGCCGTTCGCAACTGCTGGTCTATCACTTCATGTTCGGCCCCGACTACAAGGCCGGCTGCCCGTCGTGCTCGGCGCTTGCCGACGGCTTCGACGGCTTCGCCGTGCATCTGGCGCACCACGACGTGACGCTCGCGGCCGTGTCGCGCGCGCCGCTCGCGAAACTGCTCGCGTACCGGCAGCGGATGGGGTGGACGTTCCCGTGGGCGTCGTCGGTCGGCAGCGATTTCAACTTCGACTTCAACGTGTCGTTCACCGAAACGCAGCAGCGCGCGGGCGACGTCGAATACAACTACGCGCGGGCCGGTCACGCGATGGACGTGGATCCGCCGCCGGCGCCCGTCGTGCAGTTCGCGGCCACGTGCGGCACCGACGCGGTCACGTATTCGCTCGACCGGCCGGGGATGAGCGCGTTCGTGCGCGAGGATGGCGCGATCTATCACACGTATTCGACCTACGCGCGCGGCCTCGACGGGCTGTGGGGGATGTACCAGTGGCTCGACCGCGCGCCGCGCGGACGCAACGAGGCCGGCCCGTGGTGGCGCCGTCACGATGAGTACGCGCGCGGCTGAGCGGGCCGGCCACGGACGGGCGCGCGCGATGATACGAACGACCACCGGTGAGGCGGCCGCCGATCCGCGCGCATTCGGCGCGGCGGTCGCGGCCGTGTTCGCGGTCGCCGCGGTGGCGACGCTGGCCCAGCACACGTCGATGGCGGCGATGGGCGGCGAGCCGATGACCGGCGGCTGGACGGCCTCGGCCGCCTGGCTGCGGCCGTGCGGCCAGAGCGCCGGGCGCGCATTCGCGGCGTTCGCCGGAATGTGGGGCGCGATGACGGTGACGATGATGCTGCCCGTGCTCGCGCCGATGCTCTGGTGCTACCGCCAGCGCATCGGTCCGGCGGCGGCGGCGCGATCGGCCTGGCTCGTCGTCGTCGCGGGCGCGGGGTATTTCTCGGTCTGGATGGCGCTCGGGGCACTCGTGTTTCCGGCCGGCGCGGTGCTGACGACGGCCGCCGTTCGGCTGCCGGCGCTTGCCCGTGCGATGCCGGTCGCGGCGGGCGTCGTCGTGCTGGCCGCGGGTGCGTTGCAATTCTCCGCGTGGAAGGCGCGCCGGCTGGCGGGTTGCCGGCACGCGGCGGCACATGGCGTGCACCCGTCGCGGGTGGCGGTCGTCACGGCGTGGCGGTACGGCGTGCGCGCCGCGATCCGGTGCGGCGCGTGTTGCGGGAACCTGATGGCCGTCGCGCTGGCGGCCGGCATGATGGATCTGCGCGTGATGGCCGTCGTGACGGTCGCAATCGCCGCCGAACGCGCTGCGTCGATCGGCGGGCGCGTCGCGCGGATCGTCGGTTGCGGGGTGGTGGCGGGCGGCATGGCGATGATCGCCCGTGCGGCCGGGCTGGCGTGAGGCAGGGCAGGCAAGCCGCTTCGGCGGGGCGCCGGGCCGTGCGCGCGGCCGCCGCCGTCGCGGCCGTGTGGCCCCGCCGCGACACGGACACTCGCCGCCCGGCGGCCGGTTGCGCGAATGGCGCGATGCGGCGGTGAAACGAAAGGCGATCGAAAACGAACCGAACGGCGATCCGAACGATTCGGCCCCCGAACGGCCGAAACCGGCTAAGCCGTTGTTCGTGTTGTGAAAATTCGCGGCGCTTCGCGTATAATTCGCTTTTGCGCCCATAGGATTTGCCATGCGTCTGATCCAAAAAGCACTCACTTTCGATGACGTGCTCCTCGTTCCCGCCTTCTCCGACGTTCTCCCGCGCGACACCAGCCTCAAGACCAAGCTGACCCGCAACATCTCCCTGAACATGCCGCTCGTGTCCGCCGCGATGGACACGGTCACCGAAGGTCGCCTCGCGATCGCGATGGCGCAGCAGGGTGGCGTCGGTATCGTCCACAAGAATCTCACGCCGGCCGAACAGGCCCGCGAAGTCGCGAAGGTCAAGCGTTTCGAGTCGGGCGTCGTCCGCGACCCGATCACGGTGCCGCCGCAAATGAAGGTGCGCGACGTGATCGCGCTGTCGCGCCAGCATGGCATCTCGGGCTTCCCGGTCGTCGAAGGCCCGCAACTGGTCGGCATCGTCACGAACCGCGACCTGCGTTTCGAAACGCGCCTCGACGAGCCGGTCAAGTCGATCATGACGCCGCGCGAGCGCCTCGTCACGGTCAAGGAAGGCACGCCGCTCGCCGAAGCGAAGGCGCTGATGCACAGCCACCGCCTCGAGCGCGTGCTGGTCGTCAACGACGCGTTCGAACTGCGCGGCCTGATGACCGTCAAGGACATCACGAAGCAGACCGAACACCCGGACGCGTGCAAGGACGAACACGGCAAGCTGCGCGCAGGCGCGGCGGTCGGCGTCGGTCCGGACAACGAAGAGCGTGTCGAGCTGCTGGTGCAGGCCGGCGTCGATGTGATCGTCGTCGATACCGCGCACGGCCACAGCAAGGGCGTGCTCGAGCGCGTGCGCTGGGTCAAGCAGAACTTCCCGCACGTCGAGGTGATCGGCGGCAACATCGCGACGGCCGCCGCCGCGAAGGCGCTGGTCGAATACGGCGCGGACGCGGTCAAGGTCGGTATCGGCCCGGGCTCGATCTGCACGACGCGGATCGTCGCGGGTGTCGGCGTGCCGCAGATCAGCGCGATCGCGAACGTCGCGGAAGCGCTGAAGGGCACCGGCGTGCCGTGCATCGCCGACGGCGGCGTGCGCTTCTCGGGCGACGTGTCGAAGGCCCTCGCGGCCGGCGCGAACGCCGTGATGATGGGCAGCATGTTCGCCGGCACCGAAGAGGCGCCGGGCGACGTGTTCCTGTACCAGGGCCGCCAGTACAAGTCGTACCGCGGCATGGGTTCGGTCGGTGCGATGAAGGACGGCGCGGCTGACCGCTACTTCCAGGACAATTCGGCGAACATCGACAAGCTCGTGCCGGAAGGCATCGAAGGCCGCGTCGCGTACAAGGGTTCGGTCAACGCGATCCTGTTCCAGCTGGTCGGCGGCGTGCGCGCGAGCATGGGCTACTGCGGTTGCAAGACGATCGACGAGCTGCACGAGAAGGCCGAATTCGTCCAGATCACCGCGGCGGGCATGCGCGAGTCGCACGTGCACGACGTGCAGATCACGAAGGAAGCGCCGAACTACCACGTGGACTGAGCGCCGATGAAACCGCTGCTGCGAGCCGTGCTGATCGTCGACGCCGTGCTGCTGCTGGCGTTCGGCGTGCTGTTCGTGCTGACGCCCTGGCAGGCGCTGTTCAATGCGCTGCAACTGGCGAACATCCAGCCGGCGATGCTCGGCCAGGCGTTCGGCATCGCGCTGCTCGGGCTCGCGTGGCTCGCGTTTCATGCGGCGTTCAACGGTGACCTCACGGCGCCCGTCGCGCGCTCGGTCGGCCATGTGTACTGGTTGACCGGCGTGCTGACGGTCGTGTGGTCGATCGGCACCGGCAGCGGGCCCGCGCTCGCGGCCGCCGGCCGGGTGCTGTCGGCCGTGGCCGGGGTCGCGCTGATCGTGCTGGGCCTCGGCGGCGTGCGGCTCGCATCGGCCGTGCGCCGGCGCGAGAAAGCGCAGGCGCTCGAGGCGCGCGCACCGGCGCAGCGGCCGGCCGAACCGGCGATGGCGCCGGCGTCGGCGCCTGCCGCGCAGCGTGTCGAGCCGGTCGTCGGCCGCCCCGTGGCGCCGGCCGGATCGTCGCCGGCCTCGTCCGGTTCCCGCGCATCGTCGGGCGGCGGCGTCGCCCTCGACGAACGCCCGCCGATGCAGGATTGACCGGCGATGCGTCGCGCGTGCCGCCTGCCGCCCGACGCCGCTGTCCATGCTTTTGACGCAGCGCTCGATGCGCTGCTTTTCTTATTCTCTTCATCCCGTCCGCAGCCATGCACGACAAAATCCTGATTCTCGACTTCGGTTCGCAAGTCACCCAACTGATTGCACGGCGCGTGCGTGAAGCGCACGTCTACTGCGAAATCCATCCGAACGACGTGTCCGACGACTTCGTCCGCGAGTTCGCGCCGAAGGCGGTGATCCTGTCGGGCAGCCACGCGAGCACGTACGAAGACCACCAACTGCGCGCGCCGCAGGCCGTATGGGATCTCGGCGTGCCGGTGCTCGGCATCTGCTACGGCATGCAGACGATGGCCGTGCAGCTCGGCGGCAAGGTCGAGTGGAGCGACCATCGCGAATTCGGCTATGCGGAAATGCGTGCGCACGGCCATACGCGCCTGCTCGACGGCATCGAGGATTTCACGACGGCCGAAGGCCACGGGATGCTGAAAGTGTGGATGAGCCACGGCGACAAGGTGGCCGAGCTGCCGCCGGGCTTCGCGCTGATGGCGTCGACGCCGAGCTGCCCGATCGCCGGCATGGCCGACGAGGCGCGCGGCTACTACGCGGTGCAGTTCCACCCGGAAGTCACGCACACCGTGAAGGGCCGCCAGATCATCGAACGCTTCGTGCTGCAGATCGCCGGCGCGAAGCCCGACTGGATCATGAAGAACCACATCGAGGAAGCCGTCGCGAAGATTCGCGAGCAGGTCGGTGACGAGGAAGTGATTCTCGGCCTGTCGGGCGGCGTCGATTCGAGCGTCGCGGCCGCGCTGATCCATCGCGCGATCGGCGATCAGCTGACCTGCGTGTTCGTCGACCACGGCCTGCTGCGCCTGAACGAAGGCAAGATGGTGCTCGACATGTTCGAGGGCCGCCTGCATGCGAAGGTCGTGCATGTCGATGCATCCGACCAGTTCCTCGGCCATCTGGCCGGCGTGACCGATCCGGAAGCGAAGCGCAAGATCATCGGCCGCGAGTTCGTCGAGGTGTTCCAGGCCGAGGCGAAGAAGCTGTCGAAGGCGAAGTGGCTCGCGCAGGGCACGATCTACCCGGACGTGGTCGAATCGGGCGGCACGAAGACGAAGAAGGCGACGACGATCAAGAGCCACCACAACGTCGGCGGCCTGCCGGAAACGCTCGGCCTGAAGCTGCTCGAGCCGCTGCGCGACCTGTTCAAGGACGAAGTGCGCGAGCTGGGCGTCGCGCTCGGCCTGCCGCCGGAGATGGTATACCGCCATCCGTTCCCGGGCCCGGGCCTCGGCGTGCGGATTCTCGGCGAAGTGAAGCGCGAGTACGCGGACCTGCTGCGCCGCGCGGACGCGATCTTCATCGAGGAACTGCGCGGCACGACGGCAACCGCGCAGGATGCGGCTGCCGGCCTGTGCGGCGAGGCCGATGTCGGCAAGAGCTGGTACGACCTGACGAGCCAGGCGTTCGCGGTGTTCCTGCCGGTCAAGTCGGTCGGCGTGATGGGCGATGGCCGGACGTACGACTATGTGACGTCGCTGCGCGCGGTGCAGACGACCGACTTCATGACTGCGCACTGGGCGCATCTGCCGTACGCGCTGCTCGGCCGCGCGTCGAACCGGATCATCAACGAAGTGCGCGGGATCAATCGTGTGGTGTACGACATCTCGGGGAAGCCGCCGGCGACGATCGAGTGGGAGTGAAATCAGGTCCTTCGGGGACTATCGCTAGCTATCGAAAAACTGTCATAACGTATTGATTTAAAAGAAAATACGTCACGGCGGCTATCGGTGGCTATCGCTGGCCAGCAAAACAGGTTGGCGGTAGAAGTGGCGGTAAGAACCGAAGGCCGGATTAAAACCCTCCCATTCACTATCCAGACCAAAGCCGTCTTTGACGGTAAAAGTCTCCTCGGGAAAGCTTATTTCATGCGGCTTTCCGGGCATCAGCAGGTCTCCTGGCCCCTGACGGTAAAAGCCGTCACGAAACAGGAGGAAAACCTCGATGCTTACCGACACCGCACTGCGCAATCTCAAGCCTAAGTCCAAGATTTATAAGGCTTCTGACCGCGATGGGATGTACGTGACGGTATCGCCTACCGGTACCGTCACCTTCCGCTACGATTACCGTCTCAACGGACGTCGCGAAACCCTGACCATCGGCCGCTATGGGCCGGCCGGCATTTCGCTGGCCCTGGCCCGCGAAAAGCTGATCGACGCCAAGAGGGCCGTCACCCAAGGCAAATCCCCGGCACTGGAGAAGCAGCGCGACAAGCGTCGGCTGACTGCGGCCAAGACCTTTGGCGACGTGGCCGATAAGTGGATGGCGGACGCCAGAATGGCCGACAGCACGAAGGCGATGCGCAAGCACATCGTCGATCGAGACATCCTGCCGGTCTTCCAGAACCGCCAACTCAACGAAATCACCGCCGATGACCTGCGAGCCCTCTGCAACAAGGTGAAGGCGCGCGGTGCACCCGCCACCGCGGTCCACGTCCGCGACATCGTGAAGCAGGTCTTTATCTTCGCCATCCTGCATGGCGAGAAGGTGGACAACCCGGCCGATGATGTAGGCGCGGCGTCGATTGCGACTTTCGTGCCGAAGGATCACGGAATCGCTCGATGGTAGCGATGGCACCGAGCGTCGCCACAAACTGCTGCTGATGCTCGACGAGTTTCCGGCGCTGGGCCGGCTCGACTTCTTCGAGACGGCGTTGGCATTTATGGCCGGCTATGGCATTCGCAGCTTCCTCATCGCGCAGTCGCTCAACCAGATCGACAAGGCCTACGGCCAGAACCATTCCATCCTCGACAACTGCCATGTGCGCGTGACGTTCGCCACCAACGACGAACGGACCGCCAAGCGCATTTCGGAAACGCTCGGCACGGCGACCGAGCTGCGCGCGCAGCGCAACTACGCGGGCCACCGGCTCGCGCCGTGGCTTGGGCACCTGATGGTTTCGCGCCAGGAAACCGCACGTTCGCTGCTGACGCCGGGAGAAGTGATGCAGCTCCCGCCCGACGAGGCGGTAGTGATGGTGTTCTTCCGCTCCAGCAACCAGCGCACCGCGGCCGCACCCGCACAGACCGCTTCGGCCGCGCCGCCGTCCGGCTTGGCGGGCTTCGACCCGCAGGCTGCCGGCCCGGCCTCGACGGCGGCGCAGCCCGCCGACCAAACCGCCGTGCAGAACCGACAAGACCAGAAGGAGGCGTTCCAGAAAGCCGGAACCACAGAAACCCGTAATTCCGGCAACCTGCAAATGCCGACCTCGCCGTATCAGGTGATGGCCGGAACGGTGATCGCAGCGGCGCTGGTGACGGGCATCAAGTCGGACTTGCCGGGGGACGTGATCGGCACAATGACGGAGCCGGTGTACGACACCGCGACGGGCCGCTATCTGCTGATCCCGCAGGGTTCGCGCATCTTCGGCAAATACAACAGCCAGGTCGCCTATGGGCAGAGCAGAGTTCAAGTCGTCTGGAACCGCATCATCCTGCCGGACACGTCCTCGCTCACGCTGGACAACCTGGCCGGCACCGACCCGGCCGGTTACGGCGGCCTGGAGGATGGCGTCGATTGGCATTGGGATCGCATCTTTGCCGGCGCGGCGCTGACAACACTGCTGGGCGTCAGCGCCGAGCTGGCTGCGCCGGAAAACCGCAACGGCGATCGCGTCATCATCGCCGGGCGCGACAGCTTGCAGGACAGCGTGAATCAGGCTGGGCAGGAGATGACCCGTCGCAATCTCAACATTCAGCCGACGCTAAGCTTTCCGGCCGAAGCGGCATCGGTCTCGCCTGCGTTGTTGCGCGTCGTTTGATGTCGCGATAATTCGCAAGCGGGCTGCCGGTTCGGTTGGCGTGCTGCCCCGGTTCACGCGTGGGCAAGAAGCGGCCTGGCGATTGCCAGGCCGTTTTGCGTTAACGCGCGAAGTCGGTCAAGAAGCGCCGTGTTCGCAGTCCCGGACCGGATTCATCACGCACACGCCCGCCCGAGCGACCGCAAATACATCGGCACCTTCGCCTTGGTCGTCGCCTGAACCCGCGACATCAGCGCGTGATCGATCCGATCCAGCCCATAAGTCCGGGAAATATCCTGCTGCAACCGGCACCACAGATGCCCAGCCATCTCGGCATCGACCATCGCACGGTGCGCACGGCCCGATTGCGGCAGCCGCAGCATCTCGACCAGGCTCGACAGGCGGTGACTCCGGGCGTCCGGGTAGATCCGTCTCGCCACCAGCATCGTGCACGCAAACGCATGGTCGGCCGACATGCCGAGCAACCCGAGTTCCGACTGCCAGAAGCGCTTGTCGAAACCGGCGTTGTGGGCCACGACCGCATGCTTGCCGACGAACGCGGCCGCTTCCTTCATGACTTCGGACGCGGGTGGTGCCGCCGCGATCATGTCGTTCGTGATGCCGGTGAGCGCAACGACATCGGACGGGATGCGTCGGCCGGCATTCATCAAACTCTGGAAACGGTCTACGACTTCCCCGTCGCGTAGCAGGATGACCGCAATTTCGGTCGCACGGTCGCCCAGATTCGGTGACAGGCCGGTGGTTTCGAAGTCCAGTACCGCGACGGTTTGCATGGTTGAATTCGGGGGCGTCATCAGAGGGTGTCGAGTTTGGCCCGAGAGGGTAGCATCTTCGGGCGTGCGAACGGCGGATCCGTGGAGCGGCGAGCGGGCCGGCTGCCGATTGACGATAATGAAATCTCGCTCCAGGCCAGTCGGACATGCTGCCGTGACTCAACTGACGCTACCCGGATTCGATGCGCCGCCGCCGGTTCCCGTGCACCGCTTCTTTTTCGCCGTGATGCCGGATACGGCCACGGCCGCGCGCATTGCCGGTATCGCCAAAAGCTTGCAGCAGAAGAAGGACAGTCCGGTGGGCACCGAGCGTCTGCACATCACGCTGGGCTCGCTAGGCGACTTCGCTTACGTGCCGGGCGCTACGCTTGCACGGGCCCGCGCGGTCGCGGACCGCATGGATGGGCCGTCTTTCTCCGTGAGGTTCGACAAGATCATCAGCTTCAACGGGCGGCCCGGTCATCAGCCGCTGGTGCTGACGGGGCGGAACGGTCTGGAAGACTTGATCGACTTTCGACGGCAGTTGCGAGATGCATTGAAACGGGTAGGCGTACCTGTTTTTCCCTCGGGTTTCACCCCGCACGTGACGCTGCTGTATGGCCCGCAGCGGCCCGATGAGTATCGGATCGAGCCGATTGCCTGGACCGCGTTCGACTTCGTCCTGGTCGATAGCTGGCTCGGCAAGTCGCACTACGACGTGTTGGGGCGCTGGCCGCTGGCGACCGGCCGCTCCCCGGGATGATCGCGATGTTGTAAGGGCGGTGCCGTTTCAGCGCATCCGGACCAGGTCGGTGCCGCGTTCCGTGCTCGCCCGGACTCCAGCTCAGTCCCGACCACCCCCGCGATAACGA
Organism: Burkholderia sp. 9779_493; assembly: GCF_015712215.1. Taxonomy (NCBI): domain Bacteria; kingdom Pseudomonadati; phylum Pseudomonadota; class Betaproteobacteria; order Burkholderiales; family Burkholderiaceae; genus Burkholderia; species Burkholderia sp. 9779_493. Next base: position 116,292 of record NZ_JACCQA010000002.1, read on the forward strand.
AGATGAAGCAGCGGATAAGGCCGCCCCTGTCCATCGAGTTCCGATCGTCCGCAGCGCTCGAATCCGAGGCGCTCATAAAATCCCGCTGCCGCTTGGTTCTGTTCGTTGACGTCGGTCGACAGGTCGGGATGGCGCTTGAGCGCTTCTTCGACCAGCCGTCGCCCGACCCCCGCACCATGGTGGGCAGGATCGACGAACAGCGCTTCCATGTGGCTGCCGTCGAGCAGCATGAAGCCGATCGGGCGATCGGTTTCGTCGACGGCCAGATCGAGCGGCGCGCCCGGCAGAAATGCGACGACTTCGGATTCGATCGCGCGACGGTCGTCGTCGCTCAGGAAGTGATGCGTGGCATCGACGGCGTTGCGCCAGATATCCAGCACGCATGTGCCGTCGGCCTCGGTGGATTGTCGAATTCTGATCATGGTTTGACGTGGGGTGATCCGGCGCTCGGCGGGTAGCGGGCGCCAGGATAGATCGAACGCGTCGCGCGCCGGTAGTGCGCCAGCGACGGCAGTGTGTCAGGCGGATGGTGGCCGCGCGTGGCCTAGCGCCGCAGCCCGCTCGATCGCTCGCCGCGCAACGTCGCGCACGCCGGCGCTCATCGGCAAATCGTCGCGGTCGAGTTCGTCGATGCCGAACCAGCGCGCGTCGAGCGCATCGTCGCCGGCGGCCGGCGTGCCGCGCAGCCATCTGCACAGCACGGCGACCATGACGAAATGCTGGCGCACGGCGCCGTGCGCATCGTAATCGAACGCGTCCAGCGCGGTAAAGGCGTCGAGCGCTTCCACGTCGACCGTCGTTTCTTCCGCGATTTCGCGCACGACCGCATCCGCGAACGGCTCGCCCGGCTCGATCTTGCCGCCGGGGAAGCCCCAGCAGCCTGCATCGGGTGGATTCGCGCGGCGCACGAGCAGCACGTCGCGTTCGCGCAGCACGATGCCGATCACCGCGGGAACGGGGCGCAAGGGCGTAGCGTTGCCGGTTGCGGACATGGTCGCGCCTACCTGTCGGTTCGAACGAACGCGGGTACTACGTGTACGCGGCTCATCGCACGTCCCCGGTACGCTGTTCGATCGCGCGGATCACGGCGACCATGTCGGCCGCGCCGTGTCCGGCCCGCTCGGTTTCGCCGTACAGTGCGTGGCAAATGTCGAGCAGCGGCGACGCGATGCCGATGCCGCGCGCGGATTCGGCGACGAGGCGCGCATTCTTCAGCACGTCGGTGATCGCGGCCTGCACCGAGAAATCTGCCGCGACGAGCTTGCCGAGCTTCACGCGCGACACGTCGCTCGCCATCGGGCCGGCATTCAGCACGTCGGCGAAGCGCGCGAGATCGATACCGTGGCGTTGCGCGAAGTGCGTGGCTTCGGTGAGACCCGTGACCATCGTGATCAGGAACAGGTTGACGGCGAGCTTCATCGTCAGCGCCGACGGTACGTCGCCGCACACGAAGCTGTCGCGGCACAGCGGCTTCACGAGCGCGCGGACGGCATCGACGTCGTCCGGCGCGCCGGCCAGCATCACGACGAGCTGACCGGCTTCGGCCGGCTTGCGCGAGCCCGATACGGGCGCCTCGACGTAGCGGCCGGACGCGGCGGCGATTTCGTCGGCGAGCGCGCGGGAATAGTCCGGCGCATTCGTGCCCATGTTGACGATCGTATGCGCGCCGACCCGGGCGGCAAAAGCAGGCGTGCCGCGTGCGAGGGCGGCATCGATTGCCGCATCGTTCGCGAGCATCAGGATCACGGTGCGGCAGGATGCGAATACGTCGTCGATGTCGTCGGCCACGCGTGCGCCGGCGTCGCGCAGCGCATCGTCGCTGCCGTGCGAACGGCTCCACACGACGAGCGGCGTGCCGGCCCGCGCGAGATTGAGCGCCATCGGCGTGCCCATCACGCCAAGGCCGATGAATCCGACTGCGGTTTGCATGGTGCGGCTCCCACGGTAGGTGGCGACGATCGTGGGCGTCAGTATCGCAGCGTTTTCGCATGCCTGCCATCCGGCTCGCGCGAGCGCGCAAGCCGCGTCGTCGTCGCTACGCGAGGTCCGCCAGGTACGGCCACGGATAAATGCCGCGGGCATGGCCGTCGCCGAACACGAAGCGGATACCGTAGCCGAGCGCTTCCACGCCGTCGAGCGTCAGGTCGGGCCGCGCGTCGACGTGGCCGCCGTCGAGCCGGATCTTTCGGCATTCCGCGCATGGGCAACCGCCGCGCAATTGCGCATAGTCGATACGTTGCGACGCGCCGTCGGACCAGCGCAGCGTCAGTGTGCGCGCCGGGTGATCGAGTGCGATTTCGATCGGCGCGATCATCGCGACGCCTCGTCGACCTGGCCGATCGCTATCCGCACGGCCTTGCGGACTTCGGGGTCGCGATCGTCGAGCGCAGCGCTCAGCGCGGGCAGCGTCGCCCGGTCGCGCAATTCGCCGAGCGCGAGCGCGGCTTCCTTGCGCAGGTTGCTGATCGCATGCGAGAGCAGCGCGACGACGGCCGGCGCCGCAGCCGCATCGCGCAATTGCCCGAGTGCGCGCGCGGCGCGCAGGCGCACCTGCCAGTAGTCGTCGTCGAGCGCGGCGACGAGCGGCTCGCGTGCGGTCGCGATGCGCAGCTTGCCGAGCGTGGTCGCCGCTTCCTCGCGCACCTGCCATTCGGCGTCACGCAGCGCCGCGAGCAACGCGGTGACGACGGCGGCGTCGCCCGCCGCCGCAAACCCGATCGCGCCGACCGCGGCGCGCCGCACGTCCGCATCGGCGTCCGTGGTCGCGATGCGGGCGAGCGGCGCCAGCGCGCGGCCGTCCTTGAGCCAGCCGAGCACGACGACCGCCTCGGCGCGTACGGCCGCGGTGCACGCGTCGAGCGCACGCAGCGCGGGCGCGAACGCGCCGGGGTCGCGCAACTCGCGCAAGCCGCGCAGCACGGCGCCGCGTACGAACGGCTCGGGCCGGTCGGCCCATCGGCACAGCACGGCGCCCGATGCCGCGTCCTTCAGTTCGGACAGGCTTTGCGCGGCCGTCGCGCGCACGCTGTCGTCCGGATCGAGCAGCGCGTGGCACAGCGCGTCGACGACATCGGGCTGCTCCCACGCGTCGAGCACGCGCGCGGCCTCGCTGCGTACGTCGGCGGACGGATCGTCGCGCAGCGCCGCGACGAACGACGGCACGAGTTCGGGCGCCTCGAGATCGGCGAGTTCGAGCAGCGCGATGCGGCGCACCGATGCATCGCCTGCGGCGAGGCGCGCGACGAGCGCGGCATGATCGGCGGCCGGCACGCCGGGCAGCGGGAAAGCGGAAGAAGAAGCGGTCATGGAAAAAAGTCGGTACGGTGAATGGGCAGGCACGGGCTCAGGCGGCGTCGCGCAGCAGCGCGAGGCAGCGGCGCTTGATCTCGACGAACGCGGGTTCGGTCGTGCTGTCGTCGGTGCGGGGCCGCGCGAGCGGCACGCGGATGTCGGCGACGATGCGTGCGGGCCGCGGCGACAGCATCAGGATGCGGTCGCCGAGAAACAGCGCTTCCTCGATGTCGTGCGTGACGAACAGCACGGTCGTGCCGATGCGCGACCAGATATCGAGCAGCAGCGTCTGCATCATCCGGCGCGTCTGCGCGTCGAGCGCACCGAACGGTTCGTCCATCAGCAGCACGCGCGGCCGGTTGATCAGCACGCGGGCGATCTCGACGCGCTGCTGCATGCCGCCGGACAGCTGCGAAGGGTAGTGCGCGCCGAAGCCGCCGAGCCCGACGAGTTCGAGCAGCTCGGCCGCCTCGCGGCGGCGCTCGTGCGCGGGCGCGCCCTTCATCTTCAGGCCGAACGCGACGTTGTCGATCACGCGCTTCCACGGAAACAACGTGTGCTGCTGGAACACGAGCCCGCGATCGGGATGCGGGCGGTCGACCGGTTCGCCATCGACGACGATCTCGCCGTGCGTGGCCGCGACGTGGCCGGCGAGCGCGCCGAGCAGCGTCGATTTTCCGCAGCCGGACGGCCCGAGCACGCAGACGAATTCGCCGGGCGCGATATCGACGTCGAGCGCATCGAGCGCCGCGAAGCGCGCATGAGGCGGGCCGAGTTCGATCGTCAGCGCACGCACGCCGACACGGCCGGGAGCGGGTGCGGTAATCTCGGCGGTGCTCATGACCGGCCTCCACGCGGCGCGTACCACGGCGTGAGCACCGCGCCGATCCGCTTGACGAGCAGGCTGCTGCCCATCCCGAGCAGGCCGATCAGCGCCATGCCGACCACGATGTCCGGGTAGTTCTGCAGCGTATAGGACTCCCATGTGAAATAGCCGATGCCGTACTGGCCCGCGATCATCTCGGCCGTGACCAGGCAGAACCACGCGGTGCCCATCCCGATCGACAGGCCGGTGAAGATCGACGGCGCGGCGCCGGGCAGGATCACTTCCGCATAGAGCGCGAGGCCGCGCGTGCCGAGGCTGCGCGCGGTCGCGACGAGCCGCGGGTCGACGGCTTCGGCGCCGTGCACGGTATTGAGCAGGATCGGGAACAGCGCGCCGACGAACGTGATGAACATCATGCTCAGCTCGGACGATGGAAACATCAGGATCGCGAGCGGAATCCACGCGACGGCCGGAATCGGCCGCAGCATCTCGAGCGGCGGCAGCAGCGTGTCCTCGAGCGCGCGATAGCGGCCGATCGCGAGCCCGAGGCCGATGCCGGCGAACGCCGCCGCGACGAAGCCGGCCAGCACGCGCGTGATGCTCGCGAACAGATGCATCGGCAGCTTCGGCGATTGCAGGAACGAGGCCAGCGCGGGGCCCACGTCGGCCGGCGCGGGCACGTTCGCGAACGTGACGATGCCGAGCGACAGCCGCCAGTGGACGGCCGCCTGCCACAGCGCGATGCAGGCGGCGAGCGATGCGATGCGCCACGCGCGGCGGCGCATCGGTGTCGGGCGGCGGCGCGCGGCGGAATGCGGCGAGCGGGCGTCGGCGGCGCGCGGTGCGTCGGCGTGACGGCGTTTGACGAGGTCGAGGGTGGCAGCCATGCGGGAGTCCGGTGTCGACGAATGGAAAGAGAAGGGCGCGATGCTCAGCGCGCGGCGAGCGCCTGCGCGGTGACGGTCTTCGCGGCCGCGTAGTCGACCACCGCGCCCGATACCTGCTGCGCGTACGCATCGGCGCCCGACTTCAGCAGGAACGCGGTCAGCACGCCGTGTGCGTCTTTCACGTACCACGCCTGGTCGGCGAACAGCTTCAGGCCGCTGCCGTGGTCGTGCACGAACACCGCGCGCACCTTCGCGGACGGGCCGAGCTTGCCGAGCGCCGCAAAGGCGGCTGCGGGGCTCGCATAGTGACGCACGGCTTCGTCGCCGGCGAGCCAGACCTGCGCGACGTCGTTGAAATCGCGGATCGGCTTGCCGGTCGACGCATCGTTCGCGACGAGCGGCTGCTTGCCGTAGTGTTTCAGCGCCGCGTCGTAGTCGAGCCCGGACGCCTTGAACGCCGCGCGGATATAGCGATCGTCGACGAACGTCGCGGGGTCGGGCGCGGAGTCGGTCTTCTTCAGCAGCTTCAGCGTATCGATCGCCGTCGCGACCGCTTGCCGGTATTCGGGCTTCCACGTCAGGTCGCGGGTCTGGATGCCGAGCGGCCCGTGATACAGGTAGTCGACCGGCGCCTCGATGCCGGTGACTTTCTCGATCAGCAGGCTGTACTTTTCGGGATTCTGCGCGAGCAGGCGGTTCGCTTCGATCGCGGCGCGCAGATAGGCCACCACGATTTCCGGATAGCGCTGCGCGTAGTCCGCGTCAACGAGCGCGCCATGGAAAGTCGGCGCGTGGGTCTGCGCGCCGTCGTAGACCTTGCGCGCGATGCCGCGGTACGGGAACAGGTCGGCGAACGGCACGAAGTCCGCATGCGCGTCGATCTTGTTCGCCTTCAGCGCGCTGCCGGCCACTTCCGGCGCCTGCGTGACGATGTTCACGTCGGTGTCGGGGTTCCAGCCCTGGGCCTTGATCGCGCGCAGCAGCATGCCGTGCGCGGTCGACGCGAACGGCACCGAGATCGTCTTGCCCTTCAGGTCGGCCAGCCCGCGCACCGTCGAATTCGTCGGCACGACGATCCCGTTGCCGCTGCCGTCGATGCTGCCGTCGAGCACCGTGATGAACACGCTCTTGCGGCCGGCCTTGCGAAACGCCGCGCCGTTCAGCGCGCCGGGGAAATCGGCCATCGCGCCGAAGTCGAGCTTGCCGGCGACCATCTCGTTGGTCAGCGGCGCGCCGGACGTGAAGTCCTTCCACTGCACGTCGTACTTCACGTCCTGGTACTTGCCGGTGCGCGGCAGGTACTTGTCGAGCAGATGCAGTTCGCGGATCAACAGGCCGCCGGTCGCGCAGTTGATCGTCGTGTCCTGCGTGCCGATCGCGACGCGGATCGTCTCCGCATGCGCGAAACCGGCGGTCGCGACCGCGAGCGACGCGGCGAGCAGGTGAAACATCCGTAGCGTGGTGTTCATGTGTCGTGAGTCCGGTAGGGGGAAGCGGGGCGCGGGTCGGCGCGCCGTGTCAGCGCAGCAGGTAAGGGATGTCGACCTTGACCGCGCCGGTCGGGCAGTCGCGTTCGCACGGCATGCAGTACCAGCATTCGTCGAACTGCATATAGGCCTTGCCCTTGGTGACGTCGATCGCGAGCAGGTCGAGCGGACACACGTCGACGCACACGGTGCAGCCCTTGTCGGCGATGCACAGCGACTCGTCGATCGTCACGGGCGCGCTGCTGCGCTGGAAGATGTCGTGCGGGGTATGGGGCATGGCAAGGTTCCTCAAAGGGCGGCCGCGAGCGGGGCCGGTTCGCGGATGCGCAACTGCGCATAGGCGCCGCGTTCGTCGTCGGCGAGTGGCACGACGTACGGTTCGACCGGCCGCTTCTCGCTGCGCATCGCGCCCGCGGCGTCCTTGCGCAGCCACGTGTGGCAGAACCATTCGGCATCGTTGCGGTGCGGAAAATCGACGCGGTGGTGGTACAGCCCCCAGCGGCTTTCGGTGCGGAACAACGACGCGCGTGCGGCCATTTCCGCGCAGTCGCGGATCGCGCGCACTTCGGCCGCGCGCATCAGCTCGTGCGGGTTGTCGGCCTTTATTTCTTCGATATCCTCAATAATTCCGTCAAAACGTTGCAGCCCGATTTCCATCTTGCGCGTCACTTTCGGCGGTTGCAGGTAGTCGTTCACCATGCGGCGCAGCTTGTACTCGACCTGCGCCGGCGCCAGCCCGCGCTCGCGCAGCAGCGGCGCGAGCACGCGGGTACGCTCGGCATCGACCTGTTGGTCGTCCACCGGCGCGTGGTCGCGGCCGGCCACGTCATCGGCCGCGTTTTGTCCGGCGAACCAGCCGTACGTGAATGCGCCGAGCATGTAGTTGTGCGGGACGGCCGCCATGTCGCCGGCTGCGTACAACCCCGGCACGGTCGTCTCCGCGCGTGCGTTCACGTACACGCCCGATGCGCTGTGGCCGCTGCAGAAGCCGATTTCGGAGATGTGCATCTCGACCATCTGGCTGCGGTAGTCGGTGCCGCGCCCGGCATGGAAGCGTCCACGGCTCGGCCGTTCGTTGGTATGCAGGATCTGCTCGATGGTTTGGATCGTTTCTTCCGCGAGATGGTCGAGCTTCAGGAACACGGGGCCGTTGCCGCTCTGCAGTTCCTGGTAGAACTCCCACATCATCTGGCCGCTCCAGTAGTCGCATTCGATGAAGCGCTCGCCCTTGCCGTTCGCGGTGAAGCCGCCGAGCGGGCCGGTCACGTACGCGCAGGCCGGGCCGTTGTAATCCTTGATCAGCGGATTGATCTGGAAGCATTCGAGGTTCGCGAGTGCGGCGCCCGCGTGATAGGCCATCGCATAGCCGTCGCCCGCGTTGGTCGGGTTCTCGTACGTGCCCATCAGGTAGCCCGATGCCGGCAGGCCGAGGCGGCCGGCCGCGCCGCAGCAGAGGATCACCGCCTTCGCGCGGATCACGTGGAAGTCGGCGGTGCGGCAGTCGAAGCCGAGCACGCCGCTCGCGCGGCCCTGCGCGTCGGTCAGCACGCGCGTCGCGACGATCCGGTTCGTGATCGCGATGCGGGCGCGCTTCAGTTGCCGGTACAGCACCTTCTTGATGTCGTGGCCTTCCGGCATCGGCAGCACGTACGAGCCCATGTGGTGAACCTTCTTCACCGCGTAATCGCCGGTGCCGTCCTTCTCGAACTTCACGCCCCAGCGGTCGAGCTGCTCGATCGTCGTGAAGCTGTGCGTCGCGTATGCGTACACGGCCTCTTGATCGACGATCCCGTCGTTGGCGATCGTGATCTCGCGCGTGTATTGCTCGGGCGTCGCATGACCGGGAATCACCGCGTTGTTCAGGCCGTCCATCCCCATCGAGATCGCGCCGCTGCGTTTCACGTTGGCCTTCTCGAGCAGCAGCACGCGCAGCGACGGATCGCGCTCCTTCGCCTTGATGGCCGCCATCGGGCCGGCCGTGCCGCCGCCGACCACGACGATGTCGTATTCATGCACATGGGTATTCATCGCGGGTTCCTTGCAGGTTTGCGCGCCTTCTGCCGGTCGACGCGCAACCGGTACTGGAAGGCGTCGCCGCGGAAGTAGAGGTATTCGTAGTCGATCGGCGCGCCCGACGCGTCGTGCGTGAGGCGTTCGATGCGCAGCACGGGGCTGCTTTCCTCGACGTGCAGCGCGTCGACGATTTCGTCGTCCGCGAGGATCGCGTCGATCGACACGTCGGCATGGCCGAGCGGGATGCCGCAGTCGTTCTCCAGGATCAGGAAGATGTCGCGGGTCGCGAGATCGGCGCCGGCGAGGCGCTTGCCGAGCGCTTCCGGCACCCAGGTCTGTTCGAGCGACACGGGTTCGCGGTTCAGCAGCCGCACGCGATGGATCTCGACGAGCGGCGCGCCTTCGGGCACGTTCAGCTTCGTCGCGAGATGGCGATCGGCCTTCACCGTGCGCAGGCTGCGCAACTGGTTGACGATCTCGTAGCCCATCGACGACATCGCCTCGGCGAACCCCTGCAGCGACGTCACGTTCTGGAACGCCTTCGGCTTCGACACGAACGTGCCCTTGCCGTGCAGCTTGAACAGCAGGCCTTCCTTCTGCAGGTCGCCGAGTGCCTGGCGCACTGTGATGCGGCTGACGTCGAACATCGCGCAGAGCTCGTGCTCGGACGGCATCCGGCTGTGCGGCGCGTAGGTGCCGTCGAGGATGCGTGCGCGCAGCGTGTCCTTGATCTGCACGTAGAGCGGGGCCGCGGACAGCGGCACGACGTTGGGTGGGGGCATCGGTCAACTTGTTATGACAAGATGGGACGAGTGTAGCCAGCGCGATGGCGCGCCCCAACCAACTATTTGTGATTTCGAATTTCCGGTTGCGGAAAAGCGGGGCGGCAGGCGGCGCGGCGAGCGGGTGATCCGACCCTTGCGAGCCGTGCGCAATCGTCGACAATAAAAAAGCGCGGTTTCGTGCGCCGCGCGTGTCGATTTCCCGCTGCGTCGCCCGTCGTATCGATATCGACCGGGCAGTGCGCCGCGCCAGGCGGCCGCCACCCGGCTTCCGCGATTGGCGCAACGAACGAGGAGAGACCCCATGACACGCCACATGCCGGATTCCCGATACCGCTGGGTGATCGTCGCCGCGGGCGGCCTGATGGGCTGCGTCGCGATCGGCGCGATGTTTTCGTTACCGGTGTTCCTGCGATCCATTGCGCGCGATACGGGCTGGTCGATGACCGGCATTTCCGCCGCGATGACGCTCGGTTTCATCGCGATGGCGTTTGCGAGCATGGCGTGGGGCAGCCTGTCGGACCGCGTCGGCACGCGGCCGGTCGTGATCGCGGGCGCCGTGCTGCTGTCGGCGAGCCTGGCGCTGGCGAGCCGCGCGCCGTCGCTGCTCGTGTTCCAGCTGACCTTCGGCCTGGCCGTCGGCAGCGCGACGGCCGCGATATTCGCGCCGATGATGGCGTGCGTGACCGGCTGGTTCGACACGCACCGCAGCCTCGCGGTGTCGCTGGTGTCGGCCGGCATGGGGATGGCGCCGATGACGATGGCGCCGCTCGCCGCCTGGCTCGTGTCGGTGCGCGACTGGCGCACGTCGATGCTGCTGATTGCCGCGCTGGCGGCCGCCGTGATGATTCCGGTGTCGCTGCTGGTGCGCCGGGCGCCCGCGCTCGACGCGGCCCCCGCGCACGCGGCGCCTGCGGCCGGCGGCGCGCCCGCCGCGATGTCGGTCGCGGATGCGCTGCGCTCGCCGCAGTTCATGGTGCTGCTGCTGACCAACTTCTTCTGCTGCGCGACGCATTCCGGCCCGATCTTCCATACGGTCAGCTACGCGGTGACCTGCGGGATTCCGCTGATCGTCGCGGTGTCGATCTACAGCGTCGAAGGGCTGGCGGGGATGGGCGGCCGGATCGCGTTCGGGCTGCTCGGCGACCGCCTCGGCGCGAAGCGCATGCTGGTGGCGGGGCTGCTCGCGCAGGCGCTCGGCGCGCTCGGTTACTACTTCGTGCGCACGCTCGACGGCTTCTACGCGGTCGCGACGCTGTTCGGCTTCATCTATGCAGGCGTGATGCCGCTGTATTCGGTGCTCGCGCGCGAGAATTTCCCGCTGCGGATGATGGGCACCGTGATCGGCGGCTGCGCGATGGCGGGCAGCCTCGGGATGGCCACGGGCCCGGTCGCGGGCGGGCTGATCGTCGATGCGTTCGGCAGCTACGGCTGGCTGTACCTCGGGTCGTTCGCGATCGGGATCGGCGCGTTCCTGATCGCGACGATGTTCCGCCCGTTCGCGAAAGCGCGGCCGGAAACGGTGACTGCGTAATCGGGCCACGTCATCGAATGCGACGGCGGAAGTGGCGGCGGTGGGCGTTTTCGCCGGGTCGACAGGGGTCGATCGTCTCGTCGCGAATTAAAAAATGGGTCCGGGCAGCGCATGCGTTTGGAAGCGTGCGAACGGCGCTCAGCCTGCTGCGGCGCAGCAGAGCGGCAACTGACGGCGATCGGCGCGCATGCGCAGCGATTCGGCCCCTAAAAAACGCAATATCGAGCATATATTCGAAGGGCCTGTCATACCGGCGTCACCCTGCTAGAATTCGGCCTGCCGCATTGTTCCGATTGACTGATGAGATTGCTTGACGCCCTGGTCGAACAACGTATTGCCGCCGCCGCCGCGCGGGGCGAGTTCGACGATTTGCCGGGTACCGGCGCGCCGCAGGCGCTGGATGACGACCTGCTCGTGCCCGAGGAGGTGCGGGTGGCCAACCGTATCCTGAAGAACGCGGGCTTCGTGCCGCCGGCCGTCGAGCAACTGCGCGCGCTGCGCAATCTGCACGACGAAGTGCAGGCGGTCAGCGACCGTGCCGCGCGTTGCCGGCTGCAGGCGAAGATCCTCGCGCTCGACATGGCGCTGGAGTCGCTGCGCGGCGGCCCGATGGTGATGCCGCGCGACTACTGCCGGCGCATCGCGGAACGCCTGTGCGAGCGCGGGCTCGACGACGCGTCCGCCGAAGCGGGGACGATGTGACGTCCGACGCGCTGCACGACGCAGCCCGCTCGGCAGCCGCCCCGGCCGCTGAACCCGTCGCCGATTCTCCCGTTCACGAAGCCGCGCCCATCTCGGCGCGCGACCTCCATTTCATGCGTCTTGCGCAAGCCGCCGCCGAAGAGGCGCGTGCGGCCGGCGAAGTGCCGGTCGGCGCGGTGCTCGTGCGCGGCGACGAAGTGATCGCACGCGGCTTCAACCATCCGATCGGCGGGCACGACCCGTCCGCGCATGCCGAAATGGCCGCGCTGCGCATGGCCGCGCAGCAGTTGCAGAATTACCGGATGCCGGGCTGCGAGCTGTACGTGACGCTCGAGCCGTGCCTGATGTGCGCCGGCGCGATCATGCACGCCCGCATCGCGCGGGTCGTCTATGGCGCGGCCGACCCGAAGACGGGCGCGTGCGGCAGCGTGATCGACGCATTCGCGAATCCGCAGTTGAACCACCACACCGAAGTGACGGGCGGCGTGCTCGCCGACGAATGCGGCGCCGCGCTGAAGTCGTTCTTCGCCGAGCGCCGTCGCGCGTTGCGCGAGGCACGGCTCGCCCGCGACGCCGAATCCGGCGCGTCATAGTCGCCGCCGCCGCGCCCGTCGTTCCGGGCGCGCACGGTTTCCGTGAACCGGACCCGGTTCGGACCCTCTAAGCAGGTTTGACGATCCCGATACCTTTCGCCATGTCCTTCCAGCCCGCCGCGTCCTACACCATCCGCCTGCTGGCGCCGTCCGGCTATCCGCACGACCCCGACGCGATCAATCGCGCGCTCGAGCGCCTCAGCACCGCGCAGCAGCGCATCGAGAACATCGAGGCGACGCAGCGGCGCTTCCAGCGCTTCGGCGGCACCGATGGCGAGCGCGCAGGCGACCTGAACCGCCTCGCGGATCCCGAGCGGCCGCTGCCGGACATCGCGCTCGCGGTGCGCGGCGGCTACGGCGCCGCACGCATTCTGCACGGGCTCGACTATCGCGGCCTCGAGCGCCGGCTGCGCGACCAGCCGGTCGCGCTCGTCGGTCACAGCGACTTCACGGCGATCCAGCTGGCGCTGTATGCGAAGGCGCGCATCAAGACGTTCGGCGGCCCGATGCTGTCGGCCGACTTCGGCGCCGAAACGCCGAGCGACTTCACGATGCGGCATTTCTGGCAGACGCTGACGCAGCCGAGCACGACGATCGTCGCCGACGCACCGCAGGTGCAGGCGGTGAACGTGACCGGCACGCTGTGGGGCGGCAACCTCGCGATCCTCACGTCGCTGGTCGGCACGCCGTACATGCCCGACATCGAGGGCGGCATCCTGTTCATCGAGGACGTCAACGAGCAGCCGTTCCGGATCGAGCGGATGATCTATCAGCTGCATTTGTCGGGGCTGCTCGCACGCCAGCAGGCGCTCGTGCTCGGCCAGTTCACCGGCGCGCGGCCGTTCGAGTACGACAACGGCTACGACATGCAGGCGATGATCGACCAGGTGCGCGCGGTGGTCGGGATTCCGGTCGTCACGGGGCTCCAGTTCGGCCACGTGCCCGACCTGCTGACGCTGCCGTTCGGCGCGCAGGCCCAACTGGTCGCGAATGCGCACGGGTTCCGGCTCACGGTGTCGGACTATCCGCATCTCGGCTGATGCCGGCGCGATCGATCGAAAGGCGGGTTTTCCCGCCTTTTTCTTCATGTAAACGCGCAACTAACGGTCCATATTTTTCGTCGACGTCCACGCGACTTTCGCCCGTCTGTGCACCATTTTTGTCAACAAAATGGCCGGAAGGGTATACGACGAGAAGGGCCTCCGTATTGCCTGTCAGGCTTGTCGTGCATGGAATTCGTGCGCACTGCACCGAATGGAGACATGCCGGCGCACGCCGATTGTGCGGAATCCTGCAAAAGAATTGTTGACAATCTTTATGTCCGCCCTAGGATGAGGACCATCACACGATGCAGATCATGAACGAGCCCGATTCCTCTCCGTCCGGTGCAGCCGGTCCCGAAGCGATCGCCGAGCGCATCCGCACGGCGATCCTCGAGCATCGGCTCGCGCCCGGCGCGAAGCTGACGGAGGCGCAGCTCTGCGACGTGTTCGGTGTGAAGCGCGGGACGATCCGCCAGGCGCTCGCGCAGCTCGCGACCGACAAGCTGGTCGACCTCGAGCCGAACCGCGGGGCGTTCGTCGCGAGCCCGACGCTGCAGGACGTGCACGAAGTGTTCGAGATGCGCCGGATCATCGAGCTGGCCGTGGTCGAGCGGCTCGCCACCGGCCCCGGCGCCAGGCGCTTGAAGGGCGTCGCCGCGCTGATCGACAAGGAGCGCAAGGCGTTCGAGCGGCACGACTTCGCCGCGTGGATCCGGCTGTCGGGCGAATTCCATACGGCGCTCGCGACGCTGATGGGCAATGCGACGCTCAGCGAGTGCCTCGAAGGGCTCGTCGCACGCTCGACGCTGATGTCGGCGCTGTACGAATCGCACGGGCGCAGCCCGTGCTCGTGCGACGACCACGACGAGATCCTCGCCGCGCTGGAGGCGGGCGATCCGAAGCAGGCGGTGACGCTGATGGCGCGCCACCTGCAGCATGTCGAACTGAAGATGCTGGACCGGCCCGCGCAAGGGCAGGTCGATTTGCGCGAAGTGTTCGGCGGCGCCTGAGCGGCGACGCGAACCCGGCCGCGCGCCACAGAACGAGCGAAATGCGGGCCCGCGGTGTTTGCCGCGGGCCGCTGGTCCGACTCCGGGCGACGATCCGGAGCGATATCGATGACGGTGGAGCGGCCTTCCGGCCGCGTCAAGGAGAAGTCATGGCTCAGTTCAGTGTGGCGCACGACAGCGCCTATCCGGCGGAAGAAGGCGGCGAGGGCGGCGGTCCGGCGTTGCCGGATGGTTACAGCGAACGTCTGTACAACGAAGATTTGGCACCCCTTAAAAATCAGACATGGGGCTCGTACAACATCTTCGCGTTCTGGATGTCGGACGTGCACAGCGTCGGCGGCTACGTGTTCGCGGGCAGCCTGTTCGCGCTCGGGCTGACGAGCTGGCAGGTGCTGATCGCGCTGATCGTCGGCATCGGCCTCGTGAACGCGCTGTGCAACCTGATCGCGCGGCCGAGCCAGCAGATCGGCGTGCCGTATCCGGTCGCGTGCCGCGCGACGTTCGGCGTGCTCGGTGCGAACGTGCCGGCCGTGATCCGCGGGCTGATCGCGATCGCGTGGTACGGCATCCAGACTTATCTTGCGTCGAGCGCGCTCGTGATCGTCGTGCTGAAATTCTTCCCGCAATGGCTGCCGTATGCGGACGTCCATCGCTACGGCTTCCTCGGGCTGTCGGCGGTCGGCTGGGCCGGCTTCATGCTGTTGTGGGTGCTGCAGGCGTTCGTGTTCTGGAACGGGATGGAGACGATCAAGAAGTTCATCGACTTCGCGGGCCCGGCCGTCTATGTCGTGATGTTCATCCTGGCCGGCTACATGGTGTGGCGCGCAGGCTGGCGCAACATCGGCATCAACCTCGGCGGCGTCAAGTATCACGGCGCGGAAGTGATTCCGGTGATGATTACCGCCGTGTCGCTCGTCGTGTCGTACTTCTCCGGGCCGATGCTGAACTTCGGCGATTTCTCGCGCTACTGCCGCTCGTTCGGCGAAGTGAAGCGCGGCAATTTCTGGGGGCTGCCGGTCAACTTCCTCGCGTTCTCGCTGGTCACGGTGATCACGACGGCCGCGACGCTGCCGGTGTTCGGCGAACTGATCACCGACCCGGTCGAGACGGTCGGCCGCATCGACCATCCGACCGCGGTGATCCTCGGCGCGCTGACGTTCACGATCGCGACGATCGGCATCAACATCGTCGCGAACTTCGTGTCGCCCGCGTTCGATTTCTCGAACGTCGCACCGCGCCTGATCAGCTGGCGCGCGGGCGGGATGCTCGCGGCCGTCGCGTCGATCTTCATCACGCCGTGGAACCTGTTCAACAACCCGGCCGTGATCCACTACACGCTCGACGTGCTCGGCGCGTTCATCGGCCCGCTGTACGGCGTGCTGATCGCCGACTTCTACCTCGTCAAGCGCGGCCGCCTCGTGCGCGACGACCTGTACACGATGTCGGAAAGCGGCAGCTACTGGTACACGGGCGGCGTGAACCGCCGCGCGCTCGCCGCGCTGTTGCCGGCCGCGGTGATCGCGGTGGCCTGCGTGATGGTGCCGGGCTGGCAGGGTGTCGCGAATTTCTCGTGGTTCATCGGCGCGGGGCTCGGCTTCGTGTTCTACCGGCTGCTCGCGAGCGCGAAGGCGTAAGGAGCGTGCGATGAAGATCCGACTGATCAATCCGAACACGACGCAGCGGATGACCGACGCGATGGGCCGCTGCGCGCGCGAGGTCGCGGCCGCCGGCACGGAGATCGTCGCCGTGAGCCCGCCGATGGGGCCGCCGTCGATCGAAGGATATTACGACGAGGCGCTCGCGACGCCGGGCCTCCTCGCGGAGATCGCGCAGGGCGAGCGCGACGGCTGCGACGCATACGTGATCGCGTGTTTCGGCGATCCGGGCCTGTACGCCGCGCGCGAGCTCGCGCGCGGGCCGGTGATCGGCATCGCCGAGGCCGCGATGCATGCGGCGAGCGTGCTCGCGCCGGGCTTCTCGGTCGTCACGACGCTCGCGCGCACCTGCGGGATGGCGTGGCACCTCGCGGAGCGCTACGGGATGAAGCGGTTCTGCCGCAACGTGCGCGCGACCGACGTCGCGGTGCTCGAACTCGACCGGCCCGGCTCGGCCGCGCGCCGGATCATCGTCGACGAATGCCGGCGCGCGCTCGACGAGGACGGCGCCGACGCGATCGTGCTCGGCTGCGCGGGGATGGCCGAATTCGCGCACGAGGTCGAGCAGCAGATCGGCGCGCCGGTGGTCGAGGGCGTCACGGCGGCCGTGAAGTGGGCCGAGGCGCTGGTCGCGCTGCGCCTCGCGACCGCGAAACGCGGCGACTACGCGCGGCCGCTGCCGAAGCGCTACGACGGCGCGTTCGCCCGCTTCAGCCCGTCGGACGGGGATGCGGCGGAACCGGTCCCGAATTTGCCGCAACCGCACATACACACCGTCTGACACGCACTATCTGCGCCGCTGTATGGGCGCGTATGAACCTTTTCGCTACACTGGGCCGTCATCGCATCGGCTTGTGCGGCCGGCCTCCGGCACCGCGCGGTCGATGCGAACCCATTATTTCAGCCCGCTCATTCAGCCCGTTTTCGTTGCACTTCGAACCATGTCACTCGATCCCAACTATCCTCGCGACCTGATCGGCTACGGCCGCCATCCCGTTCAGGCGAACTGGCCGGGGCGCGCCCGCGTCGCCGTGCAATTCGTGCTGAACTACGAGGAGGGCGGCGAGAACTGCGTGCTGCACGGCGATCCGGGCTCCGAGCAGTTCCTGTCCGAAATCGTCGGCGCGGCCGCGTATCCGGACCGCCACATGAGCATGGAGTCGATCTACGAATACGGGTCGCGGGCCGGCGTGTGGCGCATCCTGCGCGAATTCGAGAAGCGCGGGTTGCCGCTGACGGTATTCGGCGTCGGCATGGCGATCGAGCGGCATCCGGAACTCGCGCGCGCCTTCGTCGAGCTCGGCCATGAGATCGCATGCCACGGCTGGCGCTGGATCCACTACCAGAGCATGGCGCCGGAGCTCGAAGCCGAGCACATGCGCCTCGGGATGGAGGCGATCGAGCGCGTGACGGGCGAGCGCCCGCTCGGCTGGTATACCGGCCGCGACAGCCCCAATACGCACCGCCTGGTCGCCGAATACGGCGGCTTCCTGTACGACTCCGACAACTACGGCGACGACCTGCCGTTCTGGATGGACGTCGAAGTGTCGGGCGGCCGCACGTCGCCGCAACTGATCGTGCCGTACACGCTCGACACGAACGACATGCGTTTCGCGACGCCGCAGGGCTTCAACACCGGCGACCACTTCTTCGACTACTTGCGCGACGCATTCGACGTGCTGTACGCGGAAGGCGACGAGGCGCCGAAGATGCTGTCGATCGGCATGCACTGCCGACTGCTCGGCCGGCCGGGCCGGTTCCGCGGGCTGCAGCGTTTCCTCGATCACATCGAGAAGCACGATCGCGTATGGGTGACGCGCCGTGTCGATATCGCGCGTCACTGGCGTGAACATCATCCGTATCAGCCCAATCATCGAAACGAAGGGAAAGCATGAAGGCGATGCGCTACACGTTGGAACAACTGAACACGATGGCGCCGAGCGCATTTGTCGCGGCGCTGTCGGGGATTTTCGAACATTCGCCGTGGGTGGCCGAAGTCGCCGCGGGCGAGCGGCCGTTCGCGAGCATCGACGCGCTGCACAAGACGATGTCGGGCGCGGTGGAAAACGGCGGCGAAGTGCGCCAGCTCGCGCTGATCAACGCTCACCCGGAACTGGCCGGCAAGGCCGCCGTGCGCGGCGAGCTGACGGCCGAGTCGACCCGCGAACAGAGCGGCGCAGGCCTCGACCAGTGCACGCAGGAAGAATTCGACAAGCTGCTGACGCTGAACCGCACGTATCGCGAGAAGTTCGGCTTCCCGTTCATCCTCGCGGTGCGCGGTTATGATCGCCACGGCATCATCGCGAACTTCGAGTCGCGCGTGAATCATTCGCGCACCGAGGAACTGCGCACGAGCCTCGACCAGATCTACCGGATCGCGCGCTTCCGCCTCGACGACCTGATCGACGCCTGACACCGCAATACGGCCTGCTGCGTCGCAGCGGCCTGATCGCCTCACTGAAACAAGGAAACATCATGGCTGTTCCGCTTCTCGATCCGAACGCACCCGATTTCACGCGGCGCTACGTGAATCTTGCCGACCCGCGTCTCGGTGCGCAGGCGCTCGAGGCCAGCGACGACTTCTTCGCGCCGAAGGACCGGATGCTGAACCCCGAGCCGGCCGTCTTCATTCCCGGCAAGTACGACGACCACGGCAAGTGGATGGACGGTTGGGAAACGCGCCGCAAGCGTACGACCGGCTACGACTGGTGCATCGTCAAGCTCGCGCGCCCGGGCGTGATCAAGGGCTTCGACATCGACACGAGCCATTTCACCGGCAACTTCCCGCCGGCCGCGTCGATCGAGGCCGCGTTCGTGGCCGACGGCGCGCCGACGCATGCGACCGAGTGGGTCGAGATCGTGCCGTCGACGACGCTGCAGGGCAACAGCCATCACTACGTCGAAGCGCACGACGCACGGGCGTTCACGCATCTGCGCGTAAACATCTACCCGGACGGCGGCATCGCGCGCCTGCGCGTGTACGGCCAGCCGCAGCTCGACTGGGCCGGCGCGAGCGCGACCGAGCAGTTCGACCTCGCGGCGATGGAAAACGGCGGTTACGTGGTGGCCGCGAACAACCAGCACTTTGGCGTCGCGTCGAACCTGCTGCTGCCGGGCCGCGGCGTGAACATGGGCGACGGCTGGGAAACCCGCCGCCGCCGCGAGCCGGGCAACGACTGGGCGATCATCGCGCTCGCGCAGCCGGGCGTGATCCGCAAGATCGAAGTCGATACCGCGTTCTTCAAGGGCAACTATCCGGATCGCTGCTCGATCCAGGCCGCGTACGTGTCGGGCGGCACGGACAGCTCGCTGATCACGCAGTCGATGTTCTGGCCGGTGCTGCTCGGCGAACAGAAGCTGCAGATGGACAAGCAGCACTACTTCGAACAGGACATCGCGTCGCTCGGCCCCGTCACGCACGTGCGACTGAACATCATTCCGGACGGCGGCGTGTCGCGCCTGCGTCTGTGGGGGACGCTCGACAAATGAAGACGCTTGCCATCGAACCGCTGACCAAGGAAGCCTTCGCGCCGTTCGGCGACGTGATCGAAACGGAAGGGGCGAAGCAGATCCCGATCAACCTCGGCACGACGATCCGCTTTCACGATCTCGCGAAAGTCGACGTGACCGATGAAGGCGGCCGCACGCTCGTCAACCTGTTCCGCGGCCAGCCGCGCACGCTGCCGTTCGAAGTGAAGATGCTGGAGCGGCACCCGCTCGGCAGCCAGGCGTTCGTGCCGCTGAACGACCAGCCGTATCTCGTCGTCGTCGCGCCCGCGGGCGATCTCGACCCGGCGAAGATCCGTGCGTTCGTGACGAGCGGCTGGCAGGGCGTCAACTACGCGAAGGGCGTGTGGCATCACCCGCTGATCGCGCTCGGCGGCGTCAGCGACTTCATCGTCGTCGATCGCGGCGGTGACGGCCTGAACCTGAACGAGCAGGATCTGCCGGAATCGCTGTGGCTCACCGAGGATGCACTGGATGCGGTGACGGCCTGAGTCAGGCCGATCCGATCGTCCTCCCGTCGAAACCCGCGCGGCCTGCGCGGTTTTTTTCATGGACGCTCACCTGCGCGTGAATCAGATGGACGAGGACTGGCGCATCGCGCGCGAACCCTGGCCGCCGCGCCGCCGGGTGGCGACCGGCGCATGCTGCGTCATCAGCTCGGCCACCCAGTCGACGAACACGCGCAGCTTCGCGCTGACGTGCCGGTTCGGCGGGAAGGCGACGTACATCGGCATCGGTTCGAGTTGCCATTGCGCGAACAGCGGCACCAGTTCGCCGTTCGCGCGATACGCGGCGGCCATGTAGTCGGGCAGCCACAGGATGCCGAGCCCCGCGAGGCCGGCTGCGAGGTACGCATTGCCGTCGTCGACCGCGAGCACGTAGCGCCCACGCACGTGGACCTGCTCGCCGTCGCATGTCATCGCGAACGGCAGCGTCTTGCCGGTGCGCGCCCACAGGAAGCCGACGACGCGATGATGCGTGTCGTCGAGTTCGGCCGGATGCGACGGCGTACCGGCGCGCGCGAGATAGGCGGGCGATGCGTACACGCCGAGCCGCAGGTCGCCGATGTGGCGCGCGACCAGCGAGCGGTCGGTCGGCTCGCCGCCGCGCACGACGCAATCGACGTTCTCGCCGATCACGTCGACCACGCGGTCGCTCACGCCCATGTCGAGCTGGATGTCCGGATGGCGCGCATGAAACGCGGGTAGCGCGGGGATCAGGATCAGGCGCGCGAACGGGCTCGGCACGTCCACCCGCAGCCGCCCGCGCGGCGACGCCGACGCCGCGGACAGGCTCGTTTCGGCATCGTCCATGTCGGCCAGCAGCCGCACGACACGTTCGTAGTACGCGGCGCCGTCGGCCGTGACGACGACCTTGCGGGTCGTGCGGTTGAACAGCTTCACGCGCAGCCGCGCTTCGAGCTGCTGCACCAGTTGCGTGACGGTGGTGCGGCTCATGTGCAGCGTGTCGGCTGCCTTCGTGAAGCTGCCGGCTTCCACCACGCGGGCGAACGCCTGCATTGCGTCGAATCGATCCATCGGGTCGGGGCTCCGCGTCGGTCGCAGGATTGTTTGGGATGTGCAAACAGTGTTGGACAGGGTTGCCGGTTTATCCGCCGCGCAACGGTCCTTAAAGTGCCTTCATCGTTGATGCACGGGCATGCCGCCCAAGACCGATGGAGGTGTCGAATGGCAAAGCGTAGCGCAGTTTTTCCGCCGGGTCGCCAGGCGCTGTACGACCGCAACCGTTATTCGCCGGCGCTGCGCGCGAACGGCTTCCTGTTCGTATCCGGGCAGGTGGGCAGCCGCGAGGACGGCTCGCCCGAGCCGGAACTGGGCGCGCAGGTGCGCCGTGCGTTCGACAACCTGAATGCGGTGCTGCGCGCGGCCGGCTGCACGTTCGACGACGTCGTCGACGTGACGGTGTTCCTCGTCGATCCCGAAGCGACGTTCAAGCGGGTCTGGGAGATCGTGCCCGAATACTGGGGCGACGCACCGCATCCGACGCTGACCGCCGTCGGCGTGACCTGGCTGTATGGGTTTCAGTTCGAGATCAAGGTGATTGCGCGGCTGCCGGAGACGGGCGACGCATGAGCATTCGGCGCCTGGGTTTCAGCTTGGCCTGCATCACGGCGCGACGGCCGGCTCGTGTTCATACGCGCGATGCAGCAGCGCGACGAACGACGACGAATCGGGCAGCGTCGCCGTGCCGAGCCGGCGCACCGCGATGGCCGGCGTCCATGAATTCATCACGACGGCGCCGGCCAGTGACGGCAGGTCGGCCGGCCTGACTTCACGGTCGTGCTGCGCGACGCCGAGGCGTGCCAGTTGCCGCCGCAGGATGCCCATCGTGACACCGCCGAGCATGCCGGCCACCGGCCACACGACCGCGTCGCCGGTCCAGAACGCCAGATTCCAGATCGAGCCTTCGCTGATGCGCCCGTGGCGATCGATGAACGCCGCATCGTCGAAACCCCGTGAGACCGCGCGGCGCAGAAAGTGCGTTTTCGCGACTTCGCCGACGTGCTTGATCGCCGGCAGCACGCGCTCGTAGTCGAACAGCGCGAGATCGAGTGGGCCTGCGGGCCCCGACGACGGCGCCGCGGTGCGCACCAGCACGTCGAGCGTTTCATCGGCGCGCGGCGCGACGAATTCGCCGCTCGTCGCATGAACGGTCGCGGTCAGCGACAGCGCCGATGGCGCGTGCTCGAGCGCGGCGTGCAGGAACGTGCGCATTCGTGCGTCGGGCAGCGCCTGCCCGAACAGTGCATTCGATGCTTCGCGCAGCCGGGCGAGATGCAGGTCGAGGCCGCGCACGCGCCCGTCGCGGACCTGCATCGCGGTGAAATGCGCGTGGCCCGCGAAGGCCAGCGCGGCGAGTGCATCCGGCGCGGTGGTCGTGCCGTTGAGTTGAGTGACGGACGGGAACGATACGGCGGTCATCGGCAAATCTCCGGGTTCGGCCGCGGGCACGGGGCGGCGCGCGGCATCTTCAAGAACGGCTATTGTTTGCTCATTGATGGCGTCATGAAAAACGAGTAGTTTTCGGACGGTCATCAAATTCCTTTTGAAGATCGATGGAACGCATGTGGCCCGGTACGCGCGCGCTGAGGACGTTCGATGCAGCGGCGCGGCACCTGAATTTCTCGCGGGCGGCCGACGAGGTCGGGTTGACGCCGGCCGCCGTCAGTCACCAGATCAAGGAAATCGAAGCGCAACTCGGCATGGACCTGTTCGTCCGTACGAGCCGCAGCATCCGGCTGACGCCCGCCGGCGTCGTGCTGGCCGGCGCGGCCGCCGACGCGCTGGCGGGCCTGCAACGTGCGACCGCACGGGCGCGCCGCCTCGCGCGCGAGCAGACCGAACTGCGCGTGTCGGTCGGCGCACGCTTCGCGACGCACTGGCTGCTGCCGCGCCTGCCGCGTTTCAGGGCCGCCCATCCCGCGCTCGAACTCACGTTCGACATCACCGATCGCCTGCGCGATTTCGCCGACGACGATGTGGACGTCGCGATCCGCTTCGGCACCGGGCGTTACCGCGATGCAGGTGCGCAGCGCCTGTTCGGCACGTCGGTCGTCGCGGTCTGCAGCCCTGCGCTGCTGTCGGCCGGGCAGCCGCCGCGCGTGCCGCGCGACCTGCTGCGCTACACGCTGTGCCACGCCGACTGCGAAGTCGACGGCGTGCGCTGGCCGCGCTGGTCGGCATGGATGACGGCAGCCGGGGTCGCAGGTTTCGACGACAGCCGGTGCGTCGCGTTTCCGGATTCCAGCCACGTCGTGCAGGCCGTGGCGGACGGCGCGGCGGTCGGGCTGGCCGAGCCGCACATGATCGTGCGCGATCTCGCGGACGGGCGCCTCGTGCGGCTGTTCGACGTGAGCGTCGACGTGGCGCCGACGCTCGCGTATCACGTCGTATATCCGGCGCACCTGCAGGATGATCCGCGCATCGTCGCGTTGCGCGGCTGGCTCGCGGACGAAGTCGCGACGGTGCGCGTGTAGCGCGTGCTATCGTGCCCGCAGCGCCACTGCACGACGCCCGCTTCCGGGCGCGATCTTCCGATGAGCCAGCCTGAAAACGACCTCGCGGTCCTGCTGCGCACGATGCGGCCCGAACTGCATCCGGGCGCGTTCGCGTTCATCGCGCTGCCGCACGACGCCGACGTATCGGTATCCGACGTGATCGCGACGTTCCGCGAAGCGGAAGGGCTGACGGTCGTGGTCGACGAGCAGACGGCCGCCCGGCGCGGCTGGCCGGTGCTGTTCCGCGCCGCCTGGATCACGCTCACCGTGCATTCCGACCTCGCGGCCGTCGGCCTCACGGCCGCGTTCGCACGCGCGCTCGGTGCGGCCGGCATCAGTTGCAACGTGATGGCCGCCGCGTACCACGATCACATCTTCGTGCCGTTCGACGACGGCCCGCGCGCCCGCGATGCACTCGTCGCACTGCAGCGCGACGCGATGCGCGGCTGACGCGCGCAGGGCATTCTGAGCGGGCAAAAAAACGGGCCCGTGACCGGGCCCGCGAACGGAGAGGATGGCGCCGGCGCATGACCGTGCCGGCGCCGGGCGGCTTACTTGACCGCGCCGCCCTCGAACCAGGCGGCGAGCTTGGTCCGCTCGTCGTCGGTCATGTGCGTGACGTTGCCGATCGGCATCGCCTTCAGGCGCACGGCCTGGTCGTAGATGCGCTGCGCGTTCTTCGACACTTCGTCCGGCGTATCGAACATCACGCCCGCGGGCGCGCTGCCCATCAGCGTCGGCTTGGCCGAGTGGCACTCGACGCAGCGCTGCTGCAGGATCGGCATGATGTCGTTGATCACGATCTTCGGTGCGTTGGCCGCTTGCGCTTCCGGTGCGACCGGCTTCGGCATCGTCCACACCAGCGCGCCCGACAGCAGCGCGACGCCGCCGATCGGCAGGTACCACAGCTGCTTGCCGCGGTGACGCATCACGAAGAACTGGCGAATCAGGGCGCCGGCCAGCATGATCAGCACGAGCACGACCCAGTTGAACTTGTTCGTGTACGTCATCGCATAGTGGTTCGACAGCATCGCGAACACGACCGGCAGCGTGAAGTACGTGTTGTGCACCGAACGCTGCTTGCCGCGCTTGCCGTAGATCGGGTTCGGCTCTTCGCCCTTGAGCATCTTGTCGACCATCTTGCGCTGGCCGGGGATGATCACGAAGAACACGTTCGCCGACATGATCGTCGCGAGCATCGCGCCGACGATCAGGTAGGCGGCACGGCCCGAGAAGATGTGGCACGCGAGGTACGCCGCGACGACGACGTACAGGCCGACGCAGATGCCCAGCACGCGGTCGTTGGTGCCGAGGATGCGGCACAGCGAGTCGTAGACGATCCAGCCGGCGGCGAGGAAGCCGAGCGCGGACGCGACGGCGACGACCGGGCCCATGTCGAGCACGTTCTTGTCGATCAGGTACGTGTTCGGGGCGAGCAGGTACAGCACGAAGAACAGCGTGAAGCCCGACAGCCACGTCGTGTACGACGGCCACTTCGACCAGTGCAGGTCATCCGGCATTTCCGGCGGGGCGACCGTGTACTTCTGCATGTTGTAGAAGCCGCCGCCGTGGACGTGCCACAGCTCGCCGAACACGCCGCGCTTGCGCTGGTTCGGGTCGGTCGGCGGTTTCAGGCTGTTGTCGAGCGCGACGAAATAGAACGACTCGCCGATCCACGCAATGGCGACGATGACGTGCAGCCATCGCAGCGCGAGGTTCAGCCAGTCGGTGATGAAGCCTTCCATGAAACTCCTCCAGACTCAGATTTTGTCTTGATGCGGGCGCTGATGCGTATGTCAGCTGCCGCGATAGGTGCTGTACGACCACGGCGACACGAGCAGCGGCACGTGGTAGTGCGATGCGGTGTCGGCGATGCCGAAGCGGAGCACGACGCGGTCGACGAAGCGGGGTTCGGGCACCTTCACGCCGAGCGCCGCGAAGTAGTCGCCGGCATGGAATACGAGTTCGTATTCGCCGGCGGCGAGCGCCGCGCCTTCGAGCAGGGGTTCGTCGCAGCGGCCGTCGCTATTGGTCAGCACGGTCTTGATCGCGCGGCGCGATTCGCCGTCCAGCGCGTAGAGGTCCACCTTGATGGCGGCGCCGGGACGGCCGTGCGCCGTATCGAGTACGTGGGTAGTGAGCTTTCCCATTCGTTGTTCCTTGTGTGAATGCGAGGTTCGGCGGCGGCTCGATCCATGACTGTGCGGCGGATCGAGGCTCCACGTCACGTGGCTACATACCCGTCGGCGAGAGTGAAGCGAGCGCCGTGCAGGCATTGTAAAAAGGTTCCCCACGCAAATACGGGCGCGATATCAAAGATAATGCGCCGCGCATGAGCGGCTGTCGACGGCCCGCCGGATAGGGCTTCGAGCGGCGGTTGCGGGCGCCCGGCAGGGCGGCGGGCGGCGTACCATACCGAATCCCTGAAGGGCGGTATTCCGGATCGCGCATTGTGCGCGGCGCGCGCTTGGGCGATCCTCCCGCCGTGCGCGTCGGCCCGTGGCCCGCGCGTACCCCGAAGACGGCGAGCACGCCGGGTAACCGGGCCAGGGCGTTCGAACGGACGCAGGCACCGGGGCGTGCCGCGATTCAGCGTTCGAACGGCTGTGTGACCGCCTCCAGGACAGCCCCTGGAGGCAGACCGACGCGGAGAACGCATGAATCTCGAGCAGCACGCTGGCGCACGCGCGCCGAACCCCTCCTCATCCCGCCCGACGACCCTGCTGGTCAAGCACGCCGACGTGCTCGTGACCATGGACGACACGCGTCGCGAGCTGCGCGACGCAGGGCTCTACATCGAAGACAACCGGATCGTCGCGGTCGGCCCGAGCGCCGAGCTGCCGGACACGGCCGACGAAGTGCTCGACCTGCGCGGCCACCTCGTGATCCCGGGGCTCGTGAACACGCACCACCACATGTACCAGAGCCTCACGCGCGCGGTGCCGGCCGCGCAGAACGCCGAGCTGTTCGGCTGGCTCACGAACCTGTACCGGATCTGGGCGCACCTGACGCCCGAGATGATCGAGGTGTCGACGCTCACCGCGATGGCCGAGCTGCTGCAGTCGGGCTGCACGACGTCGAGCGACCATCTGTACATCTACCCGAACGGCAGCCGGCTCGACGACAGCATCGGCGCCGCGCAGCGGATCGGCATGCGCTTTCACGCGAGCCGCGGGGCGATGAGCGTCGGCCAGCGCGACGGCGGGCTGCCGCCCGATTCGGTCGTCGAGCGCGAACCTGACATCCTGCGCGACGCGCAGCGCCTGATCGAGACCTATCACGACGAAGGCCGCTACGCGATGCTGCGCGTGGTGGTCGCGCCGTGCTCGCCGTTCTCGGTGAGCCGCGAGCTGATGCGCGACGCGGCCGTGCTGGCGCGCGAATACGGCGTGTCGCTGCACACGCACCTCGCGGAGAACGTCAACGACATCGCGTACAGCCGCGAGAAGTTCGGGATGACGCCTGCCGAATATGCAGAAGATCTCGGCTGGGTCGGCCACGACGTGTGGCATGCGCACTGCGTGCAGCTCGACGATGCGGGCATCGGCCTGTTCGCGCGTACCGGCACGGGCGTCGCGCACTGTCCGTGTTCGAACATGCGGCTCGCGTCCGGCATCGCGCCCGTGAAGAAGATGCGGCTCGCGGGCGTGCCGGTCGGGCTTGGCGTCGACGGTTCCGCGTCGAACGACGGTGCGCAGATGGTGGCGGAAGTGCGCCAGGCGCTGCTGCTGCAGCGGGTCGGCTTCGGGCCCGACGCGATGACCGCGCGCGAAGCGCTCGAGATCGCGACGCTCGGCGGCGCGAAGGTGCTGAACCGCGACGACATCGGCGCGCTGAAACCCGGCATGGCCGCGGATTTCGCCGCGTTCGACCTGCGGCAGCCGCTGTTCGCGGGCGCGTTGCACGATCCGGTCGCGGCGCTCGTGTTCTGCGCGCCGTCGCAGACGGCGTACACGGTGGTGAACGGGAAGGTGGTGGTGCGGGAAGGGCGGCTGGCGACGCTCGATCTGCCGCCCGTGATCGAGCGTCACAATGCACTCGCGCATGCACTCGTCGAGGCATCGCGCTGAGGCAGCACTGAAGCCGTGCGGCGGCGGCCAGGCCGGGCGCGCCGCCGCCGGCCATCGTCGCCCCGCGCCGTGAACGCGCGGGCGCGTGCAAGCCGTTACGGCTCGATCAGCGTGCGGGTGGCTTCGGCGACGAGGCTGCGCAGCCAGCGCACTTCGTCGGAGTAATGGCAGCGTTCGTGCCACAGCTGGTAGTACTGCATCGGCGGGAAGTCGAGCGGCGCCGGCACGACGGACAGCGGAAGGAACTTCGCGTAGTGATCGGCGAACAGCCGCGTGGTCGTGAAGATCAGGTCCGACTTCACGAGCACGTACGGCGCGAGGTTGAAGTACGGCAGCGTGACGACCACGTGGCGCTTGAGCCGCTCGCGCGCGAGATGCACGTCGATCGCGCCGCGCTGGCCGACCGAGTACGGCGTCGGCGCGAGGTGCGGTGCGTTCAGGTACTGGTCGAGCGTGAGCCCGCCGCGCTTCGCGAACGGGTGCGTATTGCTCATCAGGCAGACGATTTCGTCGACGAACAGGTTCGACAGGTGCAGTTGCTCGGGCGGCTCGGGCCAGTTGCCGACGACGATGTCGAGCTTGCCGTCTTCCAGCGCGAGCTCGTAGTCGAACGCGGGGCCGAGCGAATGGAACTCGAGCGTCGCATTCGGCGCGGCCTGGCGGAAGCGTTCGACGACGGTCGGGACGAACAGCACGTTCAGGTAGTCGGGGCAGCCGATCCGGTAGCAGCGGATCGACGTGGCCGGATCGAAGTTGTGCTGCTGGAACTTGATGCGCTCGATTTCACGCAGCGCGTTCTGCACGGGCTCGAGCAGGCGCAGCCCGTATTCGGTCGGCACCATGCCGGATTTGCCGCGCACCAGCAGCGGGTCGCCGGTGATGTCGCGCAGGCGCCGCAGCGCGGCGCTGATCGCCGGTTGCGACTGGTTCAGTTTGACGGCCGCGCGCGTGACGCTGCGCTCCATCAACAAGGTATGCAAGACGCGCAAGAGGTACGTGTCGATCGCCTCGCGTTGCTGACTCATGTTATCTCCGGTTTATATGGCTGGGCTGATCGAGGGGCAGGTGGGGTATATCGTTTTTAATATGAACGAAAATCAGCGTCAAGAGATGGATACCCGCAGGCACGCGGCGGCCGGGCCGCGACAAGGGGCCCGAACGGGATGCAATGCGGGGCGCGCGGCGCCGCACGGCTCCGCCTTGCGCGGATCCGGATCGCGGCGCGGCGGGTGCGGCGGTGCGCGCGTCAGTCGTCGATGCGCATGCCGACCTTCAGCGTGACCTGCCAGTGCACGACCTGGTCGCCTTCGATGTGACCGCGCGTTTCGGTCACCTGGAACCAGTGCAGGTTGTGCAGCGTCTTGCCGGCTTTCGAGATCGCGTTGCGAATCGCGTCGTCGCTCGATTGCCGCGACGAGCCGGTCAGTTCGATCATCTTGTACACGTGGTCGCTCATGATGCCTCCCTGGGACGTTCGCATGATGGGCCGGTGCAAGGCGCGCGCCCGCAACGGCGCCGTGCGTGCCCGGCTTCTTGAGTGATAGGTATGATGGGCGGCAAGTGCAACCCATATCGGAGACGAGGAACATCGTGGAAGTCGGATTTTGCGGACCGGGATTGATGGGCGCGCCGATGATTCGGCATTTGCTGGCGGCCGGGCATCGCGTCAGCGTGTGGAATCGCTCGCGCGAGAAGGCCGAGGCGCTCGTGAAGGACGGCGCGCAGGTAGTCGGCACGCCGCGCGAGCTGGCCGAGCGCGTCGATACGGTATTCGTGTGCGTGCTCGACGGTCGTGCGGTCGGCGACGTCGTGTTCGGCGAGCACGGGCTGCTTTCCGGTGGCGCGAATGCGCGTCGCCTGCAGCGCATCGTCGATCATTCGAGCATTCCGCCTGCCGCCACGCGCGACTACGCGGCGCGCGCGGCGGCGCTCGGGGTCGGCTGGGTCGATGCGCCGGTGTCCGGCGGCGTGCCGGGCGCGCAGGCCGGCACGCTCGCGGTGATGGCCGGCGGCCGCGCGGCCGATCTCGACGCGGTGCGCCCGCTGATCGATACGTACGCGTCGCGCATCACGCACATGGGCGACGCCGGCGCGGGCCAGACGGCGAAGCTGTGCAATCAGGCGATCGTGACCGCGACGGTCACCGCGATCGCCGAGGCGGTCGGCCTCGCGCAGGCGAGCGGCATCGACGCCGCGCGTCTGGCCGAGGCACTGGCCGGTGGCTGGGCCGATTCGGTGCTGCTGCAGACGTTCGTGCCGCGCATGACGTCGGGCGGCCATCCGCCGATCGGCGCGCTCGCGACGTTCCAGAAGGATGTCGATGCCATCGCCGACGCCGCGCGCGACACGGGCGCGGTGATGCCCGTGTCGGCCACCGTGCAGCAGGTGCTGAGGCTCGGCGCCGCGCAGGGGCTCGCCGGCGCCGATTTCGCCGCGTTCATCGACATCGTGCGGCCGAACAACGGCCGTCAACAGGTGTCGTGACGGGCAAGCGGAGCGTGTGAATGGCAGATGGGCCGCCCAAAGGCGGCCCATCGAATGACTGGCGGATCAGCCGAGCGAGCGGGGTGTCGTGTCGCCCGCGTTCTGGCGGCCGAGGCCGCCGCGCAGGCTCGCTTTCGTGCCTGCACCAAACTCGGGCAGGATGCGCGCACGGGCGCGGCTCGCGAAGACGAGGAAGCCGAAGCCGTTTGCTTCGTACCAGTATCCGCCGTTCTCGAGGCCGTCGAGCGGCTGCTCGAGCGCGTTGGCGATCGATTCGATGCAGCGCTTGCGCAATTCGGCGATGGCCGGATAAGGCGGCTGTGCGCCGCGCACGCTGCACAGGAGCACGTCGAGGCCGGGCAGCACATGCGCATAGAGGACGGGTTCGTCCTGCGCGCGGGCGCGGGCAATCTTGGTGTCGAGCTGGGCAAACGGTTTCGAGTGACGCAGGACCGCGAGGAACGACTCCTGGCCATCCTGCGGCGCACGCCGACGTTTTTTCGGGAAGGACATAAACACTCGCCTCAAAAACAATTGCAAGAAATGCGGCACTTTCATGCGACCCACTCCCGGCTATGTACGCCGCATGTCGATCCTTTATAGCACACGAAAATGCTGCATTCGTGCAGTACGACGATCAATGTCTCCCGTCGACCTGCTCGCCATGATCGACACAGCCAGCGTCTTGGCGCCCGTACTGTCGTTTAGTCTCCATCATAGACCTGCTTTTCCCGCGCGTGCATTCGCTCGTCACAAAAAAATGAGATGGGCCGCATGCGGCGGTGCATCGTGTACGCAATAAAAAGGCCCGCACGAGGCGGGCCTGGGGGGCGGAGCGCGTGGCGATCAGCGCTGCTTGAGCGAATCGCGGATCTCGCGCAGCAGCACGGTGTCTTCCGGCGTCGCGGCCGGCGCGGCTTCTTCCGGCTTGCGCAGCTTGTTGATGAATTTCACCATCAGGAAAATGATGAACGCGAGGATAACGAAATTGATCGCCACGGTGATGAACGAGCCGTAGCCGAATGCGGCGACGCCTGCGGCCTGCAGGTCCTTGAACGAGTCGGGATTACCCTTGAACGTCGGGGGGATGGTGCCGAGCAGAACGAACTTGTTCGAGAAATCCAGACCGCCGGTCAGCACACCGATGACCGGCATGATGAGGTCTTTCACGACCGAGTCGACGATTTTCGAGAACGCGCCGCCGATGATCACGCCGACGGCGAGATCCATCACGTTGCCCTTGACGGCGAACTCCTTGAATTCCTTGATGATGCTCATGAGCGGCTTTCTCCTGGTTGGGGGCGAGAGGAGGCGTGCCGCGACGCGCAGGATTGCTTTGCGTCGAATCAGGGTCGGTGGCACGCCGATGGCCGCATGATAGCGAACGTGCCCCATTGCCGGTAGTCCATCTTGAAATGATTGACAAATCCGCGCGTCGGCGCGGCCGGTCATGCAACGGGGCGTGGCGTGCGTGTCAGGGCGTCGACATGCACGTCGACGCCCGGTGGGCAGGGGCTCAGGTGTTGTCGTCGGTCCAGCCGTCGTCGTTGCTGCCGAGGTCCATCCCGCCACCGCCGTTGCCGTCGCTCCAGTTCGAATCGTCGCCGCGGCCGAGGTCGAAGCCCGGGTCGGCTTCCTGCCGGCGGCGCTCGCCGTCGACGATCACGTCGTGTTCGACCACGCGATCGCGGCCGCCGGACATCGCCTGGCCGAGCAGCACGCCGGTCAGCAGTCCGCCCATCCCGCCGCCGAAACCGCCGCCTTGCTGGATCACGACGGGCGGCTGCTGTTGCGGATAGGGTTGTTGCGGCGGGTAGGGCTGCTGCTGATAGGGCTGGCCCTGGGCGCCCGTCACGCGATCGGCTTCCTGCGCGTACACGGAGCCGCTGCCGTTCGTCGGCGCCGCGGGCTGCGCGGCCGGGTCGGGGCGGCCCTCGACGCGCGCCTTCACGCTGGCGTGACGCTGTTCGAGTTCGTCGACGCGATACGGCGGCACCGGATTCTTGCCGTTCGACAGCGTTTCAACGAGCGTACGCGCGTCGTTCTCGATCGCTTCGAGTTCGCCGGTCAGCGCCGCGGCGCCGGGCGCCGTCGACAGCTTCGCATCGAGCTTGAGCGGCCGGATGTCGTTCAGCACGTCGGTCGCGCGCTTGAGCTGCGTGCGGCGTTCGTCGTCGGCGCGGCCGTTGTCGGCCGTGCGCGCGCGCCGCAGCGTCCAGCGCAGCACCAGCGCGATCACGGCGACGATCAGCCCGAGGCCGATCCACATGCCGGTCGACGGGCCGTGTTTTTCGGCCGGCGCGACGGCGGGGGCGAGCCCCGGCTGCAGCGTGCCGGCCTGCGTGGCCGACGGCGTGTTGCCGCTCACGCGCGCGGCGTCGGCGCGAATGCGCGACTCCGTTTGCGCGAAACGCGACGCGTCGGTGAAGCGCAGTTGCGGATCGAGCGATTTCGCGCGCTGCAGTTGCACGAGCGCATCGGACGCGCGGCCTTCGCGGTCCAGCACCTGCGCATACAGGTAGCGCGCGTGCGCGTTGTTCGGATGGGCGTCGATGACTTGCGACAGCTGCGTGTCGGCGCGTTGCCAGTCACGCTGCGCGATCGACTGCTCGACCTGCTGCAGCGACGGTACCGCGAACGCGGCGGACGACAGCAACATCAGCGAGAGGCCGAGTGCGGCGAGAGATTTCTTCATGGTCGAACCGGGCGCACGCGCCCGTCTCCTGACGATCGGTTCGCGCCGCGCGCCCGGGCCGGGGCGCGGCGCGGCGCGGTGGCCCGCGATGGCGGTTACTGCGCGGGCGTATCGAGCTGCTTCTTCAGCGCGGCGAGGCGATCTTCCACCGACGGGCCCTTGTTCAGCGCGGCGAGCTTGTCGTCGAGCGCCTTGCCGCTCGACGTGTCGGCCGAGTTGAGGCGCGCGTCCGAGCGCGCGTTCTGCAACGCGACCTTGTCCTCGAGCTTCTGGAAGTCCTCGGACAGGTTCTTGCCGCCGATGCCGCCCAGCGCGCTGGCGGCCACGTCCTTCGCCTGCGCGATTTCCTGCTTGGCCTGCAGGATGTTCGAGCGCGCATTCAGGTCGTTGCGGCGCTGGCGCATGTCGGCGATCTGCCCCTTCAGCTTGTCGACCGACGGCTCGAGCGTCGTCAGTTCGGCCGCGAGCGCATCGCGCTCGGCTTCCGCGTTCGACTGCGCCGCGAGCGCCTCGCGCGCAAGCGCTTCGTCGCCGCCCTGCAGCGCGCGCTTCGCGCCGTCCTCGTACTTCCTGACCTTGTCGTCGGCCGCATCGCGCTTGCTGCGCTGGGTCGCGACCTGTGCCTCGATCTCGATCAGCGAATTCTCGGCACGGCCGATGCTGTCGTCGAGCTCCCGCACGATCTGCCGTGCGTCGCGCGACGGATCCTGTACCGAATCGGCCGCATCGTTCAGCAGGCCTTTGATCGTGCGCGAAATAGAGTCGAAAAGCGACATGAAATCCTCCGTGGTTGAAAGGCGCCGCGTGACCGCGGCAATGCCCGTCGCGAGCCGGTTCCGGCCCGCGTGAGCCGGCGGATATTACACCACCGGTTCACTTAAATACGGCTTAAACGCGCGAGTTCAAGCGGCGCACGCATCAGGACGCCAAACCTTTCGCGACTGAAAGAAAAATGCCCGCGCACGCCGTATCGCGTGTCCATCATAGGCCGAGGATGCCGACAATACGTTCCGCAAATCACGGCATTGCGGGAATTTTTACAAAAAATCGCGAAGGCCCCCGGGCGATTTCATTAAAATGCGCTGTCACGTCGCGGGAACGGATCGCCGCGCGGCGGGGTCTGTCGACGTGACAGCCGCATCTCGATGCACCCACTCTGATTCATCCGCTTGCATTTCCGCATGCGTCCGAGGGCGCCACGTACGCCCGCCATTCCGACATGCCAATTATCAAACGACCGCCTTCTTCTTCCGACAGGAACGAGCCCCACTACACGCTGCGCCGTTCGCCGTCCGGAGCCTATTACCCCGATGACGACGATCGCGACGACGGCCGCCGCGCGCAGCAGCGCAGCGGCGGTGGCGGAGGGCGCCGCCGTACGTTCGGCTCGCGCGTCGCGCTGTGGTTCGTCGGCTTGTTCGCGACCCTGGCGGTGGTCGGCGCGCTGATCGTCGGCTACGCGCTGGTCGTGATGGCGCCGCAACTGCCGTCGCTCGACGCGCTGACGAACTACCAGCCGAAGGTGCCGCTGCGCGTGTTCACCGCCGACCACGTGCTGATCGGCGAGTTCGGCGAGGAGCGCCGCAGCCTCGTGCGCTTCCAGGATATTCCCGACGTGATGAAGAAGGCCGTGCTCGCGATCGAGGACTACCGCTTCTACGAGCACGGCGGCGTCGATTTCGTCGGCATCCTGCGCGCGGGCGTGGCCGACCTGATGCACGGCGGCGCGCGCCAGGGCGCGAGCACGATCACGATGCAGGTCGCGCGCAACTTCTTCCTGTCGAGCGAGAAGACCTACACGCGCAAGATCTACGAAATGCTGCTCGCGTACAAGATCGAGAAGGCCCTGACGAAGGACCAGATCCTCGAGCTGTACATGAACCAGATCTATCTCGGCCAGCGATCGTACGGTTTCGCGGCCGCGGCGCGCGTGTACTTCGGCAAGGACCTGAAGGACATCACGCTCGCGGAAGCGGCGATGCTCGCGGGGCTGCCGAAGGCGCCGTCCGCCTATAACCCGGTCGTCAATCCGAAGCGCGCGAAGGTGCGTCAGGAATACATCCTGAAGCGCATGCTCGACATCGGCTACATCACGCAGCCGCAGTACGACGAAGCGATCAAGGAAGAGATCCACGTGCGCACGCCGGGCAACCAGTACGCGGTGCACGGCGAGTACGTCGCCGAGATGGTGCGGCAGATGATGTACCAGCAGTACAAGGACGAAACCTATACGCGCGGGCTGACCGTCACGACGACGATCAACTCGGCCGACCAGGAAGCCGCGTACCAGGCCGTGCGTCGCGGCATTCTCGACTACGAGCGCCGCCACGGCTATCGCGGCCCCGAGGCATCGATCAACCTGCCCGCGGCCGGCGACGAACGCGACGAGGCGATCGACGATGCGCTCGCCGATCACCCGGACAACGGCGACCTGCAGTCGGCGGTCGTGCTGTCGGCGTCGCCGAACGCGGTCGAGGTGCAGTTCGTCGGCGGGGCGACCACGACGATCGGCCCGGCCGGGCTGCGTTTCGTCGCGGCCGCGCTGGGCGCCCGTGCGAACAACACGCTGCGCATCAAGCCGGGCTCGGTCGTGCGCGTGCTGAAGGACGGCAAGACGGGCTGGCAGGTCGTGCAGCTGCCGCAGGTCGAAGGCGCGCTCGTCGCGATTGCGCCGCAGGACGGTGCGATCCGCTCGCTCGTCGGCGGCTTCGACTTCAACAAGAGCAAGTTCAACCACGTGACGCAGGCGTGGCGGCAGCCGGGCTCGTCGTTCAAGCCGTTCATCTATTCGGCGTCGCTCGACAAGGGGCTCGGGCCGGCGACGATGATCAACGACGCGCCGCTGTACTTCCCGCCGAGCGTGCCGGGTGGCACCGCATGGGAGCCGAAGG
Organism: Burkholderia sp. 9779_493; assembly: GCF_015712215.1. Lineage (NCBI taxonomy): Bacteria > Pseudomonadati > Pseudomonadota > Betaproteobacteria > Burkholderiales > Burkholderiaceae > Burkholderia > Burkholderia sp. 9779_493. The sequence goes on from NZ_JACCQA010000002.1 coordinate 151,780, forward strand.
ACGACGACCAGCCGGACGGCCCGATGACGATGCGCACCGGCCTGCAGCGTTCGAAGAACCTCGTGTCGATCCGGATCCTCGCGTCGATCGGCACGCAGTATGCGCAGCAGTACGTGACACAGCGCTTCGGCTTCGATCCGGCGAAGACGCCGCCGTACCTGCCGATGGCGCTCGGCGCGGGCCTCGTGACGCCGCTGCAGCTCGCGACCGGCTACGCGGTGTTCGCGAACGGCGGGTACAAGGTCGACCCGTACCTGATCGCCGAAGTCGACGACGCACGCGGTCAGCCGCTGCAGAAGTCGCAGCCGGTGGTCGCGGGCGGCACGGCGCCGCGCACGATCGAAGGCCGCAACGCGTACGTGATGAACAGCCTGCTGCATTCGGTCGCGACGGCCGGCACGGGCGCGGGCACCAACGCGCTGGGCCGCAACGACCTGCAGGGCAAGACGGGTACCACCAACGATGCGAAGGACGGCTGGTTCGCCGGCTACCAGCAGTCGCTCGTCGCGGTCGCGTGGATGGGCTTCGACCAGCCGAAGAGCCTCGGTAGCCGCGAATTCGGTGCGCAGCTCGCGTTGCCGATCTGGGTGAACTACATGCGCACCGCGCTGAACGGCGTGCCCGAGCAGCAGATGCCGATGCCGGACGGCCTGACCACGATCGACGGGGAGCTGTACTACGCCGATCGCACGCCGGGCAACGGCTTCGTCGCGAACGTCGACATCAACCCGGCGGAGAACGCGATCAGCGCGAACGACGCACTGGGTTCGGCCGGCGCGGCCGGGCTGGCGCCGCCGCCCGTCACGCCGCAGGAGAAGCAGCAGATCATGGACATGTTCGAGAACAGGTAAGCGGTACGCCGTGCTTCAGACATGCCGACGGGCGCCTTCGGGCGCCCGTTTTGTCGTGCGCGGCCGGCAGTGGAACGCGGTGAATCAGAACGACGTGCAGGCCGGCACGATGGCGATGCCGACCGATTGCTGATGGAACCGCTGGACGTATGCCTGCCGGATCGCGGCGAGCCGTGCGCGCGTGTCGGGCGTATCGTCGGCGATGATGCGGATCACGAAGCTGTCTTCGTGCGTGATCCTGTCGGTCGAGCGGTCGCGCCACTGGCCGTGCGTGTCCCAGTAGGTGAGGCCGTCGGGGAAGCGCGGCGTGACCGTGTCGGCGAGGAAGGCCGCGCGTTCGGCATCGGTGACGGGGCCGCGCCCGGTGACGTCGCGCCCGAACAGCAGGTCGGCCTGCAGCATGCGGCTTTCACCCGGTTGCGTGCAGGACGCGGATTGCGCGCCGGCGGTGGACGAGGATGGCACCGCGCAACCGGCGAGCAGCGCGAGCACCGCCGTGCATGCGGCCAGCCGCCGCATCTGCCCATTTCGTGACGATCGACCTTCGCGCGCGCAAAACGCTGCGCGCTCAACCACTTGCGTGCGGGTCCGGCGGGTTATCAACAGGGCTGTCAACATAATCTGGGGATAACCCTAGGTTGGTTTGCACGCGCCGAGTCGGGGTCAGTGCTGCAGTTTTGCGTGCGCGAGATGCATGCCGAGCGTGGCGGGGTCGGTATTCGTGCCCGACAGCAGCACGCCGACGCGCTTGCCCTGCAGCGTTTCGCGCAGCGGGCCGAGCAGCGCGGCGAGCGCGGCCGCGCAGGCCGGCTCGACCGACAGTTTCAGGTGCGAGAACAGGAACAGCATCGCGGCGCGCAGCGCATCGTCGGAGACGGTGACGATGCGGTCGAGGTGGCGCCGGCACAGCTGGTAGCTGTATTCCTCGGTATGCGGCGCCATCAGCGAATCGGCGATCGTCTGCATCGCGCTCATCTTGATCGTGTGATTGGCCGCGAAGCTGCGGCTCATCGCGTCGGCGCCTTCCGGCTCGACGCCGTACACGTGCACGCGCGGATTCGCGAGCCGCAGCGCGGTCGCCATGCCGGCCGCGAGCCCGCCGCCGCCGATCGGCACGATCACCGCGTCGAGGTCCGGCGTCTGCGTCGCCCATTCGTAGCCGAGCGTCGCGGTGCCGAGGATCGTGTGATAGCCGTTGAATGGATGAATGAAGAAGCGGCCTTCCTCGGCCTCGATGCGCCGCACGAGGTCGAATGCCTGCGATGCGCTGCCCGCCAGCACGACTTCCGCGCGGTACTGCTTGCATTGCGCGATGCGCGTCGGGCTCGCGGTATGGAACATCACGACCTTCGCGCTGCTGCCGAGCCGCATCGCCGCATACGCGACGGCTGCCGCATGATTGCCGGCCGACACGCAGGTGACGCCCGCGTTCTTGCGGGCTTCGTCGAGCGCGAGCAGGTGCGTGAACGCGCCGCGCGCCTTGAAGCTGCCGCTCGCCTGCAGCAGCTCGAACTTGAAGTTGACGTGCGTGCCTTCGAGGGAGGGCAGGTCGGCGCGCTCGAACACGGGCGTGCGCGCGACCCACGGCGACAACGCGAAATGCTGCGCGGCGATTTCGTCGAGCGTCGGAATCGGCTCGCCGTCGATCGTCGTGTGGGCGGTGCCCTGTTGTTCAGTCGACATGACGTGGCGGGTGGCGGAGTGGGCCGACCCGCACACGCGGGCCGGCGTGGCGGGAGGCAGTCAGTGCGCGTCGACCGACATGCTGCGGATGAACTTGCGCAGGAACTGCTCGCAGCCGGCGAGCTGCGCGAGCTCGACATATTCGTTCGGCTTGTGCGCCTGCTCGATGTTGCCGGGCCCGCACACGACGCTCGGGATGCCCGCGCGGGCGAACAGGCCGGCCTCGGTGCCGTACGCGACCTTGCGCTTGTCCTGGTCGGCCGTCAGCGCGCGCACGAGCTGCGTGATCGCGGCTTGCTCGGTCGCGTCGAGGCCGGGCGCCGCGGCGATCTTCGAGAATTCGATCGCGGCGTTCGGATGTTCGCGCAGCATCTGCGGCAGCAGCGTTTCCTGCGCATACGCTTCGATGCGCGTGAAGATCTGCTCGGGGTCGAGGGTCGGCAGGTTGCGGAATTCGAAGTCGAAGCGGCACTCGGCCGGCACCGTGTTGATCGCGTTGCCGCCCTGGATCGTGCTCGTCTGCGCGGTGGTGAACGGCACGTCGTACAGTTCGTCGAACGGGCCTTCGGCGCGGAAGCGCTCGGCGATGTCGCGGATGTGGCAGATGAGGCGCGCCGCGTACTCGATCGCGTTGAGCCCCTTCGGCGTCAGCGACGAATGCGCGGCGTGGCCGCGCACGCAGCAGCGGTACGCGTTGATGCCCTTGTGCGCGATGATCGGCCGCATGCTGGTCGGTTCGCCGACGATGCAGCCCGACGGTTGCACGCCGCGCTTCACGAGATCGGCGATCATCAACGGCGCGCCCGCGCAGCCGATTTCCTCGTCGTAGGACAGCGCGAAATGGATCGGCTTCGCGAGCTTCGTCGCCTGCATCTCGGGCAGCAGCGCGAGCGCCGCGCCGATGAAGCCCTTCATGTCGCAGGTGCCGCGGCCGTACAGGCGGCCGTCGCGGATTTCCGGCGCGAACGGGTTGCTGTCCCACTGCTGGCCGTCGACCGGCACGACGTCGGTGTGGCCCGACAGCACGATGCCGCCGTTCGTCGAGCCGTCGTGCGCGGGCACGGTGGCGAACAGGTTCGCCCAGCCGTCGCGCGGATCGTGCGTGATCGTCGACACGATGCCCTTCGCGGCGAGCGCGTCGCGCACCGTTTCGATCAGGCCGAGGTTCGGCACGCGGCTCGTCGTGTCCATCGACACGAGTTGCTTGACCCAGGGCAGGCTGACGAGCGATGCGTCGCCTTCGGTTGCGGCGGACGGCGCCGGCGCGTCGAGAGTGGACATGGCAAAACTCCGTCTGATGAATGGGAAATCATACTCAAAAACGCGCCCGCCCGCCTTCGTCGGGCGCGATGCGGTGCAGCAACGTCGCGCCCGTCAGGATTGCATCAGCGGGCCGCGACGGCCGCCCCCTGTTTCGGGCCGAGCGCGCGCAGCGTTTCCTTGATCGTCGACACGCGGATCGCGAGATCGGGCGAGCGCGTCTCGATGCGCAGCTTGTCCTGGCCCGCGAGCTTGATGTGGCGATGCTTCTGCACCATCTCGATGATCCGCATCGGGTCGATCGGCGGATTCGGCTCGAACTGCAGCCCGATCGCGACCTCGCTCGCATCGATCTTCACGATGCCGAGCGGCTTCGCGGCGATCCGCAGCCGGTGCGTCTCGACGAGCGCGTGCGCCTGCGGCGGCAGCTTGCCGAAGCGGTCGATCAGTTCCTCCTGGATGCCGTCGATCGCGTCGCCGTGCTCGCAGTTCGCGAGCCGCTTGTACAGCGACAGCCGCTCCTGCACGTCCGCGCAGTAGTCGGCCGGCAGGATCGCGGGCGCATGCAGGTTGATTTCGGTCGTCGCGGCGAGCGGGGCGGTGAGGTCGGGCTCCTTGCCGTTCTTCAGCGCCTTCACCGCGTCGTTCAGCATGTCCGTATAGAGCTGGAAGCCGATCTCGTGGATTTCGCCCGACTGCTTGTCGCCGAGCACTTCGCCGGTGCCGCGGATCTCGAGGTCGTGCATCGCGAGATAGAAGCCCGAGCCGAGTTCCTCCATCTGCTGGATCGCTTCCAGGCGGCGCTGCGCCTGCTTGGTCAGCGACTGCGGATCGTGGACCAGCAGGTACGCGTAGGCCTGGTGGTGCGAGCGGCCGACGCGGCCGCGCAGCTGGTGAAGCTGCGCGAGGCCGAACTTGTCCGCGCGGTGCATGATGATCGTGTTCGCGCTCGGCACGTCGATGCCGGTCTCGATGATGGTCGTGCACAGCAGCACGTTCGCGCGCTGCGCGACGAAATCGCGCATCACGCGTTCGAGCTCGCGCTCGTGCATCTGGCCGTGCGCGATCACGATGCGCGCCTCGGGCACGAGCGCCTCGAGCATCGCCTTGCGGTTCTCGATCGTCTCGACTTCGTTGTGCAGGAAGTACACCTGGCCGCCGCGCTTGAGCTCGCGCAGCATCGCCTCGCGGATCACGCTTTCCTCCTCGCGGCGCACGAAGGTCTTGATCGCGAGCCGCTTCTGCGGTGCGGTCGCGATCACCGAGAAATCGCGCAGCCCTTCGAGCGCCATCCCGAGCGTACGCGGGATCGGCGTCGCGGTGAGCGTCAGCACGTCGACTTCCGCGCGCAGCGCCTTCAGCGCTTCCTTCTGGCGCACGCCGAAGCGGTGTTCCTCGTCGATGATCACGAGGCCGAGGCGCTTGAACTGCACGTCCGACGACAGCAGCTTGTGCGTGCCGATCACGATGTCGACGCTGCCTTCGTTGATCTGCGCGATCGCCGCGTTCACTTCCTTCGCGGTCTTGAAGCGCGACAGCTCGACGATGCGCACCGGCCAGTCCGCGAAGCGGTCGGCGAAGGTCTGCGTGTGCTGCTCGGCGAGCAGCGTGGTCGGCGACAGCAGCGCGACCTGCTTGCCGCCCAGCACCGCGATGAACGCCGCGCGCAGCGCGACCTCGGTCTTGCCGAAGCCGACGTCGCCGCACACGAGGCGGTCCATCGGCTTGCCGCTCGTCATGTCGCCGATCACGGCCGCGATCGCCGCGGCCTGGTCGGGCGTTTCCTCGAAGCCGAAGCTTTCCGCGAATTTCACGTAGTCGCGCGGGTCGAGCGAGAACGCGTGGCCTTCGCGGGCCGCGCGGCGCGCGTACAGGTTCAGCAGTTCGGCGGCCGTATCGCGGATCTGCTGGGCGGCCTTGCGCTTCGCGCGCTCCCACTGGCCGGAGCCGAGCGCGTGCAGCGGCGCGCTGTCGGGATCGGCGCCGCTGTAGCGCGAGATCACGTGCAGTTGCGCGACCGGTACGTAGAGCTTGCTGTCGCCCGAGTATTCGAGATGCAGGAATTCGGTTTCGCCTTCGCCGAGATCCATTGACACGAGGCCCATGTAGCGGCCGATGCCGTGCTGCGCGTGGACGACCGGGTCGCCGACCTTCAGCTCGGACAGGTCGCGCACCATCGCGTCGACGTTGCTTGCCTGCTCCTGCCGACGACGGCCCGCGCGGCGGCCGAGCGCGCCGTACAGCTCGGTCTCGGTGACGACCGCATAGCCTTCGCCCGGCACCGCGAAGCCGTTCGCGAGCGGCGCGACGCCGAGCGCGAAGCGTTCGTCGCTTGCAAGCCAGCTCGCGAAGTCGTCGTTCGACGCGGGGCGCAGGTGGTGTTCGGCCAGCAGTTGCAGGATCGTCTCGCGGCGGCCGGCCGATTCGACCGTCAGCAGCACACGCTTGCCCGACGATTCGACGAACGTGCGCAGCGACGCGAGCGGATCGTCCGCATGGCGGTCGACGGTGAGCTCGGGCAGGGCGGTCGCCCAGCCGCCGGCCGGCTGCGCGGGCAGCACGACGCGCGCGAACGGCTTCGCGAACGCGAAGAAATCCTCGTCGGACAGGAACAGGCGCTGCGGCTCGAGGATCGGCCGCTCGCGATCGTGCGCGAGGAACGCGTGACGCTGCTTCGTGTCGGCCGTGAAGCGGCGGATCGACGCCTCGAGGTCGCCGGTGAACACGAGGTGCGCGTCCTGCGGCAGGTAGTGGAACAGCGTGGCCGTCTCGTCGAAGAACAGCGGCAGGTAATACTCGATGCCGGCCGACGGCACGCCGTTGCCGATGTCCTTGTAGATCGGCGCGCGGCTCGGGTCGCCTTCGAAGGTTTCGCGCCAGCGGCTGCGAAACGCCGTGCGCGCGGCTTCGTCGAACGGAAACTCGCGGCCGGGCAGCAGCCGCACGTCGCGCACCGGGTAGAGGCTGCGCTGCGTATCGGGATCGAACGCGCGGATCGAATCGACCTGGTCGTCGAACAGGTCGATCCGGTACGGCAGCGGCGAACCCATCGGGTACAGGTCGATCAGCGAGCCGCGCACGCAGTATTCGCCGGGCCGCACGACCTGGCTCACGTGCTCGTAGCCGGCCAGCGTGAGTTGCGCCTTCAGCTTCGCCTCGTCGAGCCGCTCGCCCTGCGCGAACGCGAACGTGTACGCGGCCATGAACGACGCGGGCGGCATCCGGTACAGCGCGGTGGTCGCGGGCACGAGCAGGATGTCGCAGCGGCCCTCGCCGAGGTCGTGCAGCGTCGCGAGCCGCTCGGACACCAGGTCCTGGTGCGGCGAGAAGGTGTCGTACGGCAGCGTTTCCCAGTCGGGCAGCAGGCGCACGCGCGCATCGGGCGAAAAGTAGCGGATTTCCTGCGACAGCCGCTGTGCATCGACCGCGTTCGCGCAGATCACCGCGAGGAGCGGCACGTCCTGGCGGTTGTCGGCGAGATAACGGGCGATGGCGAGCGCGTCGGCGGAGCCGTGCGCGCCGTCGAAGGCGAAACGCTGGCCGGGCTTGACGCGGGCAACGGGTGAAGCGGACGGGGTGGAAGCGTTATCTGGCATAGGGACGACAGGGGTGGCGTGCACGGGCGCAGCGCGGTGCGCCGGTCGAGACGAAAGACCTATTATAAAATCCGCTTCTCGATTTCACCTTTCCGGCGTTTCCCTTCGTGACTCCCCGACTTTTCGCCCTGATTCCCTGCGCCGGCACGGGCAGCCGTTCCGGTTCGGCCGTGCCGAAGCAATACCGCACGCTGGCCGGCCGCGCGCTGCTGCACTACACGCTCGCCGCGTTCGACGCGTGCAGCGAATTCGCGCAGACGCTCGTCGTGCTCGCGCCCGACGATTCCCATTTCGACGCCCGCCGTTTCGCTGGCCTGCGTTTCGCGGTGCGCCGCTGCGGCGGCGGCTCGCGGCAGGCGTCGGTGCTGAACGGGTTGCTGGAGCTGGCCGAATTCGGCGCGACCGACCACGACTGGGTGCTGGTGCACGACGCCGCGCGCCCGGGCATCACGCCGGAGTTGATCCGCACGCTCGTCGCGACGCTGAAGGACGACCCGGTCGGCGGCATCGTCGCGCTGCCGGTGGCCGACACGCTCAAGCGCGTGCCGGCCGGCGGCGACGCGATCGCGCGCACGGAATCGCGCGACGCGCTGTGGCAGGCGCAGACGCCGCAGATGTTCCGCATCGGCATGTTGCGCGAGGCGATCCTGCGCGCGCAGCGCGAAGGGCACGACCTGACCGACGAAGCGAGCGCGATCGAATGGGCCGGCCATACGCCGCGCGTCGTGCAGGGCAGCCTGCGCAACTTCAAGGTCACGTACCCGGAAGATTTCGCGCTCGCGGAGGCGATCCTCGCGCGTCCCGCGAACGCTTCCTGACTTTCACCCCATCTCAATCGGAACACGCATGGATTTCAGAATCGGACAAGGCTACGACGTGCACCAGCTCGTCGAAGGACGCCCTCTCATCATCGGCGGCGTGACGATTCCGTACGAGCGCGGCCTGCTCGGCCACTCGGACGCGGACGTGCTGCTGCACGCGATCACCGACGCGCTGTTCGGCGCGGCGGCGCTCGGCGACATCGGCCGCCATTTCTCCGACACGGACGCGGCGTTCAAGGGTGCGGACAGCCGCGTGCTGCTGCGCGCGTGCGCCGAGCGCGTGAAGGCGGCCGGTTTCACGATCCAGAACGTCGACAGCACCGTGATCGCGCAGGCGCCGAAGCTCGCGCCGCATATCGACGGGATGCGCGCGAACATCGCGGCGGATCTCGGGTTGCCGCTCGAGCGCGTGAACGTGAAGGCGAAGACCAACGAGAAGCTCGGCTATCTCGGCCGCGGCGAGGGGATCGAGGCGCAGGCCGCCGCGCTGCTGGTGAAGCAGGGCGGCTGACGTCCGGCCGTTGCGGCGTGCGGTTCGTGCCGCGCGCCGCGCCGCCGGAATGAAAAATGCCACGCGAATGCGTGGCATTTTCGTTTGCAGCCGCCGCGCGGCTCATGGCCGCGCGGCCGGCTCGCTCATTCGCCTTCGGCGGCGATCACCTGCGCGGCGGCGTTGATCACCGACGCGATGCGGCCCACGTCGCGCAGTTGCGTGACGGTCATCCCTTGCTCGTTCTTCAGCAGCGCATAGTGCGACTTCACGCAGAAGTGGCACTTGCCGACGATCGATGCGGCCAGCGCGTACATCTCGAACTTGCGCTTGTCGACGCCGCCGTGCGTCGCGTACGCGCCCATCCGCAATTCGGCGCGCTGCGTCTTCAGGTCGGCGTCGTCGGCCATCTCGACATACGGATACCAGGTGTTGTTCATCCCCATCAGCGCGGCCGCCGTCAGCACGGCGTTCGTCTCTTCGGGCGACAGGACGCCGGCTTCGCGAATCGTCTTGACGAGCACCGTGCTCTTCGCCGCGATGGCCGCCGCCAGCGCCACGCCGACCGCGTCCGTGCCTTCGAGCGACGAGCGCGAGATCGTGCCGTCGAGGTTCAGGCGAATGTCCTTCGCGTAGTCGGGGATACGCGCCTTAATCGAGTCGATGAATTCCATTGATATCTCCTATGGGTTGGCCGTTAAAAAAGCCCGCAGGCAGAACGCGCGCCGCGGGCTTCGTGCATTGCTGCGCTTACAGCGTTGCGCCGCCGACTGCGCGGTTGCACGGGCAGAGTTCGTCCGTTTGCAGGCCGTCCAGAATGCGCAGGACTTCTTCCGGGCTGCGGCCGACGTTCAGGTTGTTCACCGAAACGTGCTGGATCGTGTTGTCCGGATCGACGATGAACGTTGCACGCAGGGCCACGCCGGCTTCCTTGTCGCGCACGCCGAGCTGGTCGATCAGTTCGCCCTTGACGTCGCCGAACGAGTAGTGGTTCAGCTTGTCCAGGTCCTTGTGCTCACGGCGCCATGCGAGCTTGACGAATTCGTTGTCCGAGCTGCCGCCGAGCAGGACGGCGTCGCGCTCTTCGAACTGCTTCGTGAGCTTCGCGAATTCGACGATTTCCGTCGGGCACACGAACGTGAAATCCTTCGGATAGAAGTAGATGATCTTCCACTTGCCCGGGAACGACGCTTCGGTGACGGTCTCGAACGCCGACTGGCCGTTTTCCTCGTGATTGTTGAAGCCCGGCTTCGCGGCTACGACGGTGAAAGCTTCGAGTTTATCGCCCACGGTTTTCATGCGGATACTCCTGTGTGAGTTGGGAAGAAGACTGAGTCAAGCTACCTCGGTGCTGCAACGATGATGTGACAGCATGGGTAAAACTATAACACTATTAGCAAGACGCTTCAATAGATTTTGACTAACCACCCTCATAGCTTTTGTCAACCGCCTCGATAGTGTGACGCGCAAGATGCGTGCGTGCGCGTGTCACGCGGTCGCACGCGCCTTGCCGGCGCCGGGGAATTCGAGCGTGACTTCGAGGCCGGCTTCCGGCTGGCGATTGCGCAGGCGCAGCGCGCCGCGGTAGCGGCCGACGAGCCGCAGCACGATCGCCATCCCGAGGCCCGTGCCGTCGGCCTTGGTGCGCGCGGTGTCGACGCGGTAGAACGGCCGCATCACGAGCGGCAGCTGATCCTCGGGGATGCCGGGGCCTTCGTCGCTCACCGACAGCTCGACGCGCGCATGCGACACGCGCGTCTCGAGCGTGATGCGCGAGATGCCGTCCTGCTTGCTCTGGCCGTACTTGCGCGCGTTCTCGACGAGGTTGCCGATCACGCGGCGCATGTCGGTCTCGTCGGCTTCGATGATCGCGCTCGGCGCGAGCCGCGTGCGGATCTCGACGCCGTCCTCGCCCGACACGCGCGCGGCGACTTCGTGCGCGATCGACGACAGGTCGACGGGTTCCGGCTTGCGCTGCGACGGGCGCGCGTAGTCGATGAAGGCCGCGATGATGCGGTCCATCTGTTCGATGTCGTCGACCATCGCGTCCTTGGTCGCCTGGTCGGACGGGCTCATCTCGGTTTCGAGCCGCAACCGCGCGAGCGGCGTGCGCAGGTCGTGCGAAATGCCCGCGAGCATCAGCGCGCGATCGGCTTCGAGCTGTTCGAGGTCGCGCACCATCTGGTTGAAGCTGCGGTTGGTCTCGGCCGCGACGCCCATCCCGCGCTCGGGCAGCGGCTCGGGCGCCTGGCCCGAACCGACCTGGCGCGCGGCGAGCGCGAGCCGCGAGAACGGCCGGTTCACGAGGCTCGTGATGAACGCGGAGCCGAACAGCGACAGCGCGAGCGCGAACAGCCCCCAGCCGGCCCACTGCAGGCCCGTGACGTTGTCGAGCTGGTCGCGGTCGAGCGCGACCCAGTAATCGTCGTCGTCGATCTTGAAGCTGATCCACACGCCGGGAATGTCGTTGACCGACTGCGCGATCACGGTATCGTCGCCGAGGCGGCTGCGGATGTCGTGTTCGATCAGGCGGTTCAGCGATTCGTCGGGCTGCAGCTTGAATTTGTCGGTTTTCTCGCGCGGGTACACGCGCACGCCCTCGTTGCTCTCGAGATCCTGCAGCAGCGCGCGCCGCAAATCGGGATCGGAATAGAGCAGGGCGGTGCGCGTGAGCTTCACGACCGCGACGAGCTGGAGCGCGACGCGCTGCGCACGCGGCTCGCGCTCGATCACGCGAAAGCTCTGGAACCACGCGGCGAGACTGACCGAGATCAGCAGCGCGATCAGCAGGAAGGTGCGCCAGAACAGCCCGCCGAACGCGAGCTGCAGAAGGCGCCGGTCGATACGCATGGGACGGGCCGTGGACGGGGCGAAACCGGGAAAGAAAAAGCTCAGGCGGCGCCGTCCGGGATGAACACGTAGCCGAGGCCCCAGACCGTCTGGATGAAGCGCGGGCTGCCCGGATCGGGTTCGATCAGCTTGCGCAGGCGCGAGATCTGCACGTCGAGGCTGCGGTCGAACACTTCGTATTCGCGGCCGCGTGCGAGTTCCATCAGCTTTTCACGCGACAGCGGCTGGCGCGGATGACGCGCGAATACTTTCAGCACCGAGAATTCGCCGGTGGTCAGCGGAATTTCCTGGCCGGACTTCGTCAGCGTGCGCGTGGCGAGATTCAGCGAGAATTCGCCGAACTCGAACACCTCGGTGGTTTCGGACGGGGCGCCCGGCAGTTCGGCCGGCGCCTGGCGACGCAGCACCGCATGAATGCGCGCGACCAGCTCGCGCGGGTTGAACGGCTTCGGCAGGTAATCGTCGGCGCCCATCTCGAGGCCGACGATGCGATCGACGTCCTCGCCCTTCGCGGTGAGCATGATGATCGGCGTGCGGTCGTTGCTGCCGCGCAGCCGGCGGCAGATCGACAGGCCGTCTTCGCCGGGCAGCATCAGGTCGAGCACGAGCAGGTCGAAACGCTCGCGTACCCAGAGCTTGTTCATCGCGGTCGCGTTTTCCGCGACATAGACGTTGAAACCCTGTTCGCCGAGGTAACGGCGCAGCAGATCGCGCAGGCGAGGGTCGTCGTCGACGACGAGAATCTTGGAGGGGTTTTTCGTTTCCATGATCGGCATCTTATCGCGAATGGGAATTGACGCACGGCCGCGTATTTTCGTGCGTTACAGTCGGTTACAAAATTTACCCGTAGTGTCGCGCCGAGTAAAGGCAGGCTATAGAGATTCCTTTACTCGAAGCCGAAATTCGGTAGATACTCCCCTGCACTCCATCTTTCATCTTTGCACACCCGAATTCCGCAGGGTTTTTCAAGTACCAGAGGTAGCCGGTTGCCGCGTGACGAAGGGAACAAATCGACCAAAGAAGCGAGGACGGTCATGCGATCTGCCCGGATTGCACTGATGCTGACGATCGCGCTTGCCGGTCCATATGCGTCGAACTTCGCGTATGCGCAGCGCCCCGAGCAGGGCGCATCGTCGCGCAAGCTGCCGCGCGGCAAAGCGCCGCAGTCCGATCGTGCCGCCGATATGACGGTCCGTTCCGCCGTGCCTCCCGATCTCGAACAGCGCCGCCGCGACGGGCACATGACGCCCGAAGAGCGGCACCTGTTGCGCCAGCACATCGAAGACGCCGTTCGCGAGCTGTACAAGCGCTGACGCGTGTCGTCGTTCGTCTTGCGCGGAAATCTCCGCGCGGAAAAAATTCGTAGCACTTTTGCCGTCAACTTTCAGGCGCCGAATGCCGTTGTACGGGCATCCGCACCGCCGGTGCGTTCCGGGAGTCCATGACGATGAAAGCGAACGCTGCCGCACCGGCGCCGTCGCCTGCGATGCAGGCGACGCTCGATGCCGACGACGCGCTGTTTTTCCTCAGTCGCACCGGTTTTTCTCCCGCGCCCGCCGAGGTCGCGCGCATCGTCGGCATGACGCGCGCGCAGGTCGTGGCCGACACGCTCGGCAATGCGCGACACGAACCCGTCACGACGTGGCCCGACTGGCTCGGCGAGTTGCCGCCGACGCGCGCGCAGCGCCAGGCGCTGACGCCCGACATGCGGCGCGACGAGCAGCGCGAGCGCAATCGCCGCTACGATGCGTTGCGCGCGGCCTGGGTCCACGAGATGGTCGCGACGCCGTCGCCGCTCACCGAGCGCATGACGCTGTTCTGGCACGGGCATTTCACGTCCGGGCAGGACAAGGTGCCGTACCCGCAGACGATGGCCGCGCAGAACGCGCTGTTTCGCCGCGAGGCGCTCGGCAACTTCGGCACGCTGCTGCACGCGGTCGCGAAGGATCCGGCGATGCTCCAGTATCTCGACGGCGCGAGCAATCGCAAGGGGCGGCCGAACGAGAATTTCGCGCGCGAGGTGATGGAGCTGTTCACGCTCGGCGAAGGGCACTACACGCAATCCGACGTGACCGAAGCCGCGCGCGCGATGACCGGCTGGACGGTCGATCCCGACACGTTGCGCTTCACGGTGCGGCCCGAGTGGCACGATACCGGCGACAAGACGATCCTCGGCGAAACCGGGCCGTTCGACGGCGACGGCTTTCTCGACATCCTGCTGAAGCGGCCGGGCACCGCGCGCTTCATCTCCGGCAAGCTGTGGCGCGAGTTCGTGTCCGATACGCCGGAACCGGGCGCACTCGATGCGGTGGCCGAGCGGTTTCGCGCGAGCGGCTACGACATTCGCGCGGCGCTCGCCGTGCTGTGGTCGACCGACGCGTTCTGGGATCCGCGCAACCGCGGCGTGCTCGTGAAGTCGCCGGCGGAATTCGTCGTCGGGTCGGTGCGGCTGTTCGACGTCGCGTACGGCGATCCGCAGCTGCTCGCGAACACCGTGCGCACGCTCGGGCAGAACCTGTTCTATCCGCCGAACGTGAAAGGCTGGCCGGGCGGCGCGCTGTGGATCAACAGCACCACGCTGCTGTCGCGCAAGCAGTTCGTCGAGCAGTTGTTCCGCGCGACCGAAACGGTCGGCATGCGGCCGCCGGCTCGCGCGATCGCGCAGCCGCCGAACGCGCGGGCGCATGCGATGCCGGTGACCGATGCGGCGTCCGCCGCCGGCCTGCGGGGCACGCCCGCGAAGCCGGCGCGCGGCGGCCTGCGCTTCGACCTCGAGCGCTGGCTGGCCCAGTATCGTGCGCGGCCGCAGGCGATCGCGGGATTGTCGACCGAGCTGCAGTTGCAGCATGCGGTGCTGCAACTCTCGCCGGTCGCGGCGATCGATACGGATTCGACCGGCAGCGCGTATCTCGAGGCGCTGCTGATGGATCCCGCCTATCAACTGAAATGATGCGAACGACGACGAAGCGGGCAGCCGCCGCGGCAAAGGTGCCCGGTGGCGAACCAAAGGATGTGCGATGAACCGACGTGATTTTCTGACGCTGACCGGCGCTGCGGCGGCTGCCGGCGTGTCGATGTGGCAAGCCCCCGCGATGGCGGCCACCGTGCCGCAGGCCGGGCGGAAACCGGCGGCCGGGTATGCGAACGTGCTGATCCTCGTCGAGCTGAAGGGCGGCAACGACGGCCTCAACACGGTGGTGCCGTATGCGGATCCCCTGTACTACCAGTTCCGGCGCAGCATCGGCATCAAGCGCGACCAGGTGCTGCAGCTCGACGCGCAGACGGGGCTGCACCCGTCGCTCGCGCCGTTGATGCCGCTGTGGCGCGACGGGCAGGTCGCGGTCGTGCAGGGCGTCGGCTATCCGCAGCCGAACCTGTCGCATTTCCGCTCGATCGAGATCTGGGATACCGCATCGCGCTCGGATCAGTACCTGCACGAAGGCTGGCTCACGCGCACCTTCGCGCAGGCGCCGGTCCCGCCCGGTTTCGCGGCGGACGGCGTCGTGCTCGGCAGCGCCGAGATGGGGCCGCTGTCGAACGGCGCGCGCGCGATCGCACTCGTCAATCCTGCGCAGTTCATCCGGGCGGCCCGGCTCGCCGAGCCGTCGTCGCTGCGCGAGCAGAACCCGGCGCTCGCGCACATCATCGACGTCGAGAACGACATCGTGAAGGCGGCCGACCGGCTGCGCCCGCGCGGCGGGATGCGCGAATTCAGGACGGCCTTTCCGGCCGGCGCGTTCGGCACGTCGGTCAAGACCGCGATGCAGGTGCTGGCCGCGTGCGAAGCGTCCGGGCCCGGCGCGCAGGATGGGGTCGCGGTGCTGCGCCTGACGCTCAACGGCTTCGACACGCACCAGAACCAGCCGGGGCAGCAGGCCGCGCTGCTCAAGCAGTTCGCGCAAGGGATGAGCGCGATGCGTGCGGCGTTGATCGAACTCGGGCGCTGGAACGAGACGCTCGTGATGACGTATGCGGAATTCGGGCGGCGCGTGCGCGAGAACCAGAGCAACGGCACCGATCACGGCACGGCCGCGCCGCATTTCGTGATGGGCGGCCGCGTGGCGGGCGGCCTGTACGGTGCGCCGCCGGCGCTCGGGCGGCTCGACGGCAACGGCAACCTGCCGGTCGCGGTCGATTTCCGCCAGCTTTATGCGACCGTGCTTGGGCCGTGGTGGGGGCTCGATGCGACGCGCGTGCTGCAGCAGCGTTTCGACACGCTGCCGTTGCTGAAGGCGTGATGCGCGCGGCTCAGCGGCGGCGCGCGGCGCGCCACGCGATCCACAGCTTGCGGATCGGCGTCAGCGCGATGCGCTGGTGCAGCACCTGGTAGCCGTCGCGCGCGATTTCGTCGAGCAGCGCGCCGGCCAGCGCGATCTGCGCGCGCAGCGTGCGCTGTGCACGGCGTTCGGCGGCGGGAATCGCCGCACCGGCCGCCGCGAGCGCGTCGCGCGCGCGGGTCGTCTGGAATTGCAGCAATTCGGTGAAGGCCGGGCTATAGCGACGGTTCAGCAGATCGGCGGCGGTCACATTGTAGCGCTGCAGTTCGTCGATCGGCAGATAGATGCGGCCGTGGCGTGCGTCGTTGCCGAGTTCCTGCACGAATTGCGCGAGCATCAGCGCGCGGCCGACGTCCTCGGCCCACGGCTGCGGGTCGGTCGGGTCCGCCGAGCTGGCGCGCGCAACCAGCGACGCGAAGGTGCCGCCGACCTGCGCGATATAGCGCTGCAGGTTCGCGAAGTCGAGGTAGCGCGCCTGTTCGAGGTCCATCCCGTAACCGTTGACGAGCGTGCGCAGCGCATCGGCCTCGGCGGCGATCGCCGGGTGATGCTGTGCGAGCGCCTTCGTGACCGGGTGCGACGGTTGCCCGTCGGCGAGTGCCGCGAGTTCCTTGTGCCACCACGCGAGTTTCGTGTGTCCGACGGTCGGATCGCTGGTTTCCTTGACGGTTTCCTCGAGTTCGCGGCGCAGCGCGAACAGCGCGGTCAGGCGCGGCTGCGTGGCGAGCGGCGCCTGGCGCAGCGCGTAGTAGACGCTGGAGCCTGCGGGGGCGGCCTTTTGCTGACAGTAGTCGTCGAAGTTCACGGGCGAAATCGTGTGGGGCGGGTTCGGGGGACGCGCGGCGGCGCGCTGCCGAAACGTCGAGCGCGGCATTCTAGCACCGCGGCACGACGGGTGCCGGCAGGGCGAGACAAGGCCGCACGGATCGGGTAGAATCTCGCGCTCGCCTGATCGGGCGTGCCGGTTTTCGGGCCGGCGTGAAGTCCCGGGCGCGTGGAGCACGCATCTTGCGTCCCGCGCGGTCAGGCGACGGAAATGCGCGTGAGTGGCGAAATTGGTAGACGCACCAGGTTTAGGTCCTGACGCCCGCAAGGGTGTGCCGGTTCGAGTCCGGCCTCACGCACCAGAAGTCGAACGAGCCCCCGTCAGGGTCTCGTTCGCGAAAAAGCGCTGCCGGTCGGCTGACCGCAGCGCTTTTTTATCGTCCATTGATGCCGGTTTTCTCGCCAGGCGTCCGCATTCGCCCGAAAAAACGGCCGCGTGTAATATCGTGCTCACTTTTCATACAAGAAGCACCACGACACCGAGGGGTCGCCGATGAAACGCACCGTCCGCATTCCGATCTCCGTTCTGGCGCTGATGTTCGCCGCGCCGGCCTTCGCCAATACGCCCGCCGACAATGTCGTCTGGAGCGCCAAACCGGTGAAGACGGTCGCATCGTCGTCGGCGTGCACGGCGTACTCGGGACGGGCGATGTCGAGCGGCGAGCCGCTGTCGACGGAGGGTGTGCTCAAAGCGCTCGGCACGTCGCTGGCCGGCGCCGCGCTGGGCGCCGTCGCCGGCGGATATCAGGGCGCAGTCCCCAATCCGTGCCAGCGTCCGGGCCTGTGACGCGCGTGCAGTCGAATCGCCGGGCGCACCGCTTCAACTGACATGCCCGGCTCGACAAACCTCCCCGCGCGTCGCACGACCGCTGCGCTTCGTCGTTTCCGGCGCGCCTATTCCCAGAAGCTGCGGATCGCGACGGCCACGATCACCGGTACCGAGAACACCAGCGGAATCGCGAAATACTGCGCTTCGCGATCGACGACCCAGCTATAGATCACCCACGCCGCACCGATTGCGAACGTGATGAGGCCGACCGTCACGGCGGCGATGTTCAGGGCCAGCTTCGACGGCTGGCGGCGCGTTTTGGCGTTGTCGTTGTTATCGCGCGGGGACGATTTCATCGGAAGAGTGTGGCCTCGGGCCGGAACAGGGGTAAAGCCACAGGAAACCCCATCCGCACGGATCGCGCAAGGGCCGGCGCGGGCCGGCCCCGTCACGCCCGTTCCCGCGTTACAACCCGAACGACGCGGCCAGTTCGTCGAGCAGTTCGCGCTGGAACGCGACGAACCGCTCGCCCGGCTGCTGCGCGATCGCCAGGTCGAGCATCGGATCGGCGACCTCGGTGCGCACGCCTGCCAGTTCCTCGACGATCGCGAGCCCGCAGAACGGCACGTACGCCTCCGAATAACCGCCTTCGTGAACGATCACGAGCCGCCCGCCGCAATGGCGCTGCGCGGCTTCCTTCACCGCGCGCGTCATGAACCGGTAGCTGTCGGTATGCAGCTGCATGCGCGCGAGCGGATCGACCGCGCTCGCGTCGAGGCCGCTCGCGATGACGATCAGCTCGGGGCGGAAGCGCGCGAGCGCCGGCAGCACGATCCGCTCGAACGCATACCGGTACGCGTCGTCGCCGCTGCCGGCGAGCAGCGGCACGTTCAGGTTCGCGCCGATGCCCGCGCCTTCGCCGCGATCGTCCGCGCCGCTGTAGCCGGGCGGGAAACAGCGGTCCTGGTGCAGCGAGATCGTCAGCGTATCCGGATCGTCGTAGTAGATCGACTGCGTGCCGTTGCCGTGATGCACGTCCCAGTCGATCACCGCGACACGCTCGATGCCGTGCTTCGCGCGTGCGGCCTCGATCGCGATCGGGATGTTCGCCAGCATGCAGAAGCCCATCGGGCGGTCGCGCAGGCAGTGATGGCCGGGCGGTCGCGACAGCGAGAACGCATTCGCCGCGCGCTCGCCGACCACCGCATCGACCGCCGCGATCGCGAGGCCGGCCGACAGCGCGGCGATCTCGTAGCTGCCCTTGCCGAATGGCGCGAGATCGCCGAGGTCGCCGCCGTTTGCGTCGCTGAGGGCGCGGAACGCGTCGAGATAGTGCGCCGGATGAATGCGCAGCAGGTCGGCCGTCGTCGCGGGCGCGGCGCCGCGCAGGTCGAGCTGCGCGGCGAGGCCCGACGCCTGTACGAGCGACAGGAAGCGGCGCTTCGAATCGGGCGATTCCGCGTAGCCGGCGCTCGACGGCGGCTGGACCCAGCCGCCGACCGGGAAGAACAGCGCGTGCGTGCCGCCGGTATGCCAGAAAGTGCGTTCGTCGGTGAAAAAGGCAGTGCGATTCATGGAGGCGTGACCTGTCACGGTTGGGAGGAAACGGAAGGGCGTGCGCGGCGATCGATGTGGCGCAGCGCGGCGAACGACACGATCGCGACGGCCGTCGCGGCCACGAACAGCGTGCGCATCGTGCCGCCGGCGTCGAGCATCAGGCCGGCCAGCAGCGGGCCGGCGGCGAGACCCGCGCCGATCACGAAATTGAGCGTCGCGACGAGGCGGCCCGACGTGTCGATCTGCGCGACCGTCGCGAGAATGAACGGCAGCACGAAGGTCCATGCAAACTTGAACGCGAAGATCGCCGCGCTGTAGCCACCGGTATGACGCATCGCGGCGAGTGCGACGAGCGACGCCGCGAGCAGTGCGTAGCCGGCCGCCAGCATCGCGCGGCGCGCAAGCCGGCCGCCCGCGCACGAGGCAAGCGCCGCGCCGGCGATCCCCATCACGCTCGCGATCGCGAGCACGTTGCCGGTCGACTGCGGATCGAGCCCGGCCTCGGCCGCCGCGCGGCTCGCGAACGTCCATACGCTGCCGATCGCGAGATAGAACGTCAGCACCGCGCCGATGGCGAGCACGACGAAGTGTCGCGGCGTTTGCGGCGCGTCGCCGCGTGCGCTGGTCGCAGCCGCGGCTCGCGTGCCGAGCGACGGCGAAAAGCCGCGCGACAGCGGCGCCGCGAGCAGCGCGAGCCCGGCGAGCGCGACGTACAGCGCACGCAGCCCGAACGCGGCGAACACGTGCGGCAACACGAACAGGCCGATCGCGCCCGCGATCAGCTGGCCGACGACCCACAGGCCGTACACGCGGTCGCTGTTGCTGCTCGTCGCGGCGCTCGTCATGCAGAGCACCATCAGCGAACCGCCGCCGAGCGCGGTGACGGCGCGCAGCGCGAGCAGCACGGCAAAGCCCGGCATCCACAGCGCGGTCAGCAGGTTGCCCGCGCCGAACAGCGCGATGGCGAGCGCCGCGATGTGGCGCGCGTCGACACGGCCGAGCCACAGGTACGACGGCACGGTCGCGAGGCTGAACGCGCCGAGTTCGACGAAGAAGTAGGTGCCGATCTGCGACGCGGACAAGCCGAGCTGCGTCGCGAGCTGACCGGCGACGGCGGGCGCCACGAGCAGCAACAACGGTGTGATGGCCGCGAACACGACGAGCGCGACGAGCGTCGAGCGCGCGAACGGCGACGCGTGGCCGTCGGGCGAGAGGGCGGCATCCGGGGACAAGGTCTTCATGGCGGGGTCTCGTGGAGGGAATCAGAACAGGTGGTACATGCCGACCATCGCGCCGAACTGCGACGCGCCGGCAAGCGGTGTCGGGTCGTATTCGTAGACGGTCTGCGAGCTCTGGCCGCTGTTGCGCGCATAGCCGAGGTTCACGTACGCGACGGTGCGTTTCGACAGCGCGTAGGTGGTGCTCGCGATGAACAGCGTCGGGTGGCCGATCGCCGGCGTGCGCGAATCGGTGTGGTACACGCCCGCGTTCAGGCCGATCCCGTTCGACGCCAGGTAGCGCGCGCCGCCCCAGACGATCGTGCGCGCCGCGTCGAGGTCGCCGGTCAGGCGTTCGACGCCGGCATAGACGGTGAGCGGCAGCGTGGCGAACGCATAACGCGCGGCGAGCGTGCCGAGTTCGCGACGCCGCGCGGACGCGTCGTCGGCTGCCGATACCTCGCCGTGCGCCTGGTGCAGCACCGCGCTGACCGACAGGCCATTGCTCGTGTACTGCCCGCCGAGCTCGAGCACGCGTCCGGCGCGCGTATTGCCGGCGACGCCGGAGGTCGCGGCGAGCGCTTCGACGTCGAAGCCGGCGAACGTCGGCGACTGGTATTTGACCGAGTGATCGATGAAGTTCGCGTACATCGGCACGAGCACGCCCTGGCCGCTGTACGACCCGTACCAGAGCGGGTCGTAGAACAGCGTCTTGTCGAACAGCACGCTGAACTGGCGGCCGAGCGTGACGGTGCCGACCGGCCCCGCGAGGCCCACGTATGCGCCGCGGAAGAACGCGTAGCCGGGCACGGTCGCGGTGCCGTCGTTGAGGTTGAGGCCCTGTTCGAGCTTGAACAGCGCGCGCCAGCCGCCGCCGAGATCCTCGTGGCCCTTGATCCCGACCTGCGAAGGCAGGATGCCGTAGTTCTGCAACCGCACGGCCGAACGATGCCCGTCGGCGTGCGTCAGGTATTGCACGCCGGCGTCGAGCGCGCCGTACAGCGTGAGGGCGGACTGCGCGTGCGCGGCGGCGTTGCAGGCGGCCAGCGTCGCGGCGGCCGCGGCCGTGCGGATGAAGCGGGGTGTCGTCACGTGGGGTTCTCCATACCGTGCTGCATCGGTTTGTCGTTGGTGTTGTCGCGACGCAGTGTCCGCAGCGGGAAAACAGTCGAACAGTCGTCCAGATGAACGGTGCGGAAAACCCGCGGTGCACGGCATGTGCGCCGCGCGATGCCGTCGCGCGCCGTGCTGCGCAGCAGCAACGGGCGGCGCACCGTTCAAATGGATGGGGCTGGCGCGCGTTCCGGCGCCGTGGCCCGCCAAAAAAGCCGCTGGCTATAATCGGCCGGTGTCGTTGCGCACATCAGCAGCCCGACCGGGCAGGGGAGCGGAAGGTGAGGATCACGACGGATATCGGGCAGGATCTCGACGCGCTGCGCGACGTGCCGGCCGCCATCGTCCTCGACGAGTTCGCGTGGCCGCCGCTGCCGTCCCGGCGCGCCGACTTCGACGGCGTCACGCGCGGCGACGCAGCGCAGCGCGAACTCGGGCTGATGCTGCTCGACCTGTACGCGGTGGCCGCGCAGTCCGGCATCGGCGAATTCGAATGCCGGTTCTTTTCGCTGCTACAGGCGCTCATGCCGTTCGATGCGGCGTGGACGGGCGTCGCGACCCATGTGCCGACCGGCCCGGTGATGCACAACAGCTTTTTGTACCGGTTGCCGCATGCGTTCTTCACCGACTGGAAGCGCGTGCGCGATTGCGACCCGCTGGCGCACCGCACGTTGCATGGCGCGCACGGCCGGGCGGTGCGGCTGACGGTCGTCGAGCCGGGGCTCGATGCGCGGTTTCGCGACTGGTGCGTGAAGTACGGGCTCGCGCAGCTGATGTGCGTGTGTACGCTCGATCGCCGCTTCGGCCTGACGACGTTCATGTCGATCTACCGCCAGGGCCTGAACCGGCCGTTCAGCGACGACGACGCGCGACGTTTCGAGGAAGTGATCCCGCATCTGGCCGCCGCGCTGACGATCAATCGCGCGGCCCAACTCACGCGCGAGCGCGCCGACACGGTCGCGCCGGCAGCGCGGGCGCTGTGCGACAACTTCGGGGTGCTGCACCATGCCGATCACGGTTTCGACGACGTGCTGCGCACCGAATGGCCGGCCTGGGCCGGCGCGCGCGTGCCGGCGCCGCTCGTCGCGCACCTGCGGCGCCAGCCGGGCCAGCCGTTCGTCGGCGACGCGCTGCGTATCCAATGTGTGCCGGTCGCGGGGCTGTTCCAGATCGAGGCGCGGCCGCGCTCGCTGCTCGACCGGCTGAGCCCGCGCGAACTCGCGGCGATCCGCTATTACGGCGCCGGGCGTTCGCACAAGGAGGTCGCGCAGCAGATGGCGATCTCGCCGACGACCGTGCGTCACTACCTGCGTTGCGCGTACCGCAAGCTCGGCATGCACGACAAGAGCCAGATCGCCGGCGTGCTGGGCGCGACGGGCGGCGCGACCGACGACGAGGCGGTGGAAGCCGGCGGCGTGCCGCGCTGAGGCGAACGCACGCGTGGGCCGCGCGGTGCGCGGTACGCTGCCCGAATAGTTGTGCCCGCAACCATTGAGCGTTATGCTCGTCAGCTTCCAGGAGACGGAATGCCATCATGAACGACACGAATTCAGGGTCGGTGCGCGCGGCGGTGGTCGGCGTCGGCGCGATCGGCGGTCTGCTCGCGGCCGCGCTGTCGCGAGCCGGCATGACCGTGAGCGCATATGCGCGCGGCGCGACGCTCGATGCGCTGAATACGCACGGCGTGCGCGTGATCGACGAGGCGGGCGCAATCTCGTCGGTGCCGGTGCGCGCCAGCGACGATGCGGCCGCGCTCGGCGTGCAGGACTACGTGGTGATCGCGCTGAAGGCGCAGGCGCTGCCCGCGCTGGCCAGGCGCATTGCGCCGCTGGTCGGGCCGGACACCGTGATCGTCGCGGCGATGAACGGGCTGCCATGGTGGTTCACGCACGGGCTCGGAGGCGCGATCGACGGCGTGCCGCTCGATGCGGTCGATCCGGCCGGCGCGGTGTCGGCCGCGTTGCCGCCGGCGCAGGCGATCGGCTGCGTCGTGCACCTGTCGTCGAGTACCGACGCGCCCGGCGTCGTGCGTCGCGGGCGCGGCAACCGGCTGATCGTCGGCACGCCCGATCCGCGGCTCGACATGGCCACGGCGCGGTTCGCCGCGGCGCTCGCGGCGGGCGGTTTCGACGTCGAGTCGACGCGCGCGATCCGGACCGAGATCTGGACGAAGCTGTGGGGCAACATGAACATGAACCCGTTGAGCACGCTGACCGGGTCGACGGCCGAGCAGTTGCTCGACGATCCGTTCACGCAGGATCTCGCGCTGCGGATGATGGAGGAGGCGGCCGCGATCGGTGCGAAGCTCGGCCTGTCCACCGGGATGAGCGGCCCCGAGCGGATCGCGGTCACGCGCAAGCTCGGCGCGTTCAAGACGTCGATGCTCCAGGATTTCGAGGCGGGGCGCTCGCTCGAGATCGGGCCGATCCTCGGTGTGTTTCCGGAGCTCGGCCGCAAGCTTGGCGTGCCGACGCCGTATTGCGACGCGGTGCTCGGGTTGTTGCGCCAGCGCGCGACGAACAGCGGGTTGTAGCGCGACGAGGCCGCTGAATACGCGGCCGCCGGCCGATAACGCGGTAACGCGCGCTTCACGCGATGCCGCCGCATGATGCAAAACGGGCCGCCCGGACCGCGCATGACGCGACTCGGCGGCCTGTCTGATTCGTCGGATCAATGCTGCGCGCAGCACCCGGCCATCGCTCGATGCCGGGGCCGGCGCGCGGCTCAGTCGTCGCGTTCGGTCGCGTGCGCGACGACCTTGTCGAGCAGCCGCTCGAACGTCTGGCGCTCGCTGTCGGACAGGCATGCGAGCAAGCCGTCGTTCCACTTGCGCACGATCGGCATGATCTTGCGATGCAGCGCCCGGCCGTCGGTAGTCAGCGCGATCAGTACGATCCGGCCGTCCTCGTCGCTCGCGCTGCGCTCGAGCAGCCCCTGGCGCAGCAGCGCTTCGGCCGCGCGGCTCGCCTGGCTCTTGTCGAGATTGGTGTGGCGCGCGAGATCCATGATCGAGAACGGGCCGAATGCGCCGACGGCGGCGATCACGCGCGCCTCGGGCAGCGAGATGTCGAGCTTGTGCCGGTACACCTCGCCGATCCCGCGGTCGGAGCGCTTCGTGAGCGCATGGAGGCGATAGGTCAGAAACTGATCGAGCCCGGCTTGACGGCCTTTCATGTCGAATCCTGAAGAAAAAGGGCGGGCCCGATTGTTCCTGTATCGCGCGCTCGGGTCAACGGTCAGTGTGCACCGTACTTCAGGCGTGTCAACTGTTCCGCTTCGTTCGCGAGAAGATCGGCCGCATCGCGGATCGCGACGTCGAGCGTGATCGGCCCGGGGGCCGGAGAAAAGCAGCCGGAGAAATGCTCGGACAGGCGCGGCAGCGCGGCCGGGTCGACCGCGCCCGACAGCAGCGAGGCGGGGACGCCAGCGGCCTGCGCGTGCCGGCACGCGATGAACGGCGCCTTGCCGTGCAGCGTCTGCACGTCGGAGCGACCTTCGCCGGTGATCAGCCAGTCGGCGCCGGCGAGCGCGGCGTCGAGCCCGACCTGGCGCGCGACGACTTCGGCGCCGGCCTCGAACCGCGCGCCGAGCATGTGCAGCGCGAAACCCAGGCCGCCGGCGGCGCCCGCGCCGGGCAGATCGCGGCCGCGGCGGTCGAGCGCGGCTTCGAGCAGATCGGCGAAGTGGCCGAGCGCGGCATCGAGGGTCGCAACCTGCGCGGCCGTCACGCCCTTTTGCGGACCGAACACGGCAGTGGCGCCGTGGGCGCCCGTCAGCGGGTTGTCGACGTCGGACATGCCGACGAATTCCGTTTCCTCCAGGCGCGCATCGAGCCCCGACGCGTCGATGCGCGCGATGTCGGCGAGCCGCGACGGCACGGGCTCGACCGGCTGGCCGCTCGCGTCGAAGCATTGCAGGCCGAGGCCCGCGAGCAGCCCGGCGCCCGCGTCGTTGGTGCTGCTGCCGCCGAGCGCGACGAAGAAGCGGCGCACGCCGTCGTCGAGCAGCGCGCGGATCGCCTCGCCCATTCCGCGCGTGCTGCGCGCGTCGACCGGCACGCTCATGCCGACCGGATCGGTAATGCCGACGATCTCGGCCGTTTCGACGATCGCGGTGCGCGCATCGATCACGCCGACCGCCGCGTCGCGTGCCGCCAGCGACGCGCCGGCCACCCGCAGCGTGCGCCGCGTACCGCCACCCGCCAGCATCGCGTCGAGCGTGCCTTCGCCGCCGTCGGCCATCGGGCAGCAGCGCACCACGGCGTCGGGCCGGGCGCGGCGGATGCCGGTGGCGATCGCGTCCGCGACCTGCTCGGCGGAAAGCGAGCCTTTGAACGAATCGGGCGCGATGACGACGACAGGCGCGGACGGGTGTTGCGGCATGGTGTCTCCGGAAGGCGTGATTGGTGTGAAGAATGCAGGTGAGGCGACGAGCGGGCTCACACGCAATCGGAGCTTACAGGATGGCGGGCCCGTGGTGGATACGCCGTTCGGCATAGCGGCGATCTGCATGCATCGCCGTGCAACGGGCCGTCGACGTGGCGGGGACACACGCGTGTCGCGCTGATCTGGCGGTACGAGGAAAATTGTTTGCTAGAATAGTCGATTCTTCCGGCCAAAGCCGTGCTCCGAGCCGCTTGCGCTAGCCATCCGGCGCGTGCAGGGATGGCGTGGCGCTCCGGCGCGGCGTGCGAGTGCGACGCACCGCACGCTGCAGGCAGGCACGGCAAGGAAAACCCGATTCGCTCGAATAATTTTAGGACGATTGAAGCCATGGCTAACGTTGTTGAGAACCTCGGCAAGCTTGAACGCCGCGTGACGATTTCCCTGCCGAAAGACACCGTGCAGAAGGAAATCGACGCCCGTATCCAGAAACTCGCGAAGAACGTGCGCATGCCGGGTTTCCGCCCGGGCAAGGTGCCGCTCAAGATGGTCGCGCAACAGTACTCGGGCCAGGTCGAAGCGGAAGTGCTGAGCGACAAGATCGGCCAGGAATTCTTCACGATCAGCCGCGCGGAAAACCTGCGCGTCGCCGGCCAGCCGAGCTTCGAGCCGAAGCAGGAGCAGGCTGAAGATGCATACGCGTTCGACGCGACGTTCGAGGTTTACCCGGAAGTGAAGATCGGCGATCTGGCGACGGCTGAAGTCGAGCGCTCGACGACGACGATCGGCGACGCCGAAATCGACCGCACGCTGGACATCCTGCGCAAGCAGCGCGTGCACTTCCACGCACGCGGCGAAGCCGGCGAGCACGGCGACGGCGGCGCGGACACCGCAGCGAAGAACGGCGACCGCGTGACGGTCGACTTCGTCGGCAAGATCGACGATGTCGCGTTCCAGGGCGGCACGGCCGCAGATTTCCCGTTCGTGCTCGGCGAAGGCCGCATGCTGCCGGAATTCGAAACGGCGGCGCTGGGCCTGAAGGTCGGCGAACAGCGTACGTTCGACCTCAAGTTCCCGGATGATTACCACGGCAAGGACGTCGCCGGCAAAACGGCACAGTTCACGGTCACGATGAAGAAGATCGAGTGGCCGCACCTGCCGGAAATCGACGCTGAATTCGCGAAGTCGCTCGGCATCGAAGACGGCGACCTCACGAAGATGCGCGCCGAGATCAAGGAAAACCTCGAGCGCGAAGCGAAGCGTCGCACGCAGTCGATCGTCAAGAACCAGGTGATGGACGCGCTGCTGAAGATTTCCGAACTCGATGTGCCGAAGGCGCTGATCGAGCAGGACCAGCAACGTCTCGTCGAAATGGCTCGCCAGGATCTGGCGCAGCGCGGCGTGCCGAACGCGAAGGACGCACCGATCCCGGCCGAGATGTTCGCCGAGCAGGCCGAGCGCCGCGTGAAGCTGGGCCTCGTGCTGGCTGAACTCGTGAAGGCGAACGGCCTCGAAGCGAAGCCGGAACAGATCCGCGCGGAAGTCGACGAGTTCGCGAAGAGCTACGAAGACCCGAAGGAAGTGGTCCGCTGGTATTATTCCAACCAGCAGCGCCTCGCCGAGATGGAAGCGTTCGTCGTTGAAAGCAACGTCGTCGACTTCGTGCTGGGCAAGGCAAAGGTGACGGACAAGGAAGTGAGCTTCGAGGCACTCGCGAGCGCATCGGCGCAAGCGTAAGTGTTGCTCTAGCGGCGTGCCGGCTGTCGGAGCGACGGCCCGCACGCCGTTTTTACGTCAAGCGCACGGTTGCCATTAATATGGCGATTGAGCGGGCGGCTTCCTTCCGTTCAATTTTCCATTCGAACAAGGTTCATTGAATGATCACTCGCGCTGAATTGCTGGACATGCTTGCTTCGAACGCGCCGCAGGGTTTCGAGGCGCAAGCGCTGGGGCTGGTGCCGATCGTCGTCGAAACGAGCGGCCGCGGCGAGCGTTCGTACGATATCTATTCGCGTCTCCTGAAGGAGCGCCTGGTGTTCATGGTCGGCGAAGTGAACGACCAGACCGCCAATCTCGTGGTCGCGCAATTGCTGTTCCTCGAGAGCGAGAATCCCGACAAGGACATCAGCCTCTACATCAACAGCCCGGGCGGCTCGGTGTCGGCCGGGATGGCGATCTACGACACGATGCAGTTCATCAAGCCGGACGTGTCGACCCTGTGCATGGGCCTCGCGGCCAGCATGGGCGCGTTCCTGCTCGCGTCGGGCGCGAAGGGCAAGCGCTTCGCGCTGCCGAATTCGCGTGTGATGATTCACCAGCCGCTGGGCGGCGCGCGCGGCCAGGCATCCGACATCGAGATCCAGGCACGCGAGATCCTCTACCTGAAGGAACGGTTGAACAACCTGCTCGCGCAGCACACGGGCCAGGACGTCGAGCGCATCGCGCGCGACACCGACCGTGATAACTTCATGTCGAGCGAGGACGCGAAGGCGTACGGGCTGATCGATCAGGTGCTGCTGAAGCGCCCGTGAGCTTAAACGGGGTGCCGCCCCGATTCGCGCGGCGCCCCGCAACGTCCCGAGTGCCCTGAGCATCTGCGGCAAGCGCATCCAGCCGGCTCCGGTCGCGCCCTAGGCGCGGCGTTCGGAGCAATCGGCGTATCATGTCATTTACCTGTCCGGAGGCTCTACATTCATGGCGGACAAAAAAGGTTCGAACAGCGAGAAGCTGTTGTATTGCTCGTTTTGCGGGAAGAGCCAGCATGAGGTGAAAAAACTCATCGCGGGCCCGTCGGTGTTCATCTGCGATGAATGTATCGACCTCTGCAACGAAATCATTCGCGACGAGGCGGCTGCCGCCGGCGTCGAGGCCAGCCTGTCCCGGTCGGATCTGCCGAGCCCGCAGGAAATTCGCGACATCCTCGATCAGTACGTGATCGGCCAGGAGCGCGCGAAGAAAATCCTCGCGGTGGCCGTGTACAACCACTACAAGCGCCTGAAGCATCTCGACAAGAAGGACGACGTCGAGCTGTCGAAGAGCAACATCCTGCTGATCGGCCCGACGGGCTCCGGCAAGACGCTGCTCGCGCAGACGCTCGCGCGGTTGCTCAACGTGCCGTTCGTGATCGCCGATGCGACGACGCTGACCGAAGCCGGCTACGTCGGCGAGGACGTCGAGAACATCATCCAGAAGCTGTTGCAGAACTGCAACTACGAGGTCGACAAGGCTCAGCGCGGGATCGTCTACATCGACGAAATCGACAAGATCAGCCGCAAGTCGGACAACCCGTCGATCACGCGCGACGTGTCGGGCGAGGGCGTCCAGCAGGCGCTGCTGAAGCTCGTCGAGGGCACGATGGCGTCGGTGCCGCCGCAGGGCGGCCGCAAGCACCCGAACCAGGATTTCATCCAGGTCGACACGACCAACATCCTGTTCATCTGCGGCGGCGCGTTCGACGGTCTCGAAAAGGTGATCACCGATCGCACCGAGAAGACCGGCATCGGCTTCGGCGCGACGGTCAAGAGCAAGCAGGAACGCGACGCGGGCGAAGTGCTGCGCGAAACGGAACCGGAAGACCTGATCAAATTCGGTCTGATCCCCGAATTGATCGGCCGCCTGCCGGTGGTCGCGACGCTCGGCAAGCTGGACGAAGCCGCGCTGATGAAGATCCTGGTCGAGCCGAAGAATGCGCTCGTCAAGCAGTATCACAAGCTGTTCGCGATGGAGCGTGTCGAGCTGGAAATCCGGCCGGGCGCGTTGCAGGCAGTCGCCCGCAAGGCGATTCGCCGCAAGACCGGCGCGCGCGGTTTGCGTTCGATCATCGAACAGGCGTTGCTCGACGTGATGTACGAGCTGCCGACGATGAAAGGGGTCAGCAAGGTCATCATCGACGAGAACGTCATCGATGGGGACGGCAAGCCCTTGCTGATCTACGAGGACACGCCGAAGGTGGCGGGTTCGAACTGACCGGCTTGCCGACGATGTTCAGCGAAAAAGGCCGTTCATGAGTCCGTGGGCGGCTTTTTTTCGTTTATCTTGTGGGTAACTCTGACTCGACACGCGGTGGTTACTTTCTTACCGAATATTTCCCGCACTTGAAGGCTTGCAATTCGTTGTGGCGGCCTCAATTACCGAACAATTGATTCCACTCATGGGGAAATGAAATGTCAGGCACCCAACTTCTCCCGCCGGAACGCATCACGCTCCCGCTGCTGCCGCTGCGGGACGTCGTCGTTTTCCCGCACATGGTCATTCCGCTCTTCGTGGGCCGGCCGAAATCGATCAAGGCCCTCGAAGCAGCGATGGAAGGCGGCAAGCACATCATGCTCGTCGCCCAGAAAACCGCGGCCAAGGACGAACCGACCGAAAAGGACATGTACGAGGTCGGTTGTATCGCCAACATCCTGCAGATGCTGAAGCTGCCGGACGGCACCGTGAAGGTGCTCGTCGAGGGCCTGCAGCGTGCGAAGGCATTGTCCATCGAAGAACAGGAGACCCAATTCTCCTGCGAAGTGATGCCGCTCGAGCCCGATCACGCCGACAGCGCCGAAACGGAAGCGCTGCGCCGTGCGATCGTGTCGCAGTTCGATCAGTACGTGAAGCTGAACAAGAAGATCCCGCCGGAGATTCTCACGTCGCTGTCGGGCATCGACGAAGCAGGCCGCCTCGCCGACATGATCGCCGAGCGCCTGCCGCTGAAGCTCGACCAGAAGCAGCACATCCTCGAGATGTTCCCGGTCATCGAGCGCCTCGAGCACCTGCTCGCGCAACTCGAAGCCGAGATCGACATCCTGCAGGTCGAAAAGCGCATCCGCGGGCGCGTGAAGCGCCAGATGGAAAAGAGCCAGCGCGAGTACTACCTGAACGAACAGGTCAAGGCGATCCAGAAGGAACTGGGCGAAGGCGAAGAAGGCGCGGATCTCGAGGAGCTCGAGAAGCGCATCAACGCCGCGCGCATGCCGAAGGAAGCCAAGAAGAAGGCCGACGCCGAGCTGAAGAAGCTGAAGCTGATGTCGCCGATGTCGGCGGAAGCCACCGTCGTGCGCAACTACATCGACACGCTGATCGGCCTGCCGTGGCGCAAGAAGAGCAAGGTCAACAACGACCTGTCGAACGCCGAGCAGGTGCTCGACGAGGATCACTTCGGCCTCGAGAAGGTCAAGGAACGGATCCTCGAGTACCTCGCGGTGCAACAGCGCGTGGACAAGGTCAAGGCGCCGATCCTGTGCCTCGTCGGGCCTCCGGGCGTCGGCAAGACCTCGCTCGGCCAGTCGATCGCCCGTGCGACGAACCGCAAGTTCGTCAGGATGGCGCTCGGCGGCGTGCGTGACGAAGCCGAGATCCGCGGCCACCGCCGCACGTATATCGGTTCGATGCCGGGCAAGATCCTGCAAAGCCTCGCGAAGGTCGGCGTGCGCAATCCGCTCTTCCTGCTCGACGAAGTCGACAAGATGGGCATGGATTTCCGCGGCGATCCGTCGTCGGCGCTGCTCGAAGTGCTCGATCCGGAACAGAACCACACGTTCGCCGACCACTACATCGAGGTCGACTTCGATCTGTCGGACGTGATGTTCGTCGCGACGTCGAACTCGCTGAACATCCCGCCGCCGCTGCTCGACCGGATGGAAGTGATCCGTCTGTCGGGCTACACGGAAGACGAGAAGGTCAGCATTGCCCAGCGTTACCTGCTGCCGAAGCAGAAGAAGAACAACGGGCTGAAGGAAGGCGAGATCGACGTCACCGAGCAGGCGATCCGCGACATCATCCGCTACTACACGCGCGAAGCCGGTGTGCGTTCGCTCGAGCGGGAAGTGTCGAAGATCTGCCGCAAGGTCGTGAAGATGCTGCTGCTGAAGAAGGCATCGGGCGCGATCAAGGTCGATGGCGAAAATCTCGACACGTTCCTCGGCGTGCGCAAGTACGACTTCGGCCTCGCGGCGAAGGAAAACCAGGTCGGTCAGGTGACGGGCCTCGCGTGGACGGAAGTCGGCGGCGATCTGCTGACGATCGAAGCCGCGGTGATGCCCGGCAAGGGCAACGTGATTCGTACGGGTTCGCTCGGCGACGTGATGAAGGAGTCGGTCGAGGCCGCACGTTCGGTCGTGCGCTCGCGTTCGCGCCGTCTGGGCATCAAGGACGAAGCGTTCGAGAAGCAGGACATCCACATCCACGTGCCGGAAGGCGCGACGCCGAAGGACGGTCCGTCCGCCGGCGGTGCGATGACGACCGCGCTGGTATCGGTGCTGACGGGTATCCCCGTGCGTGCCGATGTCGCGATGACGGGCGAAATCACGTTGCGTGGCGAAGTGCTGCCGATCGGCGGGCTGAAGGAAAAGCTGCTGGCTGCGCATCGCGGCGGCATCAAGCTCGTGCTGATCCCGGAAGAAAACGTGAAGGATCTCGCGGACATTCCGGACAACGTGAAGAACGCGATCGAGATCGTGCCGGTCCGCTGGATCGACAAGGTGCTGGAGCTCGCGCTCGAGCGTTCGCCGACGCCGCTGCCGCCGGAAGAAGAAGCGAAGGCAGCAGCGCCGGTCGGTGAGGCGGCGAAGGATGCCGGCTCGACCGAAGTGGTCAAGCACTGAAGCCCTGAACGCCGTCGTTGCTGACGGTCGTTCACGAAACCCGCGGCGCTGTCCGCGGGTTTTTTTATGCGTATCGGAATCGTGCGCGCGCGTTAAAAAAATTCGCGTGCGGGCTTGGCAAAATGATCGGGGATGAATTAAACTTGCGGGCTCGCTGATTGTTGATGCGGAAACGCAGATCGCAGTCAGAACGAATCGGAAACGGGTGCTTAGCTCAGCTGGTAGAGCGGCGCCCTTACAAGGCGTAGGTCGGGGGTTCGAACCCCTCAGCACCCACCAGTTTCCCGATTCAGCCAGACCAAGGAGCGGTAGTTCAGTCGGTTAGAATACCGGCCTGTCACGCCGGGGGTCGCGGGTTCGAGTCCCGTCCGCTCCGCCAGAAAATGAAGAAGCCCGCCTCGTGCGGGCTTTTTCATTTGCATCGTGCGTCGTGCCCGCTTGCGGGCAGTGTGACGGCGGGGCGGAGGAAGCCGCTTGCGCGGCTTGCGGCGGGACGAGAAGGGATGCGCGTGTACGCGTATCCGCGGCCTGCGGGATGCAGGCGAGTCTCGTCCGCTCCGCTAAACAAACGACAGTGCCCGCGTCGTGCGGGCATTGTCGTTTGTGCATTCGGGCATTCGGTTTTGCGCCCGCTGGCGGGTGCGTGAAGAAGCCCGTCTCTCGTGCCGGCTTTTTCATTTCCCGTGTCCCGTTGTCGCATCCCGCTCGCGCACGGTACGTCTGCGTTTTTTCCCGTCCCACCCCGTATGTTGTAATATCGGACGTTTTGTCCAATTTTCCCGTCACGCATGCTCGATTTCTTCCGTAATCACCAGCGCCTGATGATGGCGCTCCTGCTCCTGATCGTGTTGCCGGGGCTGGGTTTCGTCGGGATCCAAGGCTTCCGCGGCTTCTTCGACGACAGTGCGAACGTCGCGGCAGTCAACGGGCACAAGATCACGCGGGTCGAATTCGACGGCGCGTTTCGCCAGCAGATCGACCAGGCGCGCCAGGCGCTCGGCGGGCAGTTCGACATCAAGATGTTCGACACGCCCGAGCATCGCAAGCAGGTTCTCGACGGCCTGATCCAGCAACGCGTGCTGGCCGACGAGACGCAACGTCTGCACCTGACCGCGTCCGACAACGCCGTACGCGACGCGCTGATGAGCGACCCGATGATCGCGTCGCTGAAGAAGCCCGACGGATCGATCGACGTCGAACGCTATGCACAGCTGCTGTCGTTCCAGGGAATGACGCCCGAGCAGTACCAGGAGCGTGTGCGTTACAGTCTCGCGCTGCAGCAGATTCCTGCGAGCATCGTGTCGAGCGCGTTCACGCCGAAGAGCCTCGCGCAACGCCTGTCCGAACTCGCCGCGCAACAGCGTGAAGTGCAGGCGCTCGTGCTGAAGACGAGCGACTTCGCAGCGAAGGTGCAGCCGACCGACGCGCAGCTCACCGCGTACTACGACGCACACAAGCAGAGCTTCGCGACGCCGGAAACCGCGACGATCCAGTACCTCGTCTATTCGCCGGCCGCAGCGGCCGCGAGCGCGCAGCCGACCGAAGCGGACATCAAGAAGTTCTACGACGACAATCCGACGCACTTCCGTACCGAAGCGCAGGTGCGCGTGAGCCACATCTTCATCGCCGCGCCGGGCAGCGCCAGCGCGGCCGACAAGGCGGCCGCGAAAGCGAAGGCCGAGCAATTGCTCGCCGACGTGAAGGCGCATCCGGACCAGTTCGCGCAGATCGCGCAGAAGAGCTCGCAGGACGCGCCGTCGGCGGCGAAGGGCGGCGACCTCGGCTTCATCACGCGCGGCTCGACCGCGGGCGGCAAGGCGTTCGACGATGCCGCGTTCTCGCTCAAGCAGGGCGACGTGAGCGGTATCGTGCAGTCGGACCTCGGTTTCCACATCCTGAAGGCGACCGAAGTGAAGCCGGCGGTCGTCAAACCGTTCGCGGAAGTGAAGGACCAGATCGCGATCGACCTGAAGCAGCAGTACGCATCGAAGGCGTTCTCGGACAACGCGGAAGGGTTCACGTCGACCGTCTACGAAAAGGCGAAGACGCTGCAGCCGGCCGCGGACAAGTACAAGCTGACGATCCAGACGGCCACCGTCACGCCGACGCCGAATCCGCAACTGCCGCCGACGAGCCCGCTGAACAACGCGAAATTCCTCGCCGCCGTGTTCGCGAACGACTCGGTGAAGAACCAGAACAACACGCAGGCGATCGACGTCGGCAACAATACGTTGATCTCCGCGCGCGTGACCGACTACAAGCCGGCTGCCGTGCCCGCACTCGATGCGATCACGGACGTCGTGCGCCAGAAGGTCATCGCCGAGCAGGCCGCGGAACTCGCGAAGAAGGATGGGGCGGCGAAGCTGGCCGAGCTGCAGAAGTCGAAGTCGACCGACGGCTTCGCGGCCGCGCAGAAGGTGTCGCGCACGCAATCGCAGGGCCTGACGCCGGCTGCGCTGAGCGCCGTCTACAAGGTCGATGCGAAGACGCTGCCGGCGTACGTCGGGGTCGATCTTGGTGCGGACGGTTATGCGATCTATCGCGTGAACGCGGTGATCCCGGGGTCGGCGGTCGATCCGCAGCAACTGGCGGCCGCGCAGCAGCAGATGGCGCAGGTCGACGCGCAAAGCGAAGGCGAGGCGTATCTCGCCGCGCTGCGCGATCGCTCGAAGGTGAAGCTGTACGGCACGACGGCCAGCCAGCAGCAAGACGGCGACAACTGAACGTCGTTTCGCCTGCAACCATCAAAAAGCCCCGCTCGAAGCGGGGCTTTTTGTTTTCCGGTGCGCGGCTGCGCTCAGCCGTGCGGCTTGCCGAGCAACGGCTTCAGCGCCGGCCACACGTTGTCGAGCAGAATGCCCTGGGCTTGCTGCGCGGGATGCATCTGGTCGGCCTGGAACATCTCCGGCTTGTTCTCGATGCCGGCCAGCAGGAACGGTACGAGCGGTACGGCGAGGTCCTTCGACAGCCGCGTATAGACCGCGTGGAACTTCTGCGTGTAGTCGGGGCCGTAATTGGGCGGCACGTACATGCCGACCAGCACGACCTTCGCCCGCGCACGCTGCGCACTGGCGATGATGTCGCGCAGGTTCTGCTCGGTCGTCGCGAGCGGCACGCCGCGCAGCGCATCGTTCGAACCGAGTTCGACGACGACGATCGACGGTTTGAGTCGCTGCAGCACCGCGGGCAACCGCGCACGGCCGCCGCTCGTGGTGTCGCCGCTGACGCTGGCGTTCGCGACGCTATAATCGATTCGCTCGGTCGTGAGCCGTTGCCGCAGCAGTGCAACCCAGCCTGTGTCGCGCGGCAGTCCGTATTCGGCCGAGAGACTGTCGCCGAGCACGACGATCACGGGCTGGCTCGATGCCGACGCCGTCGCGGCGCGCGCGGGTACGGTGACGGCCAGCAGGGTGCCCAGCAGCGCGGCGGCCGCCGCGCGTCTTTTCCAGCGAAATGTCGTGTCCATGTTCAAGATTACCGATCCGATCATCGAAGTCCATGACGTGTGCAAGCGGGTTGCCGATGCGACGGGCGAGCTGACGATCCTCGACGGCATCACGCTCGCCGTGCAACCGGGCAGCAGCCTCGCGATCGTCGGCGCGTCGGGGTCGGGCAAATCGACGCTGCTCGGCCTGCTTGCGGGGTTGGACAGCGCGACGAGCGGCACGGTTCGCCTGCTCGGCCGCGCGCTCGACCAGCTCGACGAGGACGAGCGCGCGGCGCTGCGCAACGGCGCGGTCGGATTCGTGTTCCAGTCGTTCCAGTTGATGCCGCACCTGACGGCGCTCGAGAACGTGATGCTGCCGCTCGAACTGCAGGGTGGCATCAGCGCGCGCGAGGCTGCCGAGCGTGCCCGGGCGCTGCTCGTGCAGGTCGGTCTGGGCGAACGCACTGCGCATTATCCGAAGCTGCTGTCGGGCGGCGAACAGCAGCGCGTCGCACTCGCACGCGCGTTCGTCACGCGTCCGGCGATCCTGTTCGCCGACGAGCCGACCGGCAGCCTCGACGCGGCCACCGGCCACGCGGTCATCGACCTGATGTTCGAACTGAACCGCACGCACGGCGCGACGCTCGTGCTCGTCACACACGATGCCGAACTCGCGCGCCGCTGTGCGACGACGGTGACGATCGACGCGGGGCGCATCGTCGCGCCGCACGGGCATGGGCGTTGATGCGTCAGTGCTTCAACGCTTGAGCGCCGCACGGGCGCGCTCGATCAGCGCCGTGGTCGACGAGTCGTGCTTCGCCGGGTCGACCGATTCGGCGGACAGGTCGGCTTCGACGACCTTGCCGAGAATCTTGCCGAGTTCGACGCCCCACTGGTCGAACGGATTGATGTCCCACACCGTCGCCTGCACCAGCACCTTGTGCTCGTAGAGCGCGATCAGCGCACCGAGCGCGCGCGGCGTCAGCGCATCGACGAGCAGCGTCGTGGTCGGGCGGTTGCCGGGGAACGTCAGGTGCGGCGCGAGCGCTTCCTTGCCGGGCCCGGCGACCTTGCGCGCTTCTTCGAGCGTGCGGCCGAGCATCAGCGCCTCGCTCTGCGCGAAGCAGTTCGCGAGCAGCTTCGGATGGTGGCTCGCGAGCGGATGCTCGGGTGTCAGCACCGCGATGAAGTCGATCGGCACGATCGTCGGCCCCTGGTGCAGCATCTGGAAGAACGCATGCTGGCCGTTGGTGCCCGGCTCGCCCCACGTGACGGCCGACGTCGGATAGTCGACGAAGGTGCCGTCCAACCGCGCGGATTTGCCGTTGCTCTCCATTTCGAGCTGCTGCAGGTACGACGGCAGGTAGTGCAGCGCTTCCGAATACGGCGCGACGAGATAGCTCTGCGAGCCGAAGAAGTTCCGGTACCAGATGCCGATCAGGCCGAGCAGCACCGGCAGGTTGCGCTCGAGCGGCGCTTCGCGGAAGTGGCGGTCCATGTCGTTCGCGCCGGCCAGCAGCTCGTCGAACTGCTCCGGGCCGACCGCGATCATGATCGACAGGCCGACCGCCGACCACAGCGAATAGCGGCCGCCGACCCAATCCCACATTTCGAACACGTTGTCCGCGGCGATGCCGAACTTCACGACTTCGGCCGGGTTCGCCGACACGCCGACGAAGTGCTTCGCGAGCGCGTCCTCGGGGCAGCCGCGCGCGACGAACCAGTCGCGCAGCGAGCGTGCGTTCGTCATCGTCTCGAGCGTCGTGAAGGTCTTCGACACGATGATCGCGAGCGTTTCCTCGGGATCGACCTGTTCGAGCACGCGCGCGAGATCGGCGCCGTCGACGTTCGACACGAAGTGGGTCGAGATCTCGGGCGTCGCGACGTGGTGCAGCGCATGCACGACCATCTTCGGCCCGAGATCCGAGCCGCCGATGCCGATGTTGATCACGTGGCGGATCCGCTTGCCCGTATAGCCCGTCCACGTGCCGCTGCGCACGGCGCGCGCGAACGTCGCCATCTTCGCGCGCTCGGCGCTCACCTGCGCGTGGAACGGCGCTTGCGGGTCGGTCGCGCGCAGCGCGGTGTGCAGCGCGGCGCGGCCTTCGGTCGGGTTGACGATCTCGCCCGCGAACATCGCGTCGCGGCGCGCTTCGACGCCCGCGTCGCGCGCGAGTTGCACGAGCAGGCGCACCGTTTCGTCGTCGATGCGGTTCTTCGAGAAATCGGCCGCAAGACCGCCGCCCGGAATCGTGAAGCGTTCGGCGCGGGTCGGCGCGCGGTCGTTTTCCGGCGCGAACCAGTCGCGCAGCCGCGCGTGGCGGATCTGTTCGAAGTGGGATTGAAGGGCAGTCCAGGCGGGGAGCGATTTCAGCGTCATGACGGTTCGAGTGAAGCGTGAATCGGGAGGAATGCCGCGCCGGCTCATCGGGATCGGAAAGCCGGCGGACGAGAAGGCCCGCCGTGCGGCGGGGCAGTCAGTATAGCGGCGTTACGTGTCGGCGCGCGGCGACGGATAAAAAAGGCGATTGATCAGCGTGCGCACCATCGGCGCGAGCTCGCCCGCGGTGAGCCCGGCCGGGCCGGTGCCGTTCGCGGTCAGCGTGTCGGCCGCGAGGCCGTGCAGGTAGACGCCGGCCAGCGCGGCTTCGTATGGCGCGACCCGTTGCGCGAGCAGCGCGCCGATCAGGCCGCCGAGCACGTCGCCGGTGCCGCCGGTGGAGAGCGCCGCGTTGCCGGTCGGGTTGATCGCTACGCGTCCGTCGGGCGCGGCAATCACCGTGCCCGAGCCTTTCAGCACGACGATGCCGGCGTAACGGGCGGCGAGCGTCTGCGCGGCCGCGACGCGATCGCGCTGCACCGCGGCCGTGTCGCTGCCGTGCAGGCGCGCGGCTTCGAGCGGATGCGGCGTCAGCACGCACGGCTTGCCGCGTGCGCCGCGCGCGGCGACGGCGGCCGCGAGGTCCGCGTGCGTCGCGACGAGGTTCAGCGCGTCGGCATCGAGCAGCGTCGGGAGGTCGTGCGCGAGCACGTCGCGCACGAGCGTCGCCGCGGCCTCGCGCGTGCCGAGCCCGCAACCGGCCGCGATCGCGGTCATCGCGCCGAGGTCGAGCGTGTCGGCCGGATGCAGCATCAGTTCGGGGAACGGCGGGTCGTACGGCGGCGCGCCCGCGCCAAGGAAGCCGACGTGCACCTTGCCGGCGCCCGCGAACAGCGCGGCGCGGGCGGCGAGGATCGGCGCACCGCACATGCCCGTGTCGCCGCCGAGCACCGCGAGGCTGCCGTACGTGCCCTTGTGGGACGCGAAGGCGCGCGCGGGCAGCGCCGCGGCGAAGCGCGCGGGCGCATTCAGCACGATGGCCGGCGCGGCGGGCGGCGCGACGTCGAGCGACGCGACGTGGATCTCGCCGGCGAGATCGCGGCCGTCGCCCGTGTAGAGGCCGGGCTTCGCGCCGATGAAGGTGAGCGTGTGGGTGGCCGCAACGGCGACGCCCGCGCCGACGATCCGGCCCGTGTCGCTGTCGAGCC
The DNA here is from genome assembly GCF_015712215.1 of Burkholderia sp. 9779_493. NCBI lineage: Bacteria > Pseudomonadati > Pseudomonadota > Betaproteobacteria > Burkholderiales > Burkholderiaceae > Burkholderia > Burkholderia sp. 9779_493. The sequence continues at coordinate 191,013 of NZ_JACCQA010000002.1, forward strand.
CGCTCGGCACGTCGAGCGCGAGTACGCGGCCGCCGCTGCGCGCATGGGCGGCGATGCGTGCGGCCTGCTCCGCGAACGCGCCGTCGAGCGCACGGCCGAGGCCGATGCCGAACAGCCCGTCGACGACCCACGCGTAGCCCTCCAGCGACGCGGGCGCGGTGGCCGACAACGGCACGCCGGCGGTGCGCGCGAGGCCCAGCGCCCATTGCGCGTCGTCCGGCTTGACCGGCACCGGCATCCACGCATGCGTGGCGACACCGAGCTGCTGGAGCTGCGCGGCGGCCACCAGCGCGTCGCCGCCGTTGTTGCCGGGGCCGACCGCGAACCAGAGGGGGCGATCGTCGCCGGCGACGCGTTCGGACAGCCAGTGCGCGGCGGCGGCGCCGGCGCGGCCCATCAGCGTGTGCGGCGGCAGCGCGGCGGCGGCGTCGGCTTCGGCCGCGCGCAGGTCGGCGACGCGCAGCAGCGCGATCGGATCGGAATCGGGAAGCGGGCGGGTAACGGTCATCGCGGGATCGTGGCGGCGGGCAAGGAGGCCGCCACGGGTCGGCCCCGCGGCGGTCAGGTCGTGAAGCGGCCGGCGCTCAGCGCGGCGAGCGTGTCGGCGGGCCAGTGCTGGACGTTGCCGCCCAGATAGTCGGTCACCACTTTAGCAGACCCGCACGCGAGGCCCCAGCCGGCCGGGCCATGGCCGAAATTGACGAACACGCGTGGGTGCGGGGTCGGACCCACGACGGGCAGGCCGTCCGGCGACAGCAGTTGCATGCCCCGCCACGGCAGGGCGGCGGAGATCTTGGCGGCGCCGGGCACCCAGTCATGGACGGCCTGGCCGAGCAACGCGAGCGCGGCCTCGGACAACGGCTCGGCAAGCGGTTTCGCGGTATCGGCGACGCTCTGCAGCACGGCGGCGCCGCCGACGCGCAGCCGCTGGTGGGTGCGCGTGATCGAGATCCGCTTGATCGAATCGACGACGCAAAGGTGCGGCGAGTGTTCCTCGTACGCGACCGGTGCGGTGAGCGTATGGACGCGCGCCGGGTGCAGCGGCAGGCGCCAGCCGAGCCGTTCGAGCAGCGGGAGGCTGCCGGCGCCGGCGGCGACCACGATCGCGTCCGCGGAAATCACGTCGACCTCGCGCGCCTGCGCCGCGCGCCGGTTGCCCGGCGGCACGAGCTCGACCGCGGCGCGGCCGCTGTCGACGCGGATCGCGGCGACGTCCGCGCCGAAGCGGAACTGCACGCCGTGCTCGTCCAGCGTCTGCTTGATCAGTTTCGCGAACAGCGGGCAATTGCCGGTGCGCTCGGTTTCGAGCAGCACGCCGCCGGCAAAGCCGGGTTCGGCCGGCACCGACGGTTCGAGCGCCGCGCATTCGTCGGCGGTGAGGGTGCGGTACGGCTGGTCGAGCGTGCGCAGCAGGTCGAGCGCCGGTTGCAGCGCATCCCAGTCGCGCGGATCGCGCACGACGTGCAGGATGCCGGGTTTCTGTTCGAATTCGAGCTCGAGACGCGCGTCGATATCGGCGAGCGCGTCGCGCGACGCGTCGATCAGCGGACGCAGCCGCGCGTACTGCGCGGCGAACGCGTCGGGCTCGCGCAGCGTGCCGAGCTGCTTGACGAAGCGGCGCACGCCGCCGTTGAAGCCCGGCTTGTAGACGATGCCGCTGTCGCGCGGCTGGCGCTGGCGCATGAAAGTCGGGCCGAACCAGACGTCGAGCGGGCTCGGCAGCAGCGCGCCGCCGTCGCCGTAGGTCGCACCTTGCGCGACGGTCGCGTGGCGTTCGACCACGCACACGCGATGGCCGGCCGCGCGCAGCTGGTAGGCGGTGGCGACGCCGCTGATTCCGCCGCCGATGACGATGACATCCATGGAGTGCTTCGATGACGGGCGGCGCGCACGCCGCCCGGTGAGAATTCGCTGAGGGCCGGGCCCGGTGAACCCGGAATGATAGCGCCAAAAGTGCGCGAGCCGGCGCCGGCCGAGCATGGGTGGTGCGGTCGGGCCACGGCGGCGGGCATCCTGGGCCCGCGCAGGCCGGCCCGGCGGGCGGCCGTGCGCGCCACGCGTCCCGGCACCGTCGCGGTGCATGCGGACTACCGATCGGCCGGTCTTGGGCGGCCGACTTCCGGGTATAATTACGGCCTTCCTTTCGCCCCACGTCGCCACCTCGCGCGACTCATCGACGTCAGTCCAGCCCATGGCTCACTTCTCGTGTTTTCCCGGCGCTTCGGCCCTCTCCGATTTCCGTCAAACCCGTCTGCTCGATACGCTCAGGCAAATCGACGCCAACATCGTCGCGGTGCGCGGCCAGTTCCTGCACTTCGTCAATGCGGCCGAGCCGCTGTCGGCCGACGACAGCGCGCGCATCGATGCGCTGATGCACTACGGCGAGCCGTTCCAGCCGGCGGGCGAGAAGGGCACGACCGAGACCTTCGTCGTGCTGCCGCGCTTCGGCACGGTCTCGCCGTGGGCGAGCAAGGCGACCGACATCGCGCAGCACTGCGGCCTCACGCAGGTGCGCCGCATCGAGCGCGGCGTCGAATTCACGGTCACGCTGAAGTCGGGCCTGCTCGGCGGCAAGAAGGCGCTGTCGGACGACGCGCGCGCGGCCGTCGCGGCCGCGCTGCATGACCGGATGACCGAAAGCGTGGTCGCGGCGCGCGACGACGCGAAGCACCTGTTCGACGAACTGCCGGCCAAGCCGCTGTCGACCGTCGACGTGCTGGGCGTCGGCCGCGGCGCGCTGGAGCGCGCGAACGTCGAGCTGGGCCTCGCGCTCGCCGACGACGAGATCGACTATCTGGTCGACGCGTTCCGCAAGCTCGAACGCAACCCGACCGACGTCGAACTGATGATGTTCGCGCAGGCGAACAGCGAGCACTGCCGCCACAAGATCTTCAACGCGCAGTGGACGATCGACGGCGAAGCGCAGGACATGTCGCTGTTCGCGATGATCCGCAACACCGAGAAGCTGAGCCCGCAGGGCACGATCGTCGCGTATTCGGACAACTCGTCGATCATGGTCGGCGCCGAGGCCGAGCGCTGGTTCCCGCGCAAGGCCGGTGCGCCCGGCGAGCCGGGCGAGCGCTACGGCCGCCACACCGAACTCACGCACACGCTGATGAAGGTCGAGACGCACAACCACCCGACGGCGATCTCGCCGTTCCCGGGGGCGGCGACCGGCGCGGGCGGCGAGATTCGCGACGAAGGCGCGACGGGCCGCGGTGCGCGCCCGAAGGCCGGCCTCACGGGCTTCACCGTGTCGAACCTCGACCTGCCGGACGCCCGCCAGCCGTGGGAAAACGCGCGCGACGCCGCGCAGCCGGTGGCCGAGCGCAACCCGAACGAGCAGCACGGCCCGTACGGCCGCCCGGACCGCATCGCGTCGCCGCTGCAGATCATGATCGACGGCCCGCTCGGCGGCGCCGCCTTCAACAACGAATTCGGCCGCCCGAACCTCGGCGGTTACTTCCGCGTCTACGAGCAGAACGTCGGCGGCACGGTGCACGGCTATCACAAGCCGATCATGATCGCGGGCGGCCTCGGCAACATCGCGGATCAGCACACGCACAAGCACGACGTGCCGGCGGGCTCGCTGCTGATCCAGATCGGCGGCCCCGGCATGCGGATCGGCATGGGCGGCGGCGCCGCGAGCTCGATGGCGACCGGCGCGAACACGGCCGAACTCGACTTCGACTCGGTGCAGCGCGGCAACCCGGAAATCGAGCGGCGCGCGCAGGAAGTGATCAACGGCTGCTGGCAGCTCGGCGCGGAAAACCCGATCCTGAGCATCCACGACGTCGGCGCGGGCGGCCTGTCGAACGCATTCCCCGAAATCGTCGACGGCGCGGGCAAGGGCGCGCGCTTCGAACTGCGCAAGGTCGTGCTCGAGGAATCGGGCCTGTCGCCGCGCGAAATCTGGTCGAACGAGGCGCAGGAGCGCTACGTGCTGGCGATCGCGCCGGCCGACCTGCCGCGCTTCGAGGCGATCTGCGCGCGCGAGCGCTGCCCGTTCGCGGTGGTCGGTGTCGCGACCGACGAACGCCAGCTGAAGCTCGTCGACGACGAAGCGACGGGCGCCGACGAATACCCGGTCGACATGCCGATGGAAGTGCTGCTCGGCAAGCCGCCGCGCATGCACCGCGACGTCACGCGCGTGAACACCGAGCGTGCGCCGGTCGACGTGACCGGCATCGCGCTGTCGGCGGTCGCGCTCGACGTGCTGAAGCACCCGACGGTCGGCAGCAAGTCGTTCCTGATCACGATCGGCGACCGTTCGGTCGGCGGTACGTCGGTGCGCGACCAGATGGTCGGCCCGTGGCAGGTGCCGGTGGCCGACTGCGCGATCACCGCGCTCGACTACGCGGGCTTCAAGGGCGAGGCGATGACGATGGCCGAGCGCACGCCGCTCGCCGTGATCGATGCACCGGCATCGGGCCGCATGGCCGTCGGCGAAGCGATCACGAACATCGCGAGCGCGCCGATCGCGTCGCTCGACAAGCTGAAGCTGTCCGCGAACTGGATGGCCGCGTGCGGCACGGCCGGCGAAGACGCCGCGCTGTTCGACACGGTCAAGGCGATCGGCATGGAGCTGTGCCCGGCGCTCGGGATCGGCATCCCGGTCGGCAAGGATTCGCTGTCGATGAAGACGAAGTGGGACGAGCAGGGCGTCGCGAAGGAAGTGGTGTCGCCGGTGTCGCTGATCATCTCCGCGTTCGCGCCGGTCGAGGACGTGCGCCGCCATCTCACGCCGCAACTGCGCCGCGTGGCGGATGCGGGCGACAGCGTGCTGATCGCGATCGACCTCGGCCGCGGCAAGAACCGGATGGGCGGCAGCATCTTCGCGCAGGTCACGCAGCAGGTCGGCGACACGACGCCGGACGTCGACGACGCGGAAGACCTGAAGCGCTTCTTCAACGCGATCCAGTCGCTCAATGCGCAGGACAAGCTGCTCGCGTACCACGACCGCTCGGACGGCGGCCTGTGGGCGACCGTGTGCGAAATGGCGTTCGCGGGCCACGCGGGCGTATCGCTGAACGTCGACATGCTGACGCTCGACCCGAACCACGAATCCGACTACGGCGACGCGAAGGACTGGGCGAAGCAGACGAGCGGCCGTCGCGACGACCGCACGCTGCGCGCGCTGTTCTCCGAAGAGCTCGGCGCCGTCGTGCAGGTGCGCGCGTCCGACCGCGACGCGGTGCTCGGCGCGCTGCGCGAATTCGGCCTGTCGACGTGCTCGCACGTGATCGGCTCGGTCAACGATCGCGACGTGATCGAGGTGTACCGCGATGCGAAGAAGATCTTCGACGCGCCGCGTACCGAGCTCCATCGCGCCTGGAGCGAAGTGAGCTGGCGCATCGCGCGCCTGCGTGACAACCCCGCCTGCGCGGATGCCGAATACGACGCGCTGCTCGACGCGGCCGACCCGGGCCTCTCGCCGGTGCTCACGTTCGATCCGGCCGACGACATCGCCGCGCCGTTCATCGCGACGGGCGCACGGCCGCGCGTCGCGATCCTGCGCGAGCAGGGCGTGAACTCGCATCTGGAAACGGCGTATGCGTTCGACCGCGCCGGCTTCGATGCGCACGACGTGCACATGAGCGACCTGCTCGCGGGCCGCGCGACGCTGGCCGATTTCGCGGGTGCGGTCGCGTGCGGCGGCTTCTCGTACGGCGACGTGCTGGGCGCGGGCGAAGGCTGGGCGAAGACGATCCGTTTCAACGCGAACCTCGCCGACATGTTCTCGGCCTTCTTTGCGCGTCCCGATACGTTCGCCCTCGGTATCTGCAATGGCTGCCAGATGCTGTCGAGCATCGCGTCGATGATCCCGGGCGCGCAAGCGTGGCCGAAGTTCACGCGCAACAAGTCCGAGCAGTTCGAGGCGCGTTTCTCGTTCGTCGAAGTGGAGAAATCGCCGTCGATCTTCTTCGCGGGAATGGAAGGCTCGCGGATTCCGGTCGCGGTCGCGCACGGCGAAGGCTATGCGGACTTCTCGCAGCAAGGCGACATCGACCGCGTCGCGGTCGCGATGCGTTACGTCGACCACCGCGGCGAAGCGACCGAGCGCTATCCGTTCAACCCGAACGGGTCGCCCGCCGGCATCACGTCGGTCACGACGGCTGATGGCCGCTTCTCGGTGCTGATGCCGCACATGGAGCGCGTGCATCGTACGGTGACGATGAGCTGGCACCCGGAAGGCTGGGGTGACGCGAGCCCGTGGATGCGGGTGTTCCGCAACGCACGTCGCTGGATCGGCTGATCCGGATGATGTTCGACCCGAACGCGCCGGTCGAGATCGTCACGCTGCGTGACGAGCGTGCGAGCGAGGCCGACGCGATCGGCCGCGTGATCCGTGCGGCGTTCGCGGGCGAGCCGCAGGGCGGCGCGTTCGAGCAGCGCATCGTCGACACGCTGCGTGCCGACGGTGCGCTGAGCGTATCGCTCGTCGCGGAGCGCGACGGGCGCATCGTCGGGCACGTCGCGTTCTCGCCGGTCGCGATCGGCGGCGAGCCGGCCGGCAGTCAGCAGTGGTACGGGCTGGCGCCGCTCGCGGTGCGGCCCGATTGCCAGCGGCAGAGCATCGGCGCGGGGCTCGTGCGCACGGGGCTCGACGCATTGCGCCGGCTCGGCGCGCGTGGCTGCGTGGTGCTCGGCGAGCCGGCGTGTTACGCGCGTTTCGGATTCGAACCGCACGGCGACATCGTGTTTGCGGGCGTGCCGGCCGAGTATTTCCTCGCGCTGTCGCTCGATGATTCCGCGCCGCTTCCGGCAGGCGACGTGCGTTACCACGACGTGTTTTATCCCGCGTAGCGAACGCTGCGGGCGGGTGACGGCCTGGCACAATAAAAAACCGCTCCTCGGAGCGGTTTTTTATTGTGCGTCGGCTAAGCCCCATCGCATCGCGGCACCCCTGTTCGTGCGCGCCAAAAGAAAAAGCCGCTCTGAAGAGCGGCTGATCGATGCGCGTGTGACGTGCGCCGGCGTTACTGGATCTTGGCCTGCTGGCGCAGACCTTCCTCGAACGCCTGCAGCTTCTGCTGCACGAGCTGCTGCGCGATCTGCGCCTTCACCTGGTCGAACGGCGGCGGGGCGATGTCACGGATGTCGTCGACGCGGATGATGTGCCAGCCGAACTGCGTCTTCACCGGCGTGTCGGTCATCTGGCCTTTCTGCAGCTTCTGCGCGGCCGCCGCGAATTCCGGCACGTACGCCTTCGGATCGGACCAGTCGAGATCGCCGCCGTTCTTGCCCGAACCCGGATCCTTCGAGTATTGCTTCGCGAGATCCTCGAACTTCGCGCCGCCCTTGATCTTCGCGATCAGGTCCTTCGCCTGCTGCTCGTTGTCGACGAGGATGTGGTGCAGGTGATACTCGCGGTTGCCGCCCACGCCCTTGACGAGCTCGTCGTAGCGCGCCTTCACTTCGGCGTCGGTCGGCTGGTTCTTCTTCAGGAAGCCCTCGATCATCGAGCGCAGCACGACGGTCTGCTGCGCGACGGCGACTTGCGCCTTTACGTCCGGACGGTTCGGGATGCCTTCGCGAATCGCTTCCTGCATCAGGATTTCGCGGTTCACGAGCTCCTGGCGCACGGCCTGCTGCAGTTGCGGGCCGTCGGTCTGGCCTTGCTGGACGAGCTGCGCGACCATCGCGTCGGCGCGCGACTTCGGAATCGGCGTGCCGTTGACGACGGCGATGTTCTGGGCGAATGCCGGTGCCGCTGCAAATGCAGCCGCCGCGACCCACAGGCGGGGGGATGTCAGGATCATCGGGAATTCCTAATGAGACTAGATTGAAGATTCGTTGAATTCTTCGGGCGTGTAAGCCACGATCGCGAGCGCGTGAATGCCGCGCTGCATCGCATCAGCGAGCGCATCATACACCAGCCGGTGCCGCGCGACGCGCGGCTTGCCCGCGAACGCGGACGACACGATCGTGACCGTGAAGTGGCCGCCGGCGGCCGCGCCGGCGTGGCCTGCGTGCTGCGCGCTGTCGTCGCGCACGGTGAGCGACAGCGGCGCGAGCGACGCGGTGAGGCGCGCTTCGATCAGCGCGATGCGTTCGTCGGCGGAGGCGTGGAGAAAGGCGTCGGTCATGTCACTCGTCCTTCAGGTACTTCGTGAGCCACAGGCTCTGCAGGATGATGAATACGACCATCGCGCCCGTCGTCCCGAACAGCTTGAAGTTCACCCATTGCGATTCGGTGAAGTTGTGCACCACGTACAGGTTCGCGACGCCGAGCACCGCGAAGAACAGCGCCCACGCGAGGTTCAGCTTGTCCCACACGGGGGACGGCAGCGTGAGCTGCTTGCCCATCATCTTCTCGATCAGGTTCTTGCTGAACGCATAGCGCGCGGCGAGCAACCCGATCGCAAACAGCCAGTACAGCACAGTCGGTTTCCATTGAATGAATTTCTCGTCATGCAGGACGAGGGTGGCGCCACCGAACACGACGATCACGCCGAGGCTGACCCACAGCATCGTGTCCACCTTCCGGTGCCGGAAGGCGACCCATGCGACCTGGGCCAGCGTCGCGACGATCGCGACGGCGGTGGCGGTAAAGATGCCCCAGACCTTGAAGGCGACAAAAAACAGGATGATCGGAAACAGATCGAACAGGAATTTCATGGCGCTCGCAGCTGCGTGACGGGCCGCGGGCGCGGCCTGTCACCGTTGTAGGGACCCGCCAGGCATCGCCGTCGCGGATCGGGGCGGCCAGCCCGGGGCTGGCTGCCGCGGCGATCCGCCCGGCGCCGCTCATTCGTTTTCGGGTCGGGACTCGAAGTTTAACGCAGCCGAATTGATGCAGTACCGCAAACCGGTCTTGTCGCGCGGGCCGTCCTCGAAGACGTGGCCCAGATGCGCGCCGCAGTGGTTGCAGCGCACCTCGACGCGCACCATTCCGTGCGAGTAGTCGATCTTCTCGTCGATCACCTCGCCGTTGAGCGGCTTGAAGTAGCTGGGCCAGCCGCAGCCCGAGTGGAACTTGGCGCCGGATTCGAACAGCGGCGTGCTGCAGACGACGCACTTGTAGATGCCGGCATCCTCGGTGTCGGTGTATTCGCCGGTGAACGCGCGCTCGGTCGCCGCGTGCTGCGTGACCTCGTACTGCATCGGCGTGAGCCGGCGGCGCAGCTCGGCGTCGTCTTTCTGGTACGGGAAGGTCTTGTCGTCGGAATCGTGGGACATGGGGGTTCTCCTGATCGGTCGGTCGAGATGCGCGGGTTGCGGGCTCAGGACGAGCAGCTCACTTCGAGCGAGCCGGCCCAGTCGGGCGGCAACGCCGCATACGCTTCATGCTCCGGTTGTTCGTCGAACGGGCGGCGCAGGATCTGCGCGAGCCGCTCGACTTCCGAAAAATCCTTTTCCTTCGCGCGCCGGATCGCGACTTCGGCCAGATGGTTGCGAAGCACGTATTTGGGGTTCGCGCGGTTCATTGCAACTGCGCGTGCCACGTCGTCGCGCGTTTCCTCGGACAGCCGCGCGCGATAGAGGTTCGCCCATGCGTCGAACGCTTCACGGTCGATGAAGAGGTCGCGCACGGGCGCGTCGCGGCTCGCGTCGTGCTTCGAGATCTGCGCGAGCCGGCGGAACGTCAGCGTGAAATCCGCGTGGCTCGCATGCATCGTCTCGAGCAGCTTGTTCGCGAGTTCGGCGTCACCCTCGCGTTCGAGTTCCAGACCGAGTTTCGCGCGCATTGCGCGTTCGAGCGCGGGGCCGAAGCGCTCCGGAAACTTCGCGAGCACGGCCTGTGCGTCGTCCACCGCGCGCTCGGCGCGCGCATCGTCGTCGGCGATGCCGTGCTGCAGCCCGATCAGCGGCAGCAGCGCCTGCGCGAGGCAGTAGCAGTTCCAGTGCGCGATGCGCGGCTGCATCCGGTACGCATAGCGGCCGCCGGTATCGGAGTGGTTGCAGATATGGTTCGCATCGAACGCGTCGACGAAGCCGAACGGACCGTAGTCGATCGTCACGCCGAGGATCGACATGTTGTCGGTGTTCATCACGCCGTGGCAGAAACCGACGGCCTGCCATTGCGCGACGAGGTCGGCCGTGCGCAGCGTCGCGGCCTCGAGCAGCGCGAGGTACGGATCGTCCGCGTCGCGGCAGGCCGGATGGAAGCGGTCGATCACGTGATCGGCAAGCTGGCGCAGCAGGTCGGGGCGATCGTTCGAGAAGAAGTGCTCGAAGTGGCCGAAGCGCACGAAGCTTTCCGACACGCGCGTGACGACGGCCGCCGTCTCGATCTCCTCGCGCACCACCGGCTGGTCGGAGCCGATCACCGTCAGCGCGCGCGTGGTCGGGATGCCGAGGTGATGCATCGCTTCCGAGCACAGGAATTCTCGGATCGACGAGCGCAGCACCGCGCGGCCGTCGCCCATTCGCGAATACGGCGTGCGGCCGCCGCCCTTGAGCTGCAGTTCGTAGCGCCGGCCGTCGGTGCCGGGCAATTCGCCGATCGTCAGCGCGCGGCCGTCGCCGAGCTGGCCGGCCCACACGCCGAACTGGTGGCCGGAATAGACCGACGCATACGGCATCGCGTTCGCGGGCCAGTCGCGCGTCGGGTTGCCGGCGAACAGCTCGGCGAAGCCGGGCTGCGCGGCGAGCGTGGGTGGCAGATCGAGCAGCTGCGCGACTTCGTCGGAAAAGCCGACGACGTACGGCGCGGCAAGCGGCGCGGCCGGCAGCCGCGTATGAAACGCGTCGCCGAGCGTGACGAACGCGCGCTCGGCGGGCGCGCCGAGCGTCGCGGCGAGGTCGGGGAGGGTGTCAGCCGCATCGGCTGCGCTTCGGGAAAACGACATGTTGAGCGCCTCTGGGTAAGCCGATATTGTAAGGCGGCGCCGCGCCGCCCGCATGGCGGCCCGCGCGCCGTGCGCCACGCCCGTCCGGGGTCGCTGACGGGCGCACACCAGGGCTGCTTCGCTACGGAAACAGCCCCCAGGCTGGTCACCGATTCGCATCCTCAGGGAGAACAAGACGATGGGTAAGCCGTTGCTGGGCCAGATGATGGATGTGCCGTTGCTCGTGTCGTCGCTGATTTCGCATGCCGCGCGGCACGCCGGCGACACGGAGATCGTGTCGAAGCGCGTGGAAGGCGACCTGCATCGCTACACGTACCGCGATTGCGAACGCCGCGCGAAGCAGCTGGCGCAGGCGCTGGCGCGGCTCGGCGTCGAAACCGGCGACCGCGTCGGCACGCTGGCGTGGAACGGCTACCGGCATCTGGAAGCGTATTACGGGATCGGCGGGATGGGCGCCGTGTGCCACACGATCAATCCGCGCCTGTTTCCCGAACAGATCGCGTACATCGTCAATCACGCGGAAGACCGCTACGTGCTGTTCGACATCAATTTCGCGCCGCTGGTCGACGCGATCGCGCCGCAATGCCCGCACGTGAAGGGCTGGATCGCGATGACGGACGCCGCGCACCTGCCGTCCGCCGCCACGCCGCTGCTCTGCTACGAAACGCTCGTCGAAGCGGAAGACGGCGACTACGACTGGCCGCGCCTCGACGAGCAGCAGGCGTCGGGGCTCTGCTACACGTCCGGCACGACAGGCAACCCGAAGGGCGTGCTGTATTCGAATCGTTCGACCGTGCTGCATGCGTACGGCGCCGCGCTGCCCGACGCGATGAACCTGTCCGCGATGGACGCCGTGCTGCCCGTCGTGCCGATGTTCCACGTCAACGCATGGGGGCTGCCGTACGCGGTGCCGCTGACGGGCGGCAAGCTGGTGCTGCCGGGCAAGGATCTCGACGGGAAATCGCTGTACGAGCTGATGGAGGCCGAGCGCGTGACGTTTTCCGCGGGCGTGCCGACCGTGTGGCTCGGGCTGCTGAACTACATGCGCGAAGCCGGTGTCCGTTTCTCGACGCTGAACCGCACGGTGATCGGCGGCTCCGCGTGCCCGCCCGCGATGCTGCGCACGTTCGAGGACGAATACGGCGTGCGCGTGATCCATGCGTGGGGGATGACCGAACTGTCGCCGCTCGGCACGCTCGCGAAGCTCAACTGGGCGCAGTCGCAGCGGCCGCTCGACGCGCAGCGCCGGCTGCTCGAGAAGCAGGGGCGCGTGATCTGCGGCGTCGACATGCGCATCGTCGGCGACGATGGCCGCGAGCTGCCGTGGGACGGCGTCGCGTTCGGCGAACTGCAGGTGCGCGGGCCGTGGGTGATCGACCACTACTTTCGCGGCGACGCGTCGCCGCTCGCGGACGGCTGGTTCCCGACCGGTGACGTCGCGACGATCGACCCCGACGGCTTCTTGCAGATCACCGACCGCAGCAAGGACGTGATCAAGTCGGGCGGCGAGTGGATCAGCTCGATCGACATCGAGAACGTCGCGATCGCGCATCCGGGCGTGGCCGAAGCCGCCTGCATCGCCTGCGCGCATCCGAAATGGACCGAGCGGCCGCTGCTCGTCGTGGTGCCGCGCGAAGGCGCGAACCTGACCCGCGACACGCTGCTCGCGTTCTACGAGGGCAAGGTCGCGAAATGGTGGATTCCGGACGACGTCGTGTTCGTCGAATCGCTGCCGCACACCGCGACCGGCAAGCTGCAGAAGCTGAAGCTGCGCGAGACGTTCCGCGATTACGTGTTGCCCACGGCGGTGTGCGCGCCGTAAGGCCCAGGCCCGGGCCGCCGCCGCTTCAACCTCCGCATCGGTCGCCCGATCCGTCCCCGGATCGGGAACGAAATTCAAATTGAACGACCGTGCTTTTTCGTTGTATGCTGCCTCCGTTCATCCGGACATGCGGCTGTTCGACCGCGCACAATGAAGCGCAGCCAATCCGGCGCGCGATGCATGGAGGCAGGCAGATGGCAGTGGATTACTCGACTCGCGACGGCGTGGCCGTCATCACGCTCAACAATCCGCCCGTCAACGGGCTCGGCCTGTCGACCCGCCAGGGCGTCATGGACGCGCTCGATCGCGCCGCGCAGGACCCGTCGGTCACGGCCATCGTGCTGACCGGCGCGGGCCGCGCGTTCTCGGGCGGTGCCGACATCACCGAATTCAATACGCCGAAGGCGCTGCAGGAGCCGACGCTGCACACCGTGATCCGCGCGGTGGAGGCGAGCGCGAAGCCGGTCGTCGCGGCGCTGCACAGCGTCGTGATGGGCGGCGGCCTCGAGCTCGCGCTCGGCGCGCATTACCGCGTCGCGGCGCCGGGCGCGCAGGTCGCGCTGCCCGAGGTGAAGCTCGGGCTGCTGCCGGGCGCGGGCGGCACGCAACGCCTGCCGCGCGCGGTCGGGCTCGAAACCGCGCTGAACATGATCGTGTCGGGTGCGCCGGTGCCGTCGGAGCAGCTCGCGAAGAGCGGGCTGTTCGACGAAATGGCCGACGGCGACCTGCTCGACGCGGCCGTGGCGTTCGCCCGCAAGGTCGGCGCGCAGAAGGGGCCGCATCCGCGCGTGCGCGATCGCAAGATCGTCCACGACAACGCGGCCGGCTTCATCCAGTTCGCGCGCAATTCCGCGCGGGCCGCCGCGCCGAACTACCCCGCGCCGCACAAGTGCATCGACGCGATCGAGGCCGGCGTGCTGAACGGCTTCGACAAGGGCAGCGTCGCCGAGCGCGAGGGTTTCGTCGCGCTGATGATGACGCCGGAAAGCCGCGCGCTGCGCCACGCATTCTTCGGCGAGCGGGCGGCGAGCAAGATTCCCGACGTGCCGGCCGACACGCCGCTGCGCGAGATCCGCCGGGTCGGCGTGATCGGCGCGGGCACGATGGGCGGCGGGATCGCGATGAACTTCATCAACGCCGGGCTGCCCGTCACGCTGCTCGAGACGAAGCAGGACGCGCTGGAGCGCGGCCTCGCGACGATCCGCAAGAACTACGACGCACAGGTGAAGAAGGGCAAGCTCACGCAGGAGAAGCTCGATGCGCGCATGGCGCTGATCACGCCGACGCTGTCCTACGACGACCTGAAGGACGCCGACCTGATCGTCGAAGCCGTGTTCGAGGAACTCGGCGTGAAGGAGCAGGTGTTCAAGAAGCTCGACGAAGTCGCGAAGCCCGGCGCGATCCTCGCGTCGAACACGTCGACGCTCGACGTCGACAAGATCGCCGCGTTTACGAAGCGTCCGCAGGACGTCGTCGGCATGCACTTCTTCAGCCCGGCGAACGTGATGAAGCTGCTCGAGGTCGTGCGCGGCGCGCAAACCGCGAAGGACGTGCTCGCGACCGTGATGGCGGTGGCGAAGAAGATCCGCAAGACGGCGGTCGTGTCGGGCGTGTGCGACGGCTTCATCGGCAACCGGATGATCGAGCAGTACATCCGCCAGGCACTGTTCATGCTCGAGGAAGGCGCGCTGCCCGCGCAGGTCGATCGCGCGATCGAGAAATTCGGCTTCGCGATGGGGCCGTTCCGGATGAGCGACCTCGCCGGCAACGACATCGGCTGGGCGATCCGCAAGCGGCGCTACGTCGAGCAGCCCGGCCTGCAGTATTCGAAGATCGCCGACCGTCTGTGCGAACAGGGCCGTTTCGGTCAGAAGACGGGCGCCGGCTGGTACGACTACGTGCCGGGCGACCGCAAGGCGAAGCCGTCGTCGCTCGTCGACGAGATGGTCGTCGCGTACTCGAAGGAGCGCGGCGTCGAGCGGCGCAAGATCGGCGACGACGAGATCGTCGAGCGGCTCGTGTTCGCGCTCGTCAACGAAGGCGCGAAGATCCTCGAAGAGAAGATCGCGTCGAAGGCGTCCGACATCGACATGGTTTACCTGACCGGCTATGGCTTCCCGCTGTGGCGCGGCGGCCCGATGCTGTACGCGGATACGGTCGGTCTCTACAACGTCGAGCGCGCGATTCGCCGTTATGCGGCCGCGCCGAACGGCGACGCATGGCAACTCGCGCCGTCGATCGCGGAACTGGCAAAGGCCGGCCGCGGGTTCAACGGCTGACGCCGCCGTATCGCGGCGCGACCGATCCTGTCTGGAGACACGCAATGAAACGCACCGACGACGTCCTGCTCGTGATCGACGTGCAATACGACTTCATGCCGGGCGGCGCGCTCGCGGTGCCCGACGGCGATGCGGTCGTGCCGGTGATCAACGCACTGGCGCAACGCTTCGACCAGGTCGTGCTCACGCAGGACTGGCATCCGCGCGAACACGTGTCGTTCGCGGCGAACCATCCGGGCCGCGAGCCGTTCTCGACGCTCGCGCTGCCGTACGGCGAGCAGGTGCTGTGGCCCGTGCACTGCGTGCAGGACACCGACGGCGCGGCGCTGCATCGCGACCTCGACATTCCGCACGCGCGGCTCGTGATCCGCAAGGGCGGCGACGCGCAGGTCGACAGCTATTCCGCGTTCGTCGAAGCCGACCGCACGACGCGTACCGGGCTCGCGGGCTATCTGCGCGAACTCGGCGCGAAGCGCGTGTGGTGCTGCGGGCTCGCGACCGACTATTGCGTCGCGTGGTCGGCGCTCGATGCGCGCGCGGCAGGCTTCGAAGCCGCGGTGATCAACGATGCATGCCGTGCGATCGACCTGAACGGGTCGCTCGCGCACGCATGGCAGCAGATGCAGGCAGCGGGTGTCGCGCATGCGACGTCCGCGGGCGCGCGCCCGGCGGCGTAGCGCATTTCCCATCCGATTCAGGACATGAAGCAGGACCGAAGGAGACTCGCATGACCGAAGCCGTAATCGTATCGACCGCACGCACGCCGCTGGCGAAATCCTGGCGCGGTGCATTCAACATGACGCACGGCGCGACGCTCGGCGGCCACGTGGTCGCGGCCGCGCTCGAGCGCGCGAAGCTCGACCCCGCCCGCGTCGAGGACGTGATCATGGGCTGCGCGAACCCCGAAGGCGCGACGGGCGCGAACATCGCGCGGCAGATCGCGTTGCGCGCCGGCTTGCCGGTGAGCGTGCCGGGGATGACGGTGAACCGCTTCTGTTCGTCAGGGCTGCAGACCATCGCGCTGGCCGCGCAGCGGATCATCGCGGGCGAAGGCGAGATCTATGTGGCCGGTGGCGTCGAGTCGATCTCGTGCGTGCAGAACGAGATGAACCGGCACATGATCCAGGAAGGCTGGCTCGTCCAGCACAAGCCCGAGATCTACTGGAACATGCTGCAGACCGCCGAGAACGTCGCGAAGCGCTACGGCATCTCGAAGGAGCGGCAGGACGCGTACGGCGTGCAGTCGCAACTGCGCGCGGCGGCCGCGCAGGAAGCCGGGCTGTTCCTCGACGAGATCGTACCGATCACCGTGCTCGCGGGCATCGCCGACAAGGCGACGGGCCGCCTGTTTACGCAGGAAGTGACGGTGTCGGCCGACGAAGGCATCCGGCCCGACACGACGCTCGAAGGCGTGTCGAAGATCCGTTCGGCGGTGCCGGGCGGCGTGATCACCGCGGGCAACGCGAGCCAGTTCTCGGACGGCGCGTCGGCGTGCGTCGTGATGAGCGCCGAGGCCGCGCAGCGCGAAGGGCTGCAGCCGCTGGGTGCGTTCCGCGGCTTCGCGGTGGCCGGCTGCGAACCGGACGAAATGGGCATCGGCCCGGTGTTCGCGGTGCCCAAGCTCCTGAAGCAGGCGGGGCTGAAGGTCGACGACATCGGCCTGTGGGAGCTGAACGAGGCGTTCGCGGTGCAGGTGCTGTATTGCCGCGACACGCTCGGGATCCCTGAGGATCGCCTGAACGTGAACGGCGGCGCGATCGCGGTCGGCCACCCGTACGGCGTGTCGGGCGCACGCCTGACGGGCCATGCGCTGATCGAAGGCAAGCGGCGCGGCGTCAAGTACGTGGTCGTCACGATGTGCATCGGCGGCGGGCAGGGCGCGGCCGGCCTGTTCGAAATCCTCTGATCTTTGACCGGCGGCGGCCGTGGTTGCGCTTTCGCGTCACCGCCCGCCGCCGTGGTGAATAGGCGCGGCGCACGCGCCATTCGCAACGATCGGGAAGTAAAAGGCATGCACCCGGCAATGCCGTTTCCCCTGACTTGTCAAACGAATTGCCCCACCTATACTTGCTCTGACATTTGCCTTTCGGCACGATGGGCCAGATCGTGCGTCGTGCGATCCGTGCCGCGAAGAATCGAACCAACGCAGCAGACCGACCGGGGACCGAATGAGTACGACCTATGCAGCCGGGGAACCGCCGCGCGTCGTCAGCGCGGCCGCGAGGCTCTACGCGAAATGCCTGCTGGTCGGATTCGCGTTGCTGCCCGCCTATCTGATTGCCTATCTGTGGTTCTTCAGCGACCCGGGCGTCGTGTTCGAGAGCCACGCTTTCCATGAAATCGCGATCGCGGCGGCGACGGTCGAAGGCGCGTTCGTCACCTACGTGACGTGGGTGTGCTACCGGTCGTCCGGCGAGCCGCTGTTGCGCTGGCTCACGCTCGGCTTCCTCGGCTTCGCGATGATCTATGCGCTGCACGGGGCGTTCACCGGGATGGCGCACCACAATATCTGGCTGTTCCTGCTGTACGGGCCCGCGTCGCGGTTCGTGATGTCGGCGCTGCTGCTCACGGGCCTGCTGTCGTATTCGCGGCCGCCCGACCGGCTCGACAAGCGCACGAGCGTGCGCACCTGGCTGCCGTGGATCGTGTTCTTCCTGATCGTCAACGTGGCGGTCGCGTACATCGCCTATTCGCCGGTCGCCGGCGCGCCGGGCACGCGGCTGTCGATGGAAGGCGGCGCGCTGGTGTTTTCGCTGCTGAACGTGTGCCTGCTGCTCGCGCGGCGGATCCGCTCGCCGCTGATGGTGATCTACGGCGTGTCGATCATGGCGTTCGCGCTGTCGTCGCTCGCGTTCATCCTCGGCAAGCCGTGGAATCACATGTGGTGGCTCGCGCATGCGATCTTCGCGGGCGGATTCTTCCTGCTCAGTTACGGCGTCGTGCAGGCGCTGCAGACGACGCGCTCGTTCTCGGCGATCTACAGCCAGGAAGACCTGATGAGCCGGCTGTCGGAATCGATGGCGCGCACCGAAAGCGCGCTGCAGGAGCTGCGGCGCACGAACCAGAAGCTCGAATACATGGCCGCGACCGATCCGATGACGGGCGCGTCGAACCGCCGGCAGTTCATCGCGCAAGTCGAGCGCGAGATCGTGCGGGCCGAGCGCGACGGCACGCCGTTCTGCCTGCTCGCGCTCGATCTCGACAATTTCAAGAACATCAACGATGCGTACGGGCACCAGATCGGCGACGAGGTGCTGCGCGGCGTCGTGCGCCAGTGCCTCGAGGCGATTCGTCCGGCGGGCGCGCTCGCGCGGGTCGGCGGCGAGGAATTCATGGCGCTGTTGCCCGAGATGCCGCTCGAAGGTGCGCGGATGACGGCCGAGCGCGTGCGTTCGTCGATCTCGAGTTCGCCGTTCGGGCTCGACTTCAAGCGCGTGCAGGTGACGGTCAGCGTCGGCGTCGCGCAGTACGGGGTCGACGGCAGCACGGTCGATACGCTGCTGCGGGTGGTCGACGAGCGGCTGTACCAGGCGAAGCGGGAAGGGCGGAATCGCGTGGTGTCGCGGTGATCCGGATTCCTTCGACGTCCCGGCGGCGGGCGTGCCGCCGGGTTTTTTGCATGCCGATGCCGTTGCCCCTCGGTATGCGTGCGGCGACGCGCTAGCGCGCCGCCACCGCCGTCGCCTGTTTCGGCTGTGCGTCCTGCGTCGGCTGCGACGCCTGCCACCAGTACTTGCCCGCGCGCTGCTGCGGATCGCGGATCGCGAGATACGTCGTACTCCAGAGCTGCGCCGCGTTGGCTTCGGTCGCATCGGCGCTGCGCGTGCCGAATGCGTCGGTCTGGTACTTGCCGTTCACGTACGACCACGTCCACATTTCCGACGTGCGCATGTCGCGCCCGTTCGAGATCACCTGCCAGATCGTCTGCCGCGCTTGCGTGAGCAGCGTGCGGGTCGTGGCCGACAGGTCCTGACGCGCGAGCTGGCGATCGAGCCCGGCCACCCACATCGCCTGCTGCCACGACCAGATCACCGTGCCGTGATACGCGGAGCTCGTGAACTTCGGCCACAGCGTCTGGCTTGCATACGCGGGGTTCGCGATCAGCATCCCGGCATCGGTCACGAGCCCGGTCGGGAACGGCCGCGTGACGTCGCTGACGATCCGCTGGAGCTGATCGTCCGGCGGCGTGCCGAACAGCAGCGCGAAGCCGCCGTCCGAATTCATCACCGGAATCGGGTTGCCCTGCTGATCGAGCGACAGCGCGTAGAAGGCCAGCGGGGCGTTGGGCGCGGCGCCGGCCGGCACGCCGGCAGACGGTGCATAGGCCGACACGTCGGTGGCCGCCTGTGCGGCCGGCACACTGACCTGGAACAGCGGCGGCGCCTGCGTTTCCCAGGTGGCCGCCTGATTCGCCGTGTTGGCGAGCGTCGCACGCTGCCCGGCATCGAGGTACGGATCGAGCAGGCCGCGGGCGAGGAACGCGTTCGCCGCGCGCAGCGCGGCCGGCACGAGCACCGCGTTCACGTCGTACGGGTAGACGCCGCCGCCGAGGCCATCGGTGCTGTCGCGCCAGTTGCCGACGATTTCGCCGGGCCGCAGGTGGATCAGGTTCGCGACCGACGGCTGCTGCGCGAACGGCTGCGCGGTCGTCGCGACGTGCAGCAGATTGACGACGAGGCGGCTGCCGTTGGTCTGCCCATCGCTGCCGCGCTGCGCCAGATACGCGGCAGCGCGGGCCTGGCCGCGCGTATCGTCGATCAGCCACGCGGCCGCGATCGGCGCGAGCAGGTAGTCGCTGTCGATCATCTTGTAGTCGTAGGTCGGCGTCGCATCGTTAGGCCGCCCGTTCTTCTGGTTGTCGATCAGCGCGAATTCGCCGATGCCTTCCTCGTGCGCGACCTTGCCGTCCGCCGACAGGCGGCTGAGCACCGACGACAGGCCGGCCTCGATCGCCGCGGGTTCGAGCACGGGCATCAGCATGCGGACCGAAATCAGCGTGTCGCGGCCGAAGTATGTGTCGTATTGCCACGAACCGGCCAGCAGCTTGTCGTTGAAGCTCAGGAATTCGAGCACGTTCTGGCTGACCGGGTCGGGATTCACGGACGGCGCGAACAGGTCGGCGTGCGTGATCGGCGACAGCGGCGTCTCGCCCGACAGCGCATCGATGTGCAGCTTCAGCGTGCGTGCGCCCGCCGGCGCGTTCAGCACCAGCTTGCCACCCGCAGCCGGCGCGATGCTGCCGCCGTCGCGCAGCGTGATGCGCAGCGCATAGCCCGGTGCGCCGTCGATGCGGTCGCGTTGCCATTGCGCGGTGCTGCCCTGGACCGTCGGCGCGGTGAGGATCTGCGGCGGAATCGTGGCGCCGCCGTTGAAGTCGCGCAGGAAGCGCACGTTGCTGAGCACGCCCTGGCGGATCGTCAGCGACGTGGTGTCGACCGACACGTCGGCGCCGATGCCGTACAGCGGGCGGCCATGCGTGTCCGGGGCCGACAGCGCGGACGGCGGCGTGTCGAGGCTCCAGTTTACCGGCTGCGCGGTGTCGTCGAACCATAGTCCGGTGCCGCTGTTGCCGGCGGGGAAGACCACCAGCAGGCGCGGCTTCGTCGACGAGCGCACCAGCAGGTGCGCGGCGACCTTGTCCTGCCGGTAGAACGCGTTGATCTGGCCGCCGGTATCCATGCGGAACGACAACGCGGCGGTGTTCGATGGCGGGGTGTTCGACTGGACGTCGTCGTCGTTGCAGGCCGACAGCAGGCCGGCACAGACGAGCCCGAGACACAGCGACTTCGCAAGGCGATGCATGTTGATGTCCCTCCTGATGACTGGCGATTTTTTATCCGGATGTTCTAATCGGCGGATCTTGGGTCCGTTTGATCCCGTCTTGTATTCATTCTGGCGAATGGCGGGAATTAATCGAGGCGTTGCGATTCGTCGAAAGGAAAATGGGTTGGCAAATAACCGAGTGGCCGATAATGCCGAAAGCTGAAAACCACAGGGGTGCGCGTCGATGTCCCGCGGGAAAGGCTATGCGACGGGCCTTCGCGCGGGCGGTGGCGAATCCGGGGCGGCGCAGAAAATGATGCGTAAGCCGTCGTAGGCGATTCTAAATTTGCGGGAAAGCCGAAGTCAATAATGTTTTGGTTTTTGAATATTGAATTGAAAAGTGGTCGCAATTATTACCCGCCGCCCCGGTAAAATGTGCGATTTAATGGATGCCGATTAATGTGCTGCAGCTATTCGAGGGCGAAACAATCGGCAATGGCGTGCCACGCCGGCGATTGTTGCCGGACAGCGAACGAATCGCCGCGTGGTGTCGGTCAATGCCGTGACATGCCGACATGCTGAAACGGCGCGCACGAAGCCGAGCAAGCCGCGTTCCTGCGCATGCTTTCCACGACGACGGATCGCTGACGAAAGCGGAAAGAACTGCGACGTCTGCTAGCATCGGATGGTTCCGACAACCCTGTCGGGATGCTGGCATGTGATCATCGCAGGAGACTCGTCAATGACGCTCGAATGCATCAATCCCAAGGATCTGCCCACACCGCAAACGTACACGCAGGTCGTCGTTGCGACGGGAAGCAAGATGGTATTCATCTCGGGCCAGGAGCCCGAGGACATCGACGGCAAGCTGGTGGGCCACGGTGATCTCGCGGCCCAGGCGCGTCAGGTATTCGGCAATCTCGGTCGCGCCCTTGCCGCTGCCGGTGCGCGGCCCGAGCAGGTCGCGAGGATCACCATCTACGTCGTGAACTACGAGCGCGATGCATGCTTGCCGATCATCGAAAGCGCCCGGGTGGCGCTGTTCGGCGATCACAAGCCCGCGGACGTGGTGCTCGGCGTGGCCGCGCTGTCGCCCGGTTATCTGATCGAAGTGGATGCGATCGCGGTCGTCGATTGATCGTTCGGCAGTCGCAGCCATTGCATCGCCGGCACGCTCGCTACGTGCCTTTTTCTTTATCGGCCACCAGTTGCGTTGTGAAACCAGGTTGCATCAGTCCGGTCTCGAGCGAGACACCTGCGGTTGTTGCCCATGATCCGCCTTTGGCGCCCCAGGCTCCTGTTTCAGGGTTCACGAGCGTCGCGTTTCAACGTTCTTGATAGTCATCCGGCAATTATCGATCGCTTTTTTCACTCGTTGGTGGAGCCCGTGATGCCTACAAACAATCTCAAAGTTCGTCCTTTGGTCGGCGGGATCAAAATTGTGACCCGCAGCAAGATTGGCACTTTAGGTTTGGTCGTGAAATACAACGGCAACATGTGCTTTGTGACGGCGGGCCATGTGTTCGGAAAGGGAGATGCGAGGGTGGGGCAGCCCGATGACGCAAACCCGGTGGGTGACCTGCTTGAAAACTTCCTGGAGGACAACCAGGATATCGCCATCGTGAAGGTATCGTCGGGAGTCGACGCAACGCCCAACGAGATATGGACGGACAGCGGTATAAAACAGGTGGCGTTCGGTTCAGACGTGCGTCCCACGAAGGACCAGCGTTTGTGGTTGCAGGGTGCGTTCTCTGGTCTCGTGAATTGCTCGGTTGCCGGGACAGATGTCGATATCACGGTGCCGGACACCAACGATCAAGTCAAGAATGTCGTCCTGCTCAACCTGGACGGAGAGGCTCGGACCCAACCAGGTGACAGTGGCGCGCCCGTGGTGGGGAAAGTGGATGGCAAGGACGTCTGCTACGGTGTGTACGGCGGGAAAGTCGTGGTCGGCGCAGATACGTACGGGTGGTTTACGCCATTCGAGAACCTGTTTTGGGACTAGTCCGGCGTGATCGGATGTGACGCTGTCAAAGCCCTGGGTGCGAGAGCGCTCGGGGCTTTTGCATTGGGGCGCCGAAACGTGAACCGGGTCGACCAGCGCGGGAGCGTACTCGGGGTCGGCGGGGCACGGTCCAGACTCTCCCCGTCGTTGTACCAAGGACGCCGGTTTCAGGGGCAAATCTCCATCCGCCGCTTGGCGCTCGAGCAGGCAATCGAAACCCGTTTTGAACTGCGAGACGATTTCTGTCGAGATGTGTTTCGGAAAAGAAACGTGACGGCGGATCCGGGCGGTCGAGTCCTGACGAGACCGCGACCGACTTCCCGGACGGCGCATTCGAGCAGTACAACCATGCGAGCCATGAATACGTGCTGCCGGTGCCGGCCGGTGGTCGAATCGTGTTCCGCATCGGTGGCACGGAGTTCGAGCTGAAGGCGGACGGCGCAACACTACGCAGCAGCGAAGCTGCTGGCGGATGTTCCTGACTCAACGTTCACAGGGAACACGACGACCGAACAACTGCTGACGTTCAACGGAGGCATGTAGGGCAAGCCGGGCGACGGTGACGGTGTCGCGATGAAGGTAGTGGGCGGTGCGGAATTCGCCGACGATGTTATTACGACCGGTAAATCAGCCAGCACCGTCATCGGGAGCAGGGTGATGGAGAGTTGGTAAGTAAGCCAATCTAGGATCAAGCTGACAGATTTGTCAGGTGCTCGCGTGCCGCGAAGTGATGTAGCTTTTCTTCGCAGCATTTTGCTGTGCTGGAAACAATATTCGCGAAACGGGGCGCTTGCATGAGCACGGTTGAGTCGGACCAAAAATCAGAGAAAACGGACGGGAAGCACTCCGTGGAACGACGCGAGAGTGATCTCGGAAAGCTGCCCGAGCCGAAGTCCATGCTCGATTGGCCGTGGCCGGTGATCGTATCGATAGTCGGTTTGGTGTCGCTAGGTGTGGCGTATTCCTTGGGCGATGCATATTACAACGCGTATCTAGCGAAATTTTCGATTGAGCCTACTGCGTTCCCAATCGATAAGGCGCGGCATCTTGTACTGTCGCTATACGGCGCTCTAAACACGGTCGCAAATGTACAGGCCTGGCTCACCGAGAATACGGTTCCAATCCTGAAATTCGTGGCAATGATTCTGTTCGGTGTTGCCGTTTGGGTCTTGATTGAAAAAGGATTGCTTTGGGCGGTCGAGCGCGCAAGTAGGCGGGCAGACGGAACGACAAGGTCTATAAAGCTCTGGCCGATCGTAGTTCGATTCTTCACTATCGTGTTTTGGATATGGACGACTGTCGGGATTGGCTCGATTCTCGGAATGTCCGTTCCTACAGTGATGGCAATTCCTTCCGTAATCGGCGAATCCGCGGGAAACGGCGTCGCCACGGATCAGATGCGAGATTTTGACCGTGGATGCTGGGTGTCTGAAGCGCGATGTCAGATAGTAATCAAAAGCGGAAAGGAAGTTGTGCGTGGTTACATCGTTGCACAGTCAGCGACACACGTTGCGCTCTACTACGAACGTAATACCGTACAAATGCCTCTTGATGGCGCAGAAATCAGGACAGTCGAGCGACCGAATTTCGATCAGGCTCTACCCCGTTGAGCCGGCCTGCTTGGTCAATAACTTTGCCCCGCCACGAGCGGGGCTTTTCATTTCTAGAGAGCGATATGGCGAAAGACGCACAGCAAGGCGGGGAATCGAATCGCAATCGCGGTTCGTCTGCTCTTGTAGGTAGGAAGCTGGCGAAAAAGCCTCTTCAGTTCTTCACGGCTCAACGCCCGAGCATTCTCCGTCGGAGGTTCAGGACCGAGCCACACAGCACCGATGCGGGATCTGTATCGGCTCGCAGCGTGATCACCGCATACTGGAACACGTTGGACACGTACTGGCGCAGTTTGATCGCTACGGAAGGGGAGCCGCGCTCTTCAACCCGCCGCATCAAAGCAAGCACGTCATGAGCGGTAACTGACCGCATGGGGCGGCTCCCGATGTACGGGTACGCATCGGCTTCGAGCATGCGCAGAATCTCGCCAAAGTGCCGCTCGGTCCAAGTCTTCCGCTTCTTCCCCAGCCACTCGTCGCTGACTGCGCGAAAAGTTGCTTTGCCTTCGTTGATACGCGCCGACAGCACTTCCTGCCGCGCATGTGACGGATGCCAGTCCCTTCTTGACGAGTTCACGGGCGTCGTCACGCGCTGCGTGCGTCTTGAAGGCTGATCGTCGGATATTCGCCGATCGCGAAGAGATTCTCCTTTCCGGCAATTCGGTACTTGTATCGCCAGAGTTTGGAGCCGGATGGTTTTACTAACAGATACAGTCCATTGCCATCGGTAAGTTTGGTAGGCTTGTCGCCTGCCTTCGCTTGTCGGATCTTGATGTCGGTAAGTGGCGCGGTGAAAAAGGGGGTATCGTCTCGGGACGGTCGAAATGGTACCCCCTTATACCCCCTTTTTTTGTCAGCTGGACACGATTTCCGGCGAACGTAAGCGAACAGTGGAAAGGCATAAAGCGGCCGACTGGCAAGGGTTTGCGGCAAATTTTCGAACGAGCACGAACAGGAGCAACCGAAGTGATCAGACATATCGTCATGTGGAAGTTGAAGGAATCGGCCGAAGGCGCGACGCGTGCGCAGAACGCGCTGAAGCTGAAGGAAAAGCTCGAAGGCTGCCGCGACCTCGTGCCGGGCACCCTGCAGATCGACGTCGGCGTGGCGACGCCCGGCCTCGATGCGACCGCCGACATCGTGCTCGTCTCCGATTTCGCCGACAAGGCCGCGCTCGACGCGTACCAGGTGCATCCGGTTCACCAGGAAGTGAAGAAATTCGTCGTCGCGGTGGCCGAATCGCGCGAATGTGTCGACTACATCGTCGACAACGCACGATGAGCGACGCGGCAACCCCGACGGAAGGCCCGTCGATCGAAAGCCCGTTCGTCGATCTGCTCGGCGTGCAACTGGTGTCCGCGAAGGATGGCGCGAGCGAGATCGTGCTGCCGCTCGAGGAGCGGCACATGAACACGTGGAGCATCGCGCACGGCGGCGTGACGATGACGCTCGCCGATATCGCGCTCGCGATGGCGGCGCGCAGCCTGACCGACGACGGCGTCGGCGTCGTCACGGTCGAGATGAAGGTGAATTTCATGCAGCCGGGGCGCGGCGAACTGCGCGCTTACGGGCGCGTGATGCACCGCTCGACGACGATGGCCTACTGCGAAGGCGAAGTGCGCGACAGCGACGGCAATTTCGTTGCGAAGGCGCTCGGCACGTTCAAGTACATGCGGCGGCTCGCGGTCGGCCGCGACATCAAGCGGCAACGTTCGCGCACCGCGCCGGACGCCCAGCCGGGCCCGAGCGACGCGTAAGCGCACCGGCCATGCACGGCCCTGTCTCTTCGATGAGGCAGGGCCGTTTTGTTTGGCAGCACGGGATGGCGGCACACGGCGCGGCGCGTACGCCGGTCCGGCCGCCGCGTGGCATCATGTCACGCTTGTCCGCTTTGTCCGTTCACGGCGCCACGCCGGCGCCGTCCATACCGATGCCGCTGAATCCGAAGATCGCCCAGGTGCTCGACATGATCGAGCGCGCGAAACGTCCGTCGTATCACCATCAGACGCCGCAGCAGGCGCGCGCCGCGTACGAGAAGAGCGCGCCGATCCTCGACGTCGCGCCGGCGCCGATGCATTCGGTGGAGGCGTGCGTCGTGCCGACGCGCGACGGCCGCACGATCGGTGCGCGGCTGTATTCACCGGTCGCGCCGAGCCTGGCGGAACCGCTGCCCGCGCTCGTGTACTACCACGGCGGCGGTTTCACGGTCGGCAGCGTCGACACGCACGATGCGCTGTGCCGGATGTTCGCGCACGATGCGCAATGCGCGGTGCTGTCGGTCGGTTACCGGCTCGCGCCCGAACACCAATTTCCGACCGCGGTGAACGATGCGGACGACGCGTTGCAATGGCTGCATCGCGAGGCCGCCGCATTCGGCATCGACGCCGCGCGGTTGGCGGTCGGCGGCGACAGTGCGGGCGGGACGCTCGCGACGGTCTGCGCGGTGCTCGCGCGCGACGCGGGCATTCGCCTTGCGCTGCAGATGCTGATCTATCCGGGCGTGACGGGCTACCAGGACACCGAATCGCACGCGCGGCTCGCCAACGGCTACCTGCTGACGCAGGACACGATCCAGTGGTTCTTCGCGCAATACGTGCGCGATCGGGCGGATCGCGACGACTGGCGGTTCGCGCCGCTCGACGGCACGCGCGATGCGCCGTCGTTCGCGGGTGTTGCGCCGGCGTGGATCGCGACGGCCGAATACGATCCGCTGAGCGACGAGGGCGCCGCGTACGCGGACAAGTTGCGCGCGGCCGGCAACGCGGTCACGCTGGTCCGCTATCCGGGGATGATCCACGAATTCTTCAAGATGGGCGGCTACGTGCCGGAGGTGCGGGCCGCGCATGCCGATGCGGTCGCGGCGCTGAAGGCTGCATTCGACGAGGTTTGACGGCGGGCGGCCGAAGGCCGCACGCCGTGGGAGGACTGCGATGACGAACGGCGTGGGCGGAGTGGAAACGGGCGACTGGACGGTACTGGGCGGCGACGCAGCCAGGATCCGCGACGCGGTATTCGTGCGCGAGCAGCAGATTCCGCCGGAATGGGCGCTCGACGACGACGATCCGCTGTCGCTGCATGCGGTCGCGTACCGGACCGACGCGGCGACCGGGTTGCGCCGCGCGGTCGCGACGGGGCGGTTGCTGCCGTCCGGCACGATCGGCCGCGTCGCGGTGCTGGCCGACATGCGCGGGCAGGGCGTCGGGTCGGCCGTGCTGAATGCGCTGCTGGATGCCGCGCGGCGCCGCGGCGAAGCCGTCGTGCGGCTGTACGCGCAGGATTCGGCGGTGTCGTTCTATCTGCGGCACGGCTTCGCGGCGGTCGGCGAACCGTTCGTCGAAGCCGGCGTGCCGCACGTCGAGATGGCGCGCGCGCCGTAGCGCGCAACGCGTGCGTTCAGCGCGGCCGCGTCGCGTCGATATCGAATGTGAACGCGCGCTCGAACGCGCCCGGCCGGACGGTGCGGTGCGAGCCGTCGTCGTCGCTGCGCTCCTTGACCTCCACCGTCAGCCGCACGCCTTCCTTCATCGTTACGCGCAGCGCGGTGGTGCCGCGTGTGCCGTATTCGGGCGTCTCGATGAAGGCGGCCGACAGCGCGCGCTCGCGCTCGATCGGAATGCCCGTGTGCGGCAGCGCGTCGTCGTCCGCGACGTGCGGGTCGCGCATCAGCGCGATCAGTTCGTCGAGCGACGGGGTCGGATTGTCGGTGAGCAGCGTGCCGAGCTCGGCGCGCTTGCGCACCACTTTGGGCCAGGGCGTGTCGAGCCGCGCATTCGACAGCGCATGCACGCCCGGCGCGATCGCGACGGGTGCGGCGACACGGCTTTCGCCCTCGGGCGCGCGGTTGCAGAACCACGCGAGTTCGCGCCGGCGCCAGTCGCCGACGAGCAGGTTGAAGCCGTTGTACACGGCTGCATGCTCGGCCAGCTGCGCGAGATAGTCGAGCGGTGCGACCGATGGTCCGCCGAGAAAGTCGGATACCAGCTTGCCGCGGGTCGGCGCGCCCGCGCGGATGTCGAACGGCGCGCGGTAGTTGGTCAGCGCGGCGAAGCGGCCGTCGCGCGATACGCCGAGCCACGTGCCGCCGGCTTCGAGATCGCGGCCGGCCAGTACGCCCGGCACGTCCTCCCACCACGAGAGCGGCGCGCTGGTCCGGCGGAAGAACTCGTCGCGATTGGCGGCGAGGGTAAAGACGGGACCGGCGGCGGCATCAGGCTGCCAGTCGAAGGCAATCAGACACATCGGGCGAATCTCTCGCAGGAAACATCGGGCGCCGGCTGCGACTCGCGAGCCGGCGCGCGAACGGGTTGTCAGTGCATCACGCTTCGGTCGGCCACGCGTACGGCAGCGCGTCGAACGCGAGCGCCGGGCCGTCGGCCGAACCGAGGTGCACCGTGCCGCTGTCGAGCGCGGCGAGCTTGATCTCGACCAGTGCGTCGACGCCGCCCGCCGGCGCGGCCGCCGCGTTGACGATCATCCCGCACGGCTGGCCCGGGTCGTCGCTGTGGAACAGCTCGACGCCGGCATGCACGGTATCGGTCTCGCCGGCGACGTGCGCGAGCGCGGTGCGGCGCTTGATCGTGCCGCGGTACTGGCTGCGCGCCACCACTTCCTGGCCCGGGTAGCACCCTTTCCTGAAGTTAACGGCGCCGATCACGTCGAAGTTGACCATTTGCGGTACGAACTGTTCGACGGCCGGCTGCGTGATGCGCGGCTCGCCCGCGCGCACGTCGAGCCAGTCCCACACGGCAGGCGACACGACCGGCAGCGTGCCGGCGAGCGCGGCAAGGCGCGCGTCGACCTCGGCGCGCGGGCCGATCCACAGATAGCGCTTGCGGCCGGCCGCATCCGGCACGCGGATCAGCGTGCCGGCCGGGCCGTCGACCTTCACGTGTACGCCATCGGGCAGCGCATCGAAGATGCCCGACAGCGCGTCGCGCACGTCGCCAGCGAAACCGGCCACCGCGAGCGTGTCGTTCGCATCCGTCAGCTTCGCCTTCGCGCGCAGCACGAACATCGACAGCCGCTTCTGCACGGCAGGCTGCACGTCCTTCGACACGAGCAGGCGCACACCGTGGCCGGCGCGCCACGTGAGGAACGACGCGAGCAGGCGGCCCTTCGGCGAGCAGTACCCGGACAGCCGCGCGCTGCCGGCATCGAGATGCTCGATGTCGTTGGTGAGCTGGCTGTGCAGGAACGTCGCGGCGTCGTCGCCGGCCACGTCGATCACGCCGAACTGCGGCAGCGGCATGCAGGCGCCCGGCGCATCGAAATCGGCGGCGGACGGGCGGGGGAAAACGGGGAGCGAGGCAGATGCGGCCTGGGCAGCCGGTGAAGCGAACGGTGTGCTCATGGAATGAGGGAACAGTCAACCCTGACTTTGACGAAGGCGAGCAAGTATTATATGGGTCTTACCTGAGTCACGTTTCCATGTCCCTACTGAAGAAATGCGCCGCGACGATCGTGGCGCTGGCCGTCGTTGTGGCCGCTGCCGGCGCGGGCGGCGGGTATTACTGGGCGACCCGGCCGCTGTTGCTGGGCTCGGCATCGCTCGACGTCACGATCAAGCCGCGCAGCAGCGTGAAGAGCGTCGCGCTGCAGCTCAAGCGCGGCGGCGTGCCGGTCGAGCCGTTCGCGTTCGTCGCGATGACGCGCGTGCTCGGGCTGTCGAGCCGGCTCAAATCGGGCAATTACGAATTCAAGACCGGCATCACGCCGTACGACGTGCTGCAGAAGATCGCGCGCGGCGACGTGAACGAATACGTCGCGACGGTCATCGAGGGCTGGACCTTCAAGCGGATGCGCGCGGAGCTCGACGCGAATCCCGATCTGGCGCACGCGACGGCCGGCATGAGCGACGCCGAGCTGCTGCGCGCGATCGGCGCGCCGGACGGCGTGGTGCAGCGCGGCAGCGGCGAGGGGCTGTTCTTCCCCGATACCTACCTGTTCGACAAGGGCACGAGCGACCTGAACATCTACCGGCGCGCCTATCGCCTGATGCAGACGCGCATCGACGAGGCATGGGCCGCGCGCACGCCGGGGCTGCCGTACAAGACGCCTTACGAGATGCTGACGATCGCGTCGATCGTCGAGAAGGAAACCGGCCACGCGGCCGACCGCGCGTTCGTCGCGGCCGTGTTCGCGAACCGGCTGCGCATCGGCATGCCGCTGCAGACCGATCCGTCCGTGATCTACGGGCTCGGCGACGCGTACGACGGCCGGCTGCGCAAGCGCGACCTGCAGGCCGACACTCCTTACAATACCTACACCCGACGCGGGCTGCCGCCCACGCCGATCGCGTTGCCGGGCGTCGCCGCACTGCAGGCGGCGATCAATCCGGCCCCGACGAGCGCGCTCTATTTCGTCGCGAAGGGCGACGGCACGAGCGTGTTCTCGGACACGCTCGGCGACCACAACAAGGCCGTGGACAAATACATACGAGGTCAATAATGGCGAGCGGTAAATTCATCACGTTCGAGGGCATCGACGGGGCGGGCAAGACCACCCACCTGGCATGGTTCTGCGAACGCCTTCAGGGCCGGCTGGCTGCGGCCGGCCGGCAGGTCGTCGTGACCCGCGAGCCGGGCGGCACGCAGCTCGGCGAGAAACTGCGCGAGATCCTGCTGAACCAGCCGATGGATCTCGAGACGGAAGCGCTGCTGATGTTCGCCGCGCGGCGCGAGCACCTCGCGCTCGTGATCGAGCCGGCGCTCGCGCGCGGCGACTGGGTCGTGTCCGACCGCTTCACCGACGCGACCTTCGCGTACCAGGGCGGCGGCCGCGGGCTGCCGCGCGACAAGCTCGAGACGCTCGAGCGCTGGGTGCAGGGCGGTTTCCAGCCCGACCTCACGGTGCTGTTCGACGTCGCGCCGCAGGTCGCGAGCGAGCGTCGCGGGGCCGCGCGCATGCCGGACAAGTTCGAAAGCGAGTCCGACGCGTTCTTCTCGCGTACGCGTGCCGAATACCTGCGGCGCGCGGAAGAGGCGCCGCACCGCTTCGCGATCGTCGATGCGACGCGATCGATTCCCGAGATTCGCCAGCAGCTCGAACGCGTGCTCGCCGCGCTGTAACCCGCAAGGACGCACCCCATGATCTATCCGTGGCAAACCGACGACTGGAACCGCCTGCAGCAACTGCGCGCGCAATGGCCGCATGCGCTGCTGCTGCACGGTCAGGCCGGGATCGGCAAGCTGCAGTTCGCGCAGCATCTCGCGCAGGGTTTCCTGTGCGAATCGCCGCAGCCGAACGGCGAGCCGTGCGGCGCCTGCGCGGCCTGCAACTGGTTCTCGCAGGGCAACCACCCGGACTACCGGATCGTGCTGCCCGAGGCGCTGGCGGGCGAGGCGCCGGGCGCCGCGGACGACGCGAAGCCGGCCGACGCGGACGAAGGCGGCAAGAAGACCCGGGCGCCGAGCAAGGAAATCAAGATCGAGCAGGTGCGCGCGCTGCTCGACTTCTGCGGGGTCGGCTCGCACCGCGGCGGCGCGCGCGTCGTCGTGCTGTATCCGGCGGAAGCGCTCAACGTCGCCGCGTCGAACGCGCTGCTGAAAACGCTGGAGGAGCCGCCGCCCGGCGTCGTGTTCCTGCTCGTGTCGGCGCGCATCGACCGCCTGTTGCCGACCATCATCAGCCGCTGCCGCCAGTGGCCGATGACCGTGCCGGCACCGGAGGCCGCCGCCGCGTGGCTGGCGGCGCAGGGCGTCGACCAGGCCAGCGCGCTGCTCGCGGAAGCCGGCGGCGCGCCGCTCGCCGCGCTGGCGCTCGCGAGCGACGAGAATCGTCCGCTGCGCGACTACACGTTGGGGCAACTGGCCGCCGGGGCGGCCTGCGACCCGTTCGCGTGCGGCGAGACGCTGCAGAAGCTGCCGGTGCCGCTGGTGCTCGGCTGGCTGCAACGCTGGCTGTACGATGTGCTCGCGCAGCGGATGGCCGGCGCGCCGCGCTACTTCCCGATGCACGCGGCGGCCCTGGCGCGCTGCGCGGAAGCGGTCGACGCGAACGCATTCGCCCGCTTCATGAAAGCCGTGACGCGGCAGCGGACCGTCGAGAACCATCCGCTCAACGCGCGGCTCGTATTCGAGGAATTGTTTCTCGGCTATCGGGAAATGTTTGCTTGATCCGGCATTGTTTCCGATGGGTTGCGAAACGATGAACGGATCACGCGACGGCACGACCGTGGCCGGCCGGCCCGCCCACGTCGCCCGCTGCCGCATGCCGGCGGGCGCATGAGCGTCCGTCTCACGTATTCAGGAAACACGATGTTCGTCGACTCTCACTGCCACATCAATTTCAAGGGCCTGGCCGACCGCCTGCCGGCCGTTCTCGAGAACATGCGCGAGCACGACGTCACCCACGCGCTGTGCGTGTCGGTCGATTTGGAGACGCTGCCCGACGTGCTCGCGATCGCCGAAGCGCACGACAACGTGTACGCGTCGGTCGGCGTGCATCCCGATCACGAGGACATGCGCGAGCCGACGCTCGCGGAGCTCGTCGAGCTGGCCGCGCACCCGAAGGTCGTCGCGATCGGCGAAACCGGCCTCGACTATTACCGTCTCGAAGGCCGCTCGATCGCCGACATGGAATGGCAGCGCGACCGCTTTCGCACGCACATCCGCGCGGCGACCGCGACGATGAAGCCGCTGATCATCCATACGCGTTCGTCGTCGGAAGACACGCTGCGGATCATGGCCGAGGAGCGCGCGGACGTGCCGGGCGGCGTGATGCACTGCTTCACCGAGCCGTGGCCGGTCGCCGAGCAGGCGCTCGCGCAGAACTTCCATATCTCGCTGTCGGGCATCGTCACGTTCAAGAACGCGACCGACGTGCAGGACGTCGCGCGGCGCGTGCCGCTCGACCGGCTGCTGATCGAGACCGACTCGCCGTACCTCGCGCCGGTGCCGTATCGCGGCAAGCCGAATGAACCTGCGTACGTCAGCCATGTCGGACGCTTTATCGCATCCGAGCGCGGGATCGCCGTCGAGGCGCTCGCGGATGCGACGACGCAGAACTTTTTCCGGCTGTTCAGGATCGCCCGCTAACGACGGGCGCGCAGCCGACAACCCAGGGAAGGAGCCCACAACAATGACGAAGCCGACCAACCATCTGCCCAAACGCGCACTCGTTGCGGCCGCATTCGTCGCGAGCGGGCTGTTCGCCGCCGCCGGCGCGCATGCCGAGTCGCTCGACGCGATCGTCAAGGCCGTCAAGTTCGACGACATCGCCGATATCGGCAAGCAGCTCAAGAGCGGCAAGCTCGATCCGAACACGCTCGCGCCGAACGGCGACCCGATCCTCGTGATCGCCGCGCGCGAGAAGTCCGACAAGGTCGCGGCCGCGATCGCGACGACGCCGAACGTCGATCTCGAAAAGGAAGACAAGGCCGGCGAAAACGCGCTGATGCTCGCGTCGCTGAACGGCGACCTCGGCCTCGTCAAGCTGCTGATCGACAAGGGCGCGGAAGTCAGCAAGAAGGGCTGGGCGCCGCTGCACTACGCGGCGACCAACGGCCAGGACGCGGTCGTCAAGGTGCTGCTCGACCACGACGCGTACATCGATACCGCATCGCCGAACGGCACGACGCCGCTGATGATGGCCGCGCGCGGCAACCATGCGTCGACGGTCACGCTGCTGCTCGACCAGGGCGCCGATCCGCAGGTGAAGAACCAGCTCGGCATCACCGCGCTCGAGTTCGCGAAGCACTACAACGCGCCGGACGCGATCGAGATCCTGAGCAAGCGGACGACGCGTATCGGTGCGTCGACGCCGGCAGATGCACAAAAGAGTGCAAAATAACGGTTTTTGGTGCGGCGCCGCCTGTCCGCCCGGCCGGCTTCCGGCCGCGGCAGGGCAGCCGGCGCCGCACCGGCCAACGCAGCAGGCGGTCACCGGCCGCATTGACATAAGGAACACCATGTTGCGCGCAATGTTTTGTGCCGCGGCGTTTGCCGTGCCGTTGTCGGCGGCGGCTTTCACGGGCGCGGATCTCGACCGGCTGTGCGCGAAGACGGACGTCAAGTCGCGGGCGTCGTGCGCGGCCTATATCGAAGGCGCCGCCGACGGCGTCTACAACACGATCGATGCGATCGGCGGCACCACGGGGCCGCGCGTCGGCCAGTACTTCTGCCTGCCGCCCGACATCCGGGCGCAACAGATGACGGACGCGGTGCGCAAGTACATCGCCGAAAATCCGAAGCTGGCCGACTACAACGCGAGCACCGCGGTGTCGCTCGGTCTCGGCAAGGCGTTTCCCTGCAGGAGCGGCAACTGATCTGACGCCGTGTCCGGGCGCGTGCGTGGCCCGGACGTCGCCGACGCATCCAGGACGAAGCCTGCGCGCTTCATCACTCGAGGGCGCCGATGATTTCAATCGAGGAACTGCAGCGCATCGCCGATGCGCCGTTGCATTCGTGGCTCGGCACGCTGGTCGTGTCGGTCATCGTGATACTGGTCGTCACGGTCGTGCACCGCCTCGGCGCACGCATCGTCAAGCGCATCGCGCAGCCGTATCCGCTGATGAGCGCGATCCTGCGCTACATCGACAAGCCGTCGCTCGTCGTGCTGGCGTTGCTGGCGCTCGAATTCGTGTGGGTCCAGGCCGACGACGGCATGTCGTTCGTGCGCGGCATGCGCACCGCGGCGGCGGTCGGCTCGATCGTGTCGCTCACGTGGCTGCTGGTACGGCTCGCGGCCGGCGTCGGCGACGCGATCATCCAGGCCCATCCGATCGATACGGCCGACAACCTCCACGCGCGACGCGTCCATACGCAGGCCAAGGTGCTCGTACGGACCGTGATGGTGCTGATCGTGATCATCGGTACCGGCGCCGCGCTGATGACGTTTCCGAACGTGCGCCAGATCGGCGCGAGCCTGCTGGCATCGGCCGGTGTCGCGGGGCTGGTCGCCGGTATCGCCGCGCGGCCGGTGCTGGGCAACCTGATTGCCGGGTTGCAGATCGCGCTCACGCAGCCGATCCGGCTCGACGACGTGGTCGTGATCCAGGGCGAGTGGGGGCGCATCGAGGAAATCACCGGTTCGTTCGTGTCGGTGCGGCTGTGGGACCAGCGGCGCCTCGTCGTGCCGCTGCAGTGGATCATCGAGAACCCGTTCACGAACTGGACGCGCAGCAGCGCGGAGATCATCGGCACGGTCTACCTGTCGGTCGATTACCGTACGCCGCTCGCGCCGCTGCGCGAGGAGCTCGCGCGGCTCGTCCACGCGGCGCCGGAATGGGACGGCCGCGTGCAGGTGCTGCAGGTGACCGACGCGACGGAGCGCACGATGCAGTTGCGCGCGCTCGTCAGCGCGGCCGATTCGTCGTCGTGCTGGGACCTGCGCTGCCGCGTGCGCGAAGGATTGATCGCCTATCTGCAGGACCGTTATCCGCAATGCCTGCCGCGCAGCCGGATGGAGCTGTATCCGCACGAATCCGCGCCCGATGCGCCGAATCCCGAGCGGCCGCACGCGCGGTCGCCTGCGGCCAGCACGGCGGCCAACACCGCGGCCGATCCGCAGGCCGTCGACGGCCGCTGAACGCGGCCCGGCGCCTGCCTGCCATTCCCCGTCGCCCAATTCCATGACCGCGCTGAAGACGCTCGCCATCGCCAATTACCGCTCGCTGCGCGAGCTGATCGTGCCGCTCGCGGCGCTCAACGTCGTCACGGGGCCGAACGGCAGCGGCAAGTCGAGCGTGTACCGCGCGCTGCGGCTGCTCGCCGACACCGCGCAGGGCCGCGTGATCCCGTCGCTCGCCCGCGAGGGTGGCTTGCCGTCGACGTTGTGGGCCGGCCCCGAGCGTTTCTCGCGCGCGATGCTGGCCGGCGACGTGCCGGTGACGGGCACGGTGCGCAAGGGCCCGGTGAGCCTGAAGCTCGGCTTTGCGTGCGACGATTTCGGCTACTCGATCGATCTGGGCCTGCCGCTGCCGAGCAGTTCGCAGTTTGCGCTCGATCCGGTGGTCAAGCGCGAATGCGTCTGGGGCGGCGCGTTGCTGCGCCCGTCCACGCTGCTGGTCGACCGGCAGGGCGCGCAGATCCGCGTGCGTACCGCATCGGGCGACTGGCAGACGATTCCGCAGCCGGTCGCGAGCTTCGACAGCATGATGACCGAGTTCGCCGATCCGACCGGCGCGCCCGAGATGATCGCGGTACGCGAACGGATCCGCTCGTGGCGCTTTTACGACCATTTCCGGACCGATGCGCAGGCGCCGGCGCGCCAGTCGCACATCGGCACCCATACGCCGGTGCTCGCGGACGACGGGGCCGACCTCGCCGCCGCGCTGCAGACGATCCGCGAAATCGGCGACGCGGCGGCGCTCGACGCGGCGATCGACGACGCGTTTCCCGGCGCGTCGGTGGAGATCGACAACCCGGGCGGCCGTGGCCGCTTCGACGTGCTGATGCGCCAGCCGGGGCTGCTGCGGCCGCTGGCGGCGGCCGAGCTGTCCGACGGCACGCTGCGCTACCTGCTGCTCGCGGCCGCGCTGCTGACGCCTCGGCCGCCGGCGCTGATGGTGCTGAACGAACCGGAGACGAGCCTGCATCCCGATCTGCTGCCGGCGCTCGGCCGCCTGATCGCGCAGGCCGCCCGGCGCTCGCAGGTGCTGGTCGTGTCGCACGCGGCGCGGCTCATCGCGACGCTCGAGCGCGAGGCGGGCTGCGAATCGCTGGTGCTCGACAAGCAGCTCGGCGCGACCGCGCTCGTCGATGCCGACTCGCGCGACCTGCCGGCATGGAAGTGGCCGTCGCGTTGACGGCCTGATCGCGATCGTTGGCATGTGTTCGACGCCCGGCCGCGCCGAATCCGCGCCAGCCGGGCCCGAGCGACGCGGCGAGCCCGATCGGTCGAATGTATCCGGTCTGTAACAACCCCCAAAAAATGCAAGACCTGCGGTTCCGCTCATCGGGATCGCGAATAATAATGAGATATCCGGCTGGCGCCATGCCGGCCGGCGCGGCATGGACGCAGGGCGGGGCGCGCGCAAGCGCGGACTCCGCCGGCCGTACCGCAACGGACAGGACACAGGAGACGTGGACCATGAGAATTGCCCAGATCGCCCCGCTGACCGAATCCGTGCCGCCGAAGCTGTACGGCGGCACGGAGCGCGTCGTGTCCTACATCACCGAGGCGCTCGTCGACCTCGGCCACGACGTGACGCTGTTCGCGAGCGGCGATTCGACGACGCGGGCGAAGCTCGAGCCCGTGTGGCCGCGCGCGCTGCGGCTCGATTCGTCGATCCGCGACCGGGTCGCGCCGCACATGCTGCTGATGGAGACGGTCGCGCGCCGCGCGAAGGATTTCGACGTGCTCCATTTCCACATGGACTACTACTCGTTCTCGGTCTTCAACCGGCAGGAAACGCCTTACGTGACGACGCTGCACGGCCGGCTCGACCTGCCCGAGCAGCAACCGGTGTTCGACACGTTCAACACGGCGCCGGTGATCTCGATTTCCAATTCGCAGCGCCAGCCGTTGCCGCAGGCGAAATGGCTGACGACCGTCTATCACGGGCTGCCCGATACGCTGTACATGCCGCAGCCCGTCGAGCCGCGCTATCTCGCGTTCCTCGGCCGTATCTCGCCGGAAAAACGCGTCGATACCGCGATCCGCATCGCCCGCCAGTGTGGGTTGCCGATCCGGATCGCCGCGAAGATCGACGCGGCCGACCAGGAATACTTCGACCGGGAGATCAAGCCGCTCTTCGCGTTGCCGCACGTCGAATACATCGGCGAGATCGCCGATCACGAGAAGGCCGAATTCCTGTCGGGTGCGCATGCGCTGCTGTTTCCGATCGACTGGCCGGAGCCGTTCGGCCTGGTGATGATCGAGGCGATGTCGTGCGGCACGCCGGTGATCGCGTTCAACCGCGGCGCGGTGCCCGAAGTGGTGGACGAGGGCGTGTCGGGTTTCATCGTCGAGGACGAAATCAGCGCGGTGGCCGCCGTGAACCGGCTGCACCTGCTGCCGCGTGCGCGCGTGCGGCAGCGTTTCGAGGAGCGCTTCACGTCGCGCCGGATGGCGCAGCAGTACGTCGACGTGTACCAGTCGGTGATCCGCGCGCAGAAGCGCTCGCGCTTCAAGGTGATCGATTCGACGACCTGAGCGGCCTGAACGGCCCGAGCAGTCCGACCGACCCGGCGCACCGCGCCGGCGGATAAAAAAACGGCGATGCCCGCAAGGACATCGCCGTTTGCGCATGACCCGCGCGCGGCACGCGCGGGCAGTGCGTCAACGTCAGATCTTGAGCTTGGTGACCTTGGTGCCGTTGATC
Organism: Burkholderia sp. 9779_493; assembly: GCF_015712215.1. NCBI lineage: Bacteria > Pseudomonadati > Pseudomonadota > Betaproteobacteria > Burkholderiales > Burkholderiaceae > Burkholderia > Burkholderia sp. 9779_493. Next base: position 229,551 of record NZ_JACCQA010000002.1, read on the forward strand.
GACACGTCGCCCATCAGGCCGGCGTTGGTCAGCACGACGACCTGGATCGGCGCGGTAGCCGTGTTGGAGTCGACCGCGCCGTTCGCGCCCATCTTCACGAGCGCGACCGATGCGCCGGCGCCGGCTGCCCAGCCGTCCGAGCCGCGGAATTCGTCGAGCGCCTGCTGCGTCATGAACAGGAACACGATCGCCTTCGACTGCGCGCCGGCCTGCAGGCCGACCGACAGCGACGACGTGTTGTAGTAGCCGACCGTGCTGCCGCCGACGCGCAGCGCGCCATTGCCGGACTGGCCGCCGACGATGAAGCCGGCCTGGATCACTTCGGGGAACACCAGCACGCCGCGCGATTTCGCGACGAGCTCGCGCGAGCCCTTGACCGTGGAGTACATGCGCGACAGCGTCGCGTCGACGCTCGCGTCGATCGACTGACGCTTCGACGCGTTGGTCGCGGCGTTGTCCGGCTTGTCCGGGGTGGTGGTGCAACCGGTGAGCGCGAGGCTACCGACGATGAGCGCAGCGGCGGCTTTCAGCACAAGATTCCGTTTTTGCATCGTTGTTCTCCATCGGATGATGTTCGGAGTGAGTCTCGCTCAAGGAGCGGATCACGTCGGCAGTTATATCACAGCGGATTACGGCCTCTTTTCGTTGCCACGTGAAAAAGCGTCAAATCGCGCGAGGGTGTCGCGGCGCGCCAACGGACGGAGCGGCGCCCGAGCGCCAGGCGCGCTTCGCGCGGGGGCGGCATGCGGGGAACGCAGTGGTCGACCGGGGGGCGGCGGCGCCCGCGGCGCGTGTCGGGGTCAGTGCGTGACAGGCGGAACGGGCGGCTTGATCGGCGGGCGGCGCAGCGCGCGGCGGATCAGCGCGATCACGACGCCGCAGGCGAACAGGAACGCGGCCGGGACGACCCAGTAGCCGACGAACGCATGCCACAGGTAGCCGGCGAGCGTATTGCGGCGCACCACGTATTCGTCGCGGGCCGCCTGCTGGCGCGGCGCGTTGGCGGCGAGCACGTCGGCCGGGCAGCCGGCCGCGCGCGCGTCGTCAGGATCCCCGTGGCACTTCGCGGCGGCGCCGGCGGCCTGCTGCGCATCGGTGAGCTGCCAGGTGGTCAGCGCGAGCTGCAGGTCCGCCTTGTTGTAGGCCATTTCCTCGCGGATCTCGCGCACGGCGATGATCGCGACGGGCACCGCCCAGAACACGATCACGATCAGCCAGCGGCGGAACCAGCGGTGTTGTCTCCATGCCATCCAAAGCCTCCGTTTGACGCGCGTGCGCGTCCGTCTCGAGGGCGGCCCGATGGCGCTTCTTGGTCTTGGGTGGGCCGCGTTGCAGCCATCATAGAAGAAAACGCGGCGAATTGCCGCACCATGTGGCGGCATCGTGACGGCGGGCCGGAAAAACGGGGCGGGAAAGGCCGAATGGCGCACGTCGATGCGCGTGCAACGAAAACGAAAATGCCGCGCCCGCCGAAGCGGGACGCGGCATTCGGGACGGGAGCGCCGGGACTCAGGCGGCCGGCTGGTTGCTCAGGCAGCTCTTCATGAACGCCTTGCGATCGTCACCCTTCTTGCCGGTGGCCTGCGTGTTGCATGCCTTCATCTTCTCCTGCTGCGTCATTGCCTTTGCGGGCTTCGCCGACAGGCAGTCCTTCATGAACGCCTTGCGTTCGTCGCCCGTCTTGCCGGCTGCCTGCGTGTTACAGGCCTTCATCTTGTCCTGCTGGCTGTTCGCCGCGAATGCGGGGGAAGCCAGCATGCCGCCGAGAAGCACTGCGGCTACGAGCGATTGGATTTTCATTTCGACACTCCCATGGGGTGAATTGCGCGTGATCGACGTCGTCACGAAGCACGACGCGATGAGGACAGGGCCACATCGCACCACGCGTTCCGATTATGGCAAATCAATGTGAAAACACCAAAACGGCACTTCCTATAACGTTGCGGACGCCACGGCCGTTGACGGCGCGTGCGGCGCGGGGATCGGGACAAACCATGACGCGCGCCGGCAACGGCCGGCTGCCGCGCCGGAACCCGCCGGCTCGCGGCCGCGAGCCATTACAATCGCGGCCATGAATACACCGAACACCGCATCCCCTTCGTCCGCGCCGGCGCTGCCGCGCATCGCCGTCCTCGCCACCGGCGGCACGATCGCCGGCGCCGCGCCCGACGCGGCCAGCACGGCCGGCTACCAGGCCGGCGCGCTCGGCGTCAGTTTCCTGGTCGACGCCGTGCCGGCGCTCGCGTCCGTCGCGCGCATCGACGCGGAGCAGGTCGCCAGCATCGACAGCAAGGATCTCGCGCTGCCGCTGTGGAACACGCTCGCCGCACGGATCGACGCGCTGATGGCCGACCCGGCGATCGACGGCATCGTGATCACCCACGGCACCGATACGCTCGAGGAGACCGCGTATGCGCTGCATCTGGTCGTGAAAGGCGACAAGCCGGTCGTGCTGACGGCCGCGATGCGGCCGGCAACCGCGCTGTCGTCCGACGGCCCGCTGAACCTGCTGAACGCGGTGACGGTGGCCGCCCATCCGGCCGCGCACGGGCAGGGCGTGCTGGTCGCGTTCAACAACCGGATCCACGGCGCGCGCGACGTCGTCAAGACGAGCACTTATGCAGTCGACGCGTTCCAGTCGCCGGAGCTCGGTGCGCTCGGCTGGGTGCAGGACGGCCGCGTCGAATTCGCGCGCCGCGTCACGCGTACCCGCGACACGCAACTGGCGATCGCGGCGAGCTGGCCGCTGGTCGAAGTCGTCGCGAGCTATGCAGGCGTGACGCGCACGGCCGTCGACGCGCTCGTCGCGGCCGGCGTGCGCGGCCTCGTCGTCGCGGGTACCGGCAATGGCTCGATCCATGCGACGCTGCAGTCGGCGCTCGCCGATGCGGTGAAGGCGGGCGTGGCGGTGGTCCGCGCGTCGCGCGTGGGTTCGGGGCACGTGATGAGCAACGGCGCCGCGAGCGACGATGCGCTCGGTTTCGTGAGCGCGGGCTCGCTGCACCCGTTCAAGGCGCGCGTGCTGCTGATGCTCGCGCTCGCGAACGGCATCCACGATCGCGACGCCCTGCAGCGCGCGTTCGATACGCTGTGACCGACGGTCGCCGCGCGGACGTCGCGCAGCGTGCATAAAAAAATGGCAGGCCAATGGCCTGCCATTTTTGCGTCAGTGCTGCGCGAACGCTCAGGACTGCGGCGGAATCACGAGCTTCTGGCCCGGGTAGATCCGGTCCGGGCTCGACAGCATCGGCTTGTTCGCCTCGAAGATCACCGGATACTTGTTCGCGTCGCCATACACTTCCTTGGCGATCGCCGACAGCGTATCGCCCGGCTTCACGTCGTGGTACTGCACTTCCGGATCGTCCGGCTGCAGATCGTCGTCGTTGACGCCCGCGACACCCTGCACGTTGCCGGCCGCGACCTTGACCTTCGCCTTCGTGTCGAGATCGGCGACGCTGCCCGACAGCGTGACGGTGCGCGATGCGCCGTCGAACGCGACGGTCAGGTTCGACGTGTCGAGACCTTGCGAGCTGATGTAGTTCTTGATGGCATCGGCCGCGGTCTGGTTCGCGGCATTCGGATCTTCCGCTGCCTGTGCATCGGCGTGACCCAGCAGTTTTTCACCCGCCTCCTTGATAAACGAAAGAAGACCCATCGTTGCACTCCTTAGGTGGTTGAAAAGAAAACGCGCCGTGAAGTGGCGAAAAAAACACCGCGCTGGGGGCGTGCCCGGAAGGGCGCGCAAGCGCGGCGGTTTTCTCGAAAGGCGTGGCGAAAGTGTAGGCGTTCAACGCGACGATTGCATGAAAAATCGCACGCTCGAACGTAAAGAAATGTAATACGCGAAATCCGACAGGCGGACACCCGACGACGACGTCTGACCGACCAAGGCTTCCCCGGCGCCGCCGGGTGCCGCTGCGGACCCCACCACGCCGCTCTCAGCCCAGAGCGGCGTTTTTCGCCCCGTCCCGCATGCCGTTGGCGATGCAGGGCGGGGCGCCCCACCGTGATGCGCGCGTGCGGCGCGCATCGATGCGACCGGCCGCGGCCGAGTCACGTGTATCCGTCGCACGCCTGCGCCATCGCAGCACAAACGCGCGTTGCGGCATCCGCGTTACGCGGCCGGCGTCTGGCCGATCTCGAAGTTCGACATGATCTCGAGCGCGCGCACGAGTGCCGAGTGATCCCATGCCTTGCCGCCGTGCGACGCGCACACGCTGAACAGCTGCTGCGCGCTCGCGGTGTGCGGCAGCGCGAGGCCGAGCTTGCGCGCGCCGTCGAGCGCGAGGTTCAGGTCCTTCTGGTGCAGCTCGATGCGGAAGCCCGGATCGAACGTGCGCTTGGTCATGCGCGCACCGTGCACTTCGAGGATGCGCGACGCGGCGAAGCCGCCCATCAGCGCCTGGCGCACGCGCTCCGGATCGGCGCCCGAACGGGCGGCGAACAGCAGCGCCTCGCCGACCGCCTCGATGTTCAGCGCGACGATGATCTGGTTCGCGACCTTGCAGGTCTGGCCCGCGCCGTTGTCGCCGACGAGCGTGATGTTCTTGCCCATCTTCTCGAACAGCGGCTTCGCGCGCTCGAATGCCTTCTCCGGTCCGCCGACCATGATCGTCAGCGTCGCTTCGCGTGCGCCGACTTCGCCGCCGGACACCGGCGCGTCGAGGTAGTCGCAGCCGAGCGCGTTGATCTGCTTCGCGAATGCCTGCGTGTCGAGCGGCGAGATCGAGCTCATGTCGATCACGAGCTTGCCGGCCGTCAGGCCCTTCGCGACGCCGTCGTCGGCGAACAGCACGTTACGTACGTCCGGCGTGTCCGGCACCATCGAGATGATGATGTCGGCGTGCTGCGCGACTTCGGTGGAGTTCGCGACGACCTTCGCGCTGCCGCGCAGGTCGTCCGGGATCGGGAACGCGCCGTTCACGACGAGTTGATGATCGCCCTTGAGCAGGTTGCGCGCCATGTGCGCGCCCATGATGCCGAGGCCGATGAAACCGATGGTTGCCATGTGAAAGTCTCCTATAGGGCTGAAAACGGAAAGGGCGCGACTCAGGCGGCGCGACGCGCCGAGGCCGGTGCGCAGCCGGCTACGCTTTGCAGCCAGCCGAGGCCTTCCGTCGTGGTGGTACGGGGCTTGTATTCGCAGCCGACGTAGCCGGCATAGCCGAGCCGGTCGAGCAGCGCGAACAGGAACGCATAGTTGATCTCGCCGGTGCCCGGCTCGTTGCGGCCCGGGTTGTCCGCGAGCTGGACGTGGCCGATCGATGCGAGGTTGCGTTCGATCGTCGCGGCCAGTTCGCCTTCCATGCGTTGCATGTGATAGATGTCGTACTGCAGGAACAGGTTGTCCGAGCCGACCGCGCGGATCACGTCGAGCCCTTCCGACGAGCGGTTCAGCGCGAAGCCCGGGATGTCGAAGCTGTTGCACGGCTCGACGAGCAGGCGGATGCCTTCGCGCTTGAGCGCGTCGGCCGCGAAGCGCAGGTTGTCGACGATCGTGACGAACGTCTTGTCGCGCGCCGTGCTCGCCGACGGGATGCCGACGAGGCAGTTCAGCTGCGGCACCTTCAGCGCCTTCGCATACTCGATCGCACGGCCGACGCCTTCCTGGAATTCGCCGACGCGATCGGGCAGGCACGCGATGCCGCGCTCGCCCTGATCCCAGTTGCCGGCGGGCAGGTTGTGCAGCACGAGGCGCAGACGGTTGGTCTCGAGCCGTTCGGCGAGTTCCTCTTTCGCATACGGGTACGGGAACAGGAACTCGACGGCGTCGAAGCCCGCGTCCGCGGCCGCCTTGAAGCGGTCGAGGAACGGCACTTCGTTGAACAGCATGGTCAGGTTTGCAGCAAACTTCGGCATGAGCTAAGCCTCTTCGGTCGGTCAGTCAAAAAAGTCTTGCGGGTCAGTCGAGCATCGAGATCGCGGTCGGGGCATGCTCGGCCTTTTCGGCGAGATCCTCGAATTCGTTGATCGCATCGATTTCGGTGCCCATCGAGATGTTCGTCACGCGCTCGAGGATCACTTCGACGACCACCGGCACGCTGAACTCTTCCGCGAGCGTCTGCGCCTGGCGCAGCGCCGGCTCGATCTCTTCCGGCTTGAACACGCGCAGCGCCTTGCAGCCGAGGCCTTCCGCGACGGCCACGTGGTCGACGCCATAACCGTTCAGTTCCGGCGCGTTCACGTTGTCGAACGCGAGCTGCACGCAGTAGTCCATGTCGAACGCGCGCTGCGCCTGGCGGATCAGCCCGAGGTACGAGTTATTCACGACGACGTGCACGTACGGCAGCTTGAATTGCGCGCCGGCCGCCAGTTCCTCGATCATGAACTGGAAGTCGTAGTCGCCGGACAGCGCGACGATCGGGCGGCTCGGATCGGCCGCACGCACGCCGAGCGCGGCGGGGATCGTCCAGCCGAGCGGGCCGGCCTGGCCGCAGTTGATCCAGTTGCGTGCCTTGAACACGTGCAGGAACTGTGCGGCGGCGATCTGCGACAGGCCGATCGTGCTGACGTAGCAGGTATCGCGGCCGAACACCTTGTTCATCTCTTCGTACACGCGCTGCGGCTTGACCGGCACGTTGTCGAAGTGCGTCTTGCGCTGCAGCGTGCGCTTGCGTTCCTGGCAGTCGGCGACCCACGCGCTGCGGTCCTTCAGCTTGCCGGCGGCCTTCCATTCCTGCGCGACCGCGACGAACAGCTCGAGTGCGGCCTTCGCGTCGGACACGATGCCGAGATCCGGGCCGAACACGCGGCCGATCTGCGTCGGTTCGATGTCGACGTGCACGAACTTGCGGCCCTTCGTGTAGACCTCGACGCTGCCCGTGTGGCGGTTCGCCCAGCGGTTGCCGATGCCGAGCACGAAATCCGATGCGAGCATCGTCGCGTTGCCGTAGCGGTGCGACGTCTGCAGACCGACCATGCCGGCCATCAGCGGGTGGTCGTCGGCAATCGCGCCCCACGACATCAGCGTCGGGATCACCGGCACGCCGACCGTTTCGGCGAACTGTACGAGCAGGTCTTCGGCCGCCGCGTTGAGCACGCCGCCGCCCGACACGATCAGCGGCTTGTCCGCGTCGTTGAGCATCGTGAGCGCCTTCTCGATCTGCGCACGGGTGGCCGCGGGCTTGTAGACCGGCAGCGGTTCGTACGTGTCGATGTCGAATTCGATTTCGGCGAGCTGCACGTCGATCGGCAGGTCGACCAGCACCGGGCCCGGACGGCCCGAGCGCATCAGGTGGAATGCCTGCTGGAACACCCGCGGCACGAGCGCCGGTTCGCGCACGGTGACGGCCCACTTCGTGACCGGCTTCGCGATCGATTCGATGTCGACGGCCTGGAAGTCTTCCTTGTAGAGGCGCGCGCGCGGTGCCTGGCCGGTGATCGCGAGGATCGGAATCGAATCGGCGGACGCGGAATAGAGGCCGGTGATCATGTCGGTGCCGGCGGGGCCCGACGTGCCGATGCACACGCCGATGTTGCCCGGCGCCGCACGCGTGAAGCCTTCGGCCATGTGCGACGCGCCTTCGACGTGGCGCGCCAGCACGTGGCTGATGCCGCCCGACTTGCGCATGGCCGAGTAGAACGGGTTGATCGCTGCGCCCGGCACGCCGAACGCGGTCTGGATGCCTTCCTTCTCGAGCACGAGTACGGCTGCGTCGACGGCTCTCATCTTGGCCATGAATGTCTCCTTGGATAGTGGAATCTTGCGAATCGGTCTGTTGAGGACACTTTAGGGATGCAGGAAAGGTTTGATAAGATCAGCCGAAGTCGCTTATTTCGAAACTAAAAGTATGGAATGACGGCCGGACGGGGCTTCCCGCCGGTGTCGGAACGGAGACGGAGACGGGAGATGGATCGCTTCAAGCAGATCGAGACGTTCGTGCGGGTCGCGGACGCGGGCAGCCTCGCGGCGGCGGCGCTCGAGGAGGGCGTGTCGCCGGTGGTGCTCGGGCGGCGCATCGACGCGCTGGAGAAACGCCTCGGCGTGAAGCTGATGTACCGCTCGACGCGGCGGCTGGTCGTCAGCGAGGAGGGCGCCGCGTTCCTCGAGCGCTGCCGCGGGCTGCTGTCCGAATGGGATCAGGCCGAGAACGAGCTGGCCGCCGGCCGGCGCGCGGTCAGCGGGCACCTGATCGTGTCGGCGCCGGCCGCGTTCGGGCGCAAGCACGTCGCGCCGCACGCGCCCGGCTTCCTGGCCGACAAGCCGGAGATGCAGCTGTCGTTCAACCTGACCGACCGTGTCGTCGATCTCGTGCGCGAAGGCTACGACCTGTCGATCCGGATCGGCGGCGCGGTCGATCCGAACTTCGTCGCGGTGAAGCTCGCGTCGAACCGGCGCGTCGTGTGCGGCACGCCCGACTATTTCCGCAAGCACGGGCGGCCGAAGTCGCTCGACGACCTGCTGAAGCACAACTGCCTGGCGTTCAACCTGCAGGGCGGGCAGAACCGCGGCTGGTACTTCCAGCGTCACGGCAAGATCGCGACGATGCGCGTGACCGGCAATCTCGACTGCAACGACGGCGAGCTGCTGCACCGCTGGGTGGCCGAGGGGCTCGGGCTCGGCTGGCGTTCGACGTGGGAAATCGCCGCGCAGCTCGAAACGGGCGAGCTCGAGACCGTACTCGACGAATACGCGCTGCCCGACTACGACATCCTCGCGGTCTACCCGCAGCAGCGCTACGTGCCGGCGCGCGTGCGCTATTTCATCGACTATCTGCGCGCCGCGTACGCGCGCCCCGGTTACTGGAGTACCACGCCATAACGGGCGGCCGGCTGGGCCGTCCGGCGATTTTTTACGCTTCATGCGCACGGCGCGGGAATAAACTCGACGCAGCAGCGGTAAGGTCATCGAGCGCGCACGTTGCCGGTCTGTCCGGGTGCCGTGCGCGGAACGGGCGCGGCGTCGGCCGCCGGGACCAGGGAGGCCATGTGGGGCAAGCCGGACAGGCGGTCGATGACCGGGCGGCGGACGATGCGCGCGCGCGCGGCGAGCGGTTTCGCGCGCTCGTGCTGCCGCATCTCGACGCCGCGTACAACCTCGCGCGCTGGCTGAGCGGCAGCGCCGGCGATGCGGACGACGTCGTGCAGGACGCGTGCATGCGCGCGCTGCGCTTCGTCGATTCGTGTCGCGGCGACAACGCGCGGCCGTGGCTGCTGACGATCGTGCGCCACACCTGGTACACCGAGTGGCGGCGGCGCACGCAGGCGCACGAGGTCGCGCTGCCCGACACGCTCGACGACGCCGACGTCCCGGACGACTGGCAGCCGGCGACGGAGGACCCGCTCGCGCACCTGCTGCGCGGCGAGAACGTGCGGCTCGTGAATGCGGCGCTCGCGAAGCTGCCGCCCGAATACCGCGAGGTGCTCGTGCTGCGCGAGATGGAGGACCTGAGCTACCGCGAGATCGCGGCGATCGTGGACGTGCCGGTCGGCACGGTGATGTCGCGGCTCGCGCGCGGCCGGCGCAAGCTCGCCGCGCTGCTGGGCGGCGCGCCCGCGCCGGCGACCGAAGGCCGGCCGGGCCGTGCGCCGGCGGGCGGAACCGCATCGGAGGCTATCGATGGACTGTAACGAAGCGCGAGCGTTGCTGGACGCGGACGTCGACCGCGAGCTGTCGGCGCCCGATGCGTTGCGGGTCCAGCAGCATGTCGACGGGTGCGATGCGTGCCGCCGCGAACGCGCGCGGATCGTCACGCTGGTGCAGGCCGTGCGGCAGGCCGATTATCACCGCGCGCCGGACGCGCTGCGCGCAAGCCTCCTCGCGAGCCTGCCGGCAGCGGCCGACGCGCGTGCCGATGCGCCGTCGCGGGCCGAGCCGCGGCCGGAGTCCCCGCCACCGCCGCCCCGGCGGCCGCGCGGGCGCGACTGGTTCGCGTGGCTGACCGGGCGGGGCGGGGCGGCACGCCCGGTATCGACCGGCACCGGCCCGCGCGTGGCCGCGCTGCCGGGCCTCGGCTGGGGCGTCGCGTTGCTGATGGCGCTCGCGGCGGCGGGCGGAATGGCATGGTCGGGCCGCCACGCCGACACCGCCCGTACGGTCGACGAACTGGTCGCGAGCCACGTGCGGGCCGACCTGTCGGCGCGCGACATCGACGTGATCTCGACCGACCGGCACACGGTCAAGCCGTGGTTCAACGGCCGGCTCGACTATGCGCCGCCGGTCGAGGATCTCGCGGCGAGCGGCTTCGCGCTGGTCGGCGGCCGGCTCGACTACGTCGGGCGGCGCCGCGTCGCGGTGCTCGTCTACCGCCACCGGCAGCACGTGGTCGACGTTTACGTGCAGCCGGCCGGGGAGCGGCCGGCGGCCCCGTACGCGACCGTGTCGCAGGGCTATGCGCTCGACCGCTGGAACGCGGCCGGGATGACGTGGTGGGCCGTGACCGACGCCGAGCCGTCGGCGCTGGCGGCGTTCCGGACGGCGCTCGACGCGCGACTTGCCGGCACGCATAACGAGTGACCGTTGCGCCGCGCGGCCGGCGCGCTTGCGCTCCGACCCCGACTGCAGAAGGGCCGAGCGGCTGCCGCTTGCCCGACATACCCGCTCAAGTCTTTGAAAATACGGCCGAATCCGTCCGCGAATCGTCGATTGGCCTTGCGTGCGTCCCGTAACCGGGTTAGAATCTTCGGCTTCTCACTTGCCACACCGGTTCAGACGCCCGGGTGGCTTTAATCCACAAGGAGTGTGTAATGCGTCATTACGAAATCGTATTCATCGTGCACCCCGATCAAAGCGAGCAAGTGCCCGCGATGATCGAGCGTTACAAGTCCACGATCACGTCGCACGGCGGCCAGATCCACCGTGTCGAAGACTGGGGCCGTCGCCAACTGGCCTACATGATCGAGAAACTCGCGAAGGCTCACTACGTCTGCATGAACATCGAGTGCGACCAGACGACGCTCGACGAACTCGAACACGCGTTCAAGTTCAACGACGCCGTGCTGCGCCACCTCATCGTCAAGATGAAGAAGGCCGAAACCGGCCCGTCGCCGATGATGAAGGAAGTTCAGCGCGAAGAAGCCAAGAAGGCGGCTGCAGCTCAGCCGGCCGAAGCGCAGGCTTAAGTTCGTCACTCATTAAGCCATCAAGGAGCGCGCCACTCACGTGAACAGGTTGCAATTGACGGCGAGCGTCGTCGAACGCGCACCGGTGCGATATACGCCGGCCGGTGTTCCGATCGCAAGCGCCACGTTGCATCACCGCACGGAAGTCGTCGAAGCAGGCATTCCCCGTCAGGTCGAAATGACGATCGAGGCGGTGGCGGCCGGTGAGGCGAGCGGCAAGCTGGAAAGCCGTGAAATGGGCGTCGAAACGCTGTTCACGGGCTTCCTGGCCAAGAAAAGCCGCAACGCGAGAACCTTGGTGTTTCACATCACAGCATTGCAGGACATTGGAAAGGACTGAAATCATGCCCCGCCCGACTGGTAAGAAATTCGACAAGCGTCGTCAGCAACAAAACCCGCTCTTCAAGCGCAAGAAGTTCTGCCGTTTCACGGCTGCAGGCGTCGAGCAGATCGACTACAAGGACACGGAAACGCTGAAGGACTTCATCGGCGAAAACGGCAAGATCACGCCGGCTCGTCTGACGGGTACGAAGGCGCACTATCAGCGTCAGCTGGATACGGCCATCAAGCGTGCGCGTTTCCTCGCGCTGCTGCCGTACACCGATCAGCACAAGGCGTAATCAGGCGACGCAATAAGGAGAATTCGAATGCAAATCATTCTGTTGGAAAAAGTCGCCAATCTGGGTAACCTCGGCGATATCGTCAAGGTCAAGGACGGTTACGCTCGCAACTTCCTGATCCCGAACCGCAAGGCTCGCCGTGCAACGAAGGAAGCGATCGCCGAATTCGAAGTGCGCCGCGCTGAACTCGAAAAGATCGCCGCTGAAAAGCTGGCCGCATCGCAGGCAGTCGGCGAGAAGCTGAACGGCCAGTCGTTCGAAATCACGCAGAAGTCGGGCGTCGACGGCCGTCTGTTCGGCTCGGTCACGAACGGCGACGTCGCGGAACTGCTGAAGAAGGCAGGCTACGAAGTCGAGAAGCTGCAAGTGCGCATGCCGGAAGGCCCGCTGAAGATGATCGGCGAGCACAACGTCCAGGTCGCGCTGCACACGGACGTCGTCGTCGACGTCACGATCAACGTGATCGGCGACCACGCGTAAGCGTATGCAAGCTTGCCGGGCGGCTTCCGCCGTCCGGACAAGGGCAGGCGCCCGGGCAACCGGGGCCTGCCTTTTTTATTGCCCGATCGCGGGCAAGCGGTGGTAGCGCTGCCGCCATCTATTCGCGATAATCCCAACCCATGAACGCGCCGCAAGATCCCCAAATCGAATCGCTGAAAGTCCCGCCGCATTCGGTCGAAGCCGAACAGTCGGTGCTCGGCGGCCTGTTGCTCGACAACGCGGCATGGGACCGGATTGCCGACTTCCTGTCGCAGGGCGACTTCTACCGCTACGACCACCGGATCATCTACGAGCACATCGGCCGCCTGATCGCGTCGACGCGCCCGGCCGACGTCGTGACCGTGTACGAAGCGCTGACCACGTCCGGCAAGGCCGACGACGTCGGCGGGCTCGCATACCTGAACGCGCTCGCGCAGAATACGCCGAGCGCGGCGAACATCCGCCGCTATGCGGAAATCGTGCGTGACCGCGCGGTGCTGCGCCGGCTCGTGTCGGTCGCCGACGAGATCTCGGCCGACGCGTTCAATCCGCAGGGCAAGGAAGTCCGCCAGCTGCTCGACGAAGCCGAATCGAAGGTGTTCTCGATCGCCGAGGAGGGCGCGCGCGGCAACCAGGGCTTCCTCGAGATCGGCCCGCTGCTCACGCAGGTGGTCGAGCGCATCGACACGCTGTACCACACCGCGAACCCGAGCGACGTCACCGGCACGCCGACCGGCTTCGTCGACCTCGACCGGATGACGTCCGGGATGCACGGCGGTGAACTGATCATCGTCGCGGGGCGCCCGTCGATGGGTAAGACCGCGTTCTCGATGAACATCGGCGAATACGTCGCGGTCGAGTACGGGTTGCCGGTCGCGGTGTTCTCGATGGAAATGCCGGGCACCCAGCTCGTGATGCGTATGCTCGGCTCGATCGGCCGGCTCGACCAGCACCGGATGCGTACGGGCCGCCTGACGGACGAGGACTGGCCGAAACTGACGCACGCGGTGCAGAAGATGAGCGAGGCGCAGCTCTTCATCGACGAGACGGGCGGCCTGAATCCGATGGAATTGCGCTCGCGCGCGCGGCGTCTGGCGCGGCAATGCGGCAAGCTCGGCCTGATCATCGTCGACTACCTGCAGCTGATGTCGGGTTCGTCGCAGGGCGAGAACCGGGCAACCGAAATTTCGGAAATTTCGCGATCGCTGAAGAGCCTCGCGAAGGAGCTCGACGTGCCGGTGATCGCGCTGTCGCAGCTGAACCGCGGCCTCGAACAGCGCCCCAACAAGCGTCCGGTGATGTCGGATTTGCGCGAATCGGGCGCAATCGAACAGGATGCGGACGTGATCCTGTTCATTTACCGCGATGAGGTCTACAATCCCGACAGCCCTGACAAGGGGACGGCCGAAATCATCATCGGCAAGCAGCGTAACGGCCCGATCGGGCCCGTTCGGCTCACGTTCCTGGGGCAATACACGAAGTTCGACAATTTTGCCGGGGCGCAGACCTTCTACGGCGAGTAAAGCCGGTTGTAAACACCTATTTCGCCAAATGTTGTATCCAATCCCGGCGTGCGCATATGCGCACGTCGCGTCGCGACCGGAACCGGTACAATGTCGCCCGTTTTCGTGACAGTAGTTTGACAATCTCTCAGGAATCCCATGTTCGGTCGATTCATGCCCACCGAGGGCAAGTTCTTTGAACTCTTCAACTCGCACGCGAAGCACATCGTTTCCGGTGGCCGCGAGCTCGAACTGCTGATCGACAATCTCGCCGACGCCGAGATTCACAAGCAAAACGTGCAAATCGCCGAGAAGGCCGCCGACAAGCTCACGCACGAGGCGATCGATCTGCTGCACAAGACCTTCATCACGCCGCTCGATCGCGACGAGATCCACAAGCTGATCACGACGATGGACGACATCCTCGACCTGATGGAAGACGTCGCGACGGCCGTATCGCTGTACGACGTGCAGTCCGTCACGTCCGAGGCGAGCCAGCTCGCGCACATCGTCACCCAGTCGGCGCAGCACGTGCAGCAGGCCGTCGGATTGCTGTCCGACATGAAACAGTCGGCGCAGATCCTCAAGCAATGCGAGGAAATCGACCGCTGGGAATCGGAAGCCGACCGCGTGCTGCGTGCGGCGATGTCGAAGCTGTTCCGCGAGGAAGACGACGTGAAGACGCTCATCAAGCTGAAGGCGATCTACGAGCTGCTCGAAGAGATCACCGACAAGTGCGAGGACGTCGCGAACATCATCGAAGGCATCGTGCTGGAAAACGCCTGAGCGGACCACGATGCATTCGATACAACTCGCCCTATGGATGGTCGCGACGCTGGTGCTCGTCGCGCTCGTATTCGACTTCATGAACGGCTTTCACGACGCGGCGAACTCGATCGCCACCGTCGTGTCGACCGGGGTGCTGAAGCCCCAGCAGGCCGTGGTGTTCGCGGCCGCGTTCAACGTGATCGCGTACTTCATCTTCCACCTGAAAGTCGCGCAGACCGTCGGTAAAGGCACGATCGATCCCGAAATCGTCGACCATTACGTCGTGTTCGGCGCGCTGGTCGGCGCGATCGGCTGGAACGTGATCACGTGGTACTACGGGATTCCGTCGAGCTCGTCGCACGCGCTGATCGGCGGTCTCGTCGGCGCGGCGCTCGCGAAATCGGGCTGGAGTTCGCTGAACGTCGACGGGCTGCTGAAGACGATCGCGTTCATCTTCATTTCGCCGCTGCTCGGTTTCATCCTCGGTTCGCTGTTCATGCTCGGCGTGTCGTGGCTGTATTTCCGTACCGCGCCCAGCAAGGTCGACCGGCGCTTCCGCCGGCTGCAACTGCTGTCCGCCGGCCTGTACAGCCTGGGCCACGGCGGCAACGATGCACAGAAGACGATCGGCATCATCTGGATGCTGCTGATCGCGAGCGGCTACGCGTCGGCCACCGCCGATGCGCCGCCGGCATGGGTGATCGGCGCGTGCTACCTGTCGATGGGCCTCGGCACGCTGTTCGGCGGCTGGCGCATCGTGCGCACGATGGGCCAGAAGATCACGAAGCTCAAGCCGGTCGGCGGCTTCTGCGCGGAAAGCGGCGGTGCGATCACGCTGTTCGTCGCGTCGTTCCTCGGCATTCCCGTGTCGACCACGCACACGATTACCGGCGCGATCGTCGGTGTCGGCGCGACGCAGAAGTTGTCGGCCGTGCGCTGGGGCGTCGCCGGCAATATCGTGTGGGCGTGGGTGCTGACGCTGCCGGCGGCCGCGCTGTTCGCGGCCGGCGGATGGTGGCTCGGGCACCAGATCTTCTGATCGTCGACGCTTTCCGGTTGACACGAAATGCGCCGCAAGCCGAAAGGCTGCGGCGCATTTTCTTTTGGGAGCGCGGGAGAGGGGGGCGGCGAAGCGGTGGCGGGTGGCAAATGCCGCCCACGTCGTGACGGTCGGGGTCGAGCAACGGGTCAGTAACTGCCGGTCGCAAACCGCGCGATCGGATCGTCCGCGGTACTGGTGCGCGGGCTGACGGGTGCGGATTGCGTCGACGCACGCAATACCTGCACGGGCGCGGGCTCGATACTGCGTGTCGGCGTCGACGCGGTGGCGGGCGGCGGCTCCGCATCGAAGGCGGCGGCCTGGGCGGCCGTCAGTGCGGTCGTCGGAATCTGCGTACCGACCTCGGCCGGGGCGGCCGGTGCTGCATTGGCCGTCATCGCGGGCACGGCGCCATTCGCCGACGTCGCTTGCTGTTGCGCCGCCTGCATCCGCGGGGGCGGCGGTTCGTACGGATCGGCGGCCGTTGCCGGCGGTGCCGCTGCGGCCGTCGTCACGACCGGCGTGGTCGGAATGGCCTGCGCCTGCGTCACGCTTGCTTGCGACGGCGCATACGTCGGCTGCCGCGGCGCGGCGGCGGCCGTCACGACCACCGGAGCGGCCGCGACCGCGGTCGGGTTGCGCGGCTCGTCGCGCTTGGCCTCGTAGGTCGGCGCATCGAACGGCGTCGGGGCCGAGCGCGGCGGCGCGACGCGGCGAATGCCGTCGAAACGCTTGGCCCAGTACGGGTTCGTCAGGTAGTCGAGCCGCACGGTGCCGCCCGTCGACGGTGCGTTGACGAAGCGCAGCTTGCCGACGTAGATGCCGACATGCGAATGCGGCCGCCCGGTCGTATTGAAGAAAATCAGGTCGCCCGGCGCGATCTGGTCGGGTTCGATCGACACGCCGCGGCCGCTCATGTCGGCGGTCGTGCGCGGCAGGTTGACATCGGCCGCGCGGCCGATCACGTAGCGCACGAGCCCGCTGCAGTCGAAGCCGCTCGTCGGCGTGTTGCCGCCCCAGCGATACGGGACGCCGACGAGGCTCATCGCCTGGATCGAGATTTCTTCCTGGCCGACGCTGTGGTCGACGAATTTCGGGAAATTGGCCGGCGCCGGGAAGGCGCGCGGCGTCGTGATCTTCATCCCCGAAGCGGAGCGCGATGCCGACTGCGGCGGCACGCTGGAGCAGGCCGCAAGCAGGGAGACGACGGCGACGGGAACCCAGATTCGAAGCATGGCAAGGCGGGCGAGCGCGGCGCGCTCGCGAATCGTATGACAACAGACAGACCCGATGGTAGACGCTCCGGCGGGGCTTAAGCAACCATTCTTGAGAATTTACTTGAAGTTTCGCGCGTAAACTGCGTTGTTGCGTGACGAAGCGTTACCTTTGTCTTCGACCCCAAATAAAAACGGCGCTCCGGAAACGGAGCGCCGCGTGGCGTCGACAGCCGGCCGCTCGGCCGGCCTGCGCGTTACAGAATGTCCGACGCGTAATCGGCGAGCCGCGAGCGTTCGCCGCGCGCGAGGGTCACGTGGCCGCTGTGGCCCCAGCCCTTGAAGCGGTCGACGACGTAGGTCAGGCCCGAGCTGCCTTCGGTCAGGTAAGGCGTGTCGATCTGTGCGATGTTGCCGAGGCACACGATCTTCGTGCCGGGGCCCGCGCGCGTGACGAGCGTCTTCATCTGCTTCGGCGTCAGGTTCTGCGCCTCGTCGATGATCAGGTACTTGTCGACGAACGTGCGGCCGCGCATGAAGTTCATGCTCTTCACCTTCAGGCGCGATCGGATCAGCTCCTGCGTCGCGGCACGGCCCCATTCGCCGGCGGCATCGTCGGTCTTCTGCAGCACTTCGAGGTTGTCGTCGAATGCGCCCATCCACGGCTGCATCTTCTCTTCCTCGGTGCCGGGCAGGAAACCGATGTCCTCGCCGACGGGCACGGTCGCGCGCGTCACGATGATCTCGTTGTAGCGCTTGTCGTCGAGTACCTGCGCGAGGCCGGCCGCGAGCGCGACGAGCGTCTTGCCGGTGCCGGCCTGGCCGAGCAGCGTGACGAAGTCGATCTCGGGGTTCA
This sequence comes from Burkholderia sp. 9779_493, assembly GCF_015712215.1. Taxonomy (NCBI): domain Bacteria; kingdom Pseudomonadati; phylum Pseudomonadota; class Betaproteobacteria; order Burkholderiales; family Burkholderiaceae; genus Burkholderia; species Burkholderia sp. 9779_493. The sequence goes on from NZ_JACCQA010000002.1 coordinate 247,091, forward strand.
TCAGCAGGTTCAGCGCGAAGTTCTGCTCGCGGTTGCGCGCGGTGATGCCCCACACGTTGTTCTTGTGGTGGCTGTAGTCGCGCAGCGTCTGCAGCAGCGCCGTCTTGCCGTTCAGCTCGCGGACGATCGCGTGGAACGTCGGCTCGCCGTTCTGCGGCTCGAGATAGACGAACTCGTTGACGAGCATCGACGCGACGAGCGGGCCGGTCACGCGGTAGTACGTGGTGCCCGTCTTCGTGTCCTGCCAGCTCTCCATGCCCTTCGCGTGCTTGGTCCAGAAGTCCTGCGGCAGTTCGCGCACGCCGGTGTAGAGGAGATCCTTGTCCTCGAGCACCTGGTCGTTGAAGTAGTCTTCCGCGGGCAGGCCGAGCGCATGCGCCTTGATCCGCATGTTGATGTCTTTCGACACCAGCACGACCTGGCGGTCGGGCCGGTCGCGCTGCAGCGCGCGCACAACGCCGAGGATCTGGTTGTCGGCCTTGCCCTCGGGCAAGCCTTCGACCGGCGCGATGTCGGCGAGCTTCGTCTGGAAGTACAGGCGGCCGAGCGCCTCGCGGCTGCCGAGGCGCGACAGCGGGATGCCGTCCGAGATCGGGCCGCCGTCGGCGACGAGCGCGTCGAGCGTGCGGCTGACCTGGCGGGCGTTACGCGCGACTTCGGACATCCCCTTCTTGTGGTTGTCGAGTTCCTCGAGCGTCATCATCGGCAGATAGACGTCGTGTTCCTCGAAGCGGAAGAGGCTGCTTGGGTCGTGCATCAACACGTTGGTGTCGAGCACGAACAGTTTCTGCAGTTCGGCTTCGGCGGGCTTGCGGCTGCGCGACTTCGTCGCGGCGCCGGCATCGCGCGCGGGCGCCGTGGCCGGTTTCCCGGCGGCCGGCTTGTCGTGGCGTGCCACGACCGGCGCCGCGGGTTCGGCGGGCGCCGGCAGCGGCTGCAGCAGCGCGGCCGTCTGTTTGGTCTTGCGGCCGCGCGCGGGTGCGCTCGCGGCGTCGGGCGCCGAAGACGCGACGGCACGCAGCGGCGCGGCCGTGTTCGCGGCTTCGATCATCGGTTGGGCCACGCTGGCCGGACCATAGTCACCGGCTGTGGATGCGTCCCCTTCGGCGGATTTCTTCGCGGCTTTCGCGGGCCGCGCTTTCGCCTTGTATTCGTCGGGCGGCAGCAGGCTGCCGAGCTTGCTGGGGGGAGTAGGCAAAGGCATGGTGTCCCTCGGGAGGAATCGTGTCGCATGGCGTGCGCCGCTGATCGCATCCTGCGTGACGTAGACGCATGCAGTTTGCGCGCGGTGGCGCACAGGAATTTCGTCTAGCCGGTTCGCCTAAGTGTCGATCAGCTCCTCGATGCGGTAAGGGCCGGACCGGGGAGGGCCGGCGCGCGTTCCATAAAAAAAGCCGCTGCCCCGTCGACAGGGACATGCGGCTCGGCTGATGCCGTCGTGATGCGCGTCAGGTGCCGGGAAGCATTGCAACGGGCACCGGCGCAGCTACGAGAAATATGGGGCGAACTGGCATTCATTGCGGCCCAATATAACGCGCCTCAAAGCGCTTGTACAGCCTTTAGCACGTCGTCCACGTGACCCGGCACCTTGATGCCGCGCCATGCCTGGCGAAGCACGCCGTCGGCGTCGAGCAGGAACGTCGAACGCTCGATTCCGCGCACTTCCTTGCCATACATTTTCTTCATCTTGATGACATCGAACAACGCGCACAGCGCTTCGTCGGCATCGGAGATCAGCGGGAACGGCAGTTCGAGCTTGGCCTTGAAATTGTCGTGCGAGCGCAGGCTGTCGCGCGACACGCCGATGACTTCCGCACCGGCCTTCTTGAACTTCGGATAGAGATCGCGGAACTGCAGCCCTTCGGTCGTGCAGCCCGGCGTGTTGTCCTTCGGATAGAAGTACAGCACGAGCTTCTTGCCCTTCAGGTCGGACAGCGAAATGTCGCCGCCCGTGGCCGGTGCGGTGAAATCGGGAACTTGACGGTCAACTTCGACAGACACGTGTTTCTCCTGTTGTTATGGAAGGGCGCCGCTGCGGCGGCGCGGTTCGGCGGGGCGTCGCGGCAGCGCGCCGCGGGGGCGGAGCGGCGACGCCGGCTCGCGTGCGAACTTCAGTCGGGCTGGACGATCAGTTCGCCGGAGCGGCCGGGGATTTCGCCCCACGTGACAGGGTACGATGGCAGCGAGTCGCGGTCCAGCGTCGCGTGGTAGTCGCCCATCGTCGCAAACGTGTGGCCTTGCGCACGCCAGCCGGCGAGCAGCTGTTCGAACACGGGCGCGAGTTTCTGCCCTTCCAGTTCCGCATGCAGCGTGAACACCTGGTCGTGCGGATTGGTTTCGGTGAACTTGAGGATGTGCGCGGCGACGTTGTGCGTGTCGACGCCGTCGATGCCGAGCACTTCGTCGAGCGTGGGCAGCGTGGTCGGCATCTGCACGTGCGACAGCGTGCGGCCGCCGACGACGGGCAGGTACGGCGAATGGCCGCGACCGTCGGACGCGTAGCGCATCCCCCATGCATCGATCTGCTCGAACGCGGCATCGTTCATCTGCCAGCCGGCCGCGCCGTGCGTGACGGGCGGCGCGCCGAAGATCTCGACGAAGCGCGCGTGACTCTTCTGCATTTCACGCGCGGTCCAGTCGCGATCGCGGACGCGCACGTTGTCCTGCCAGTACACGTGATCCCACGTGTGGATCCCGCATTCGAAGCCGGCCTCGTGAATCGCGCGCATGTCGGCGATCGCACGGCGGCCGATGTCCGGGCCGGGCAGCAGCACGCCGTACATCAGCTGCTTCACGCCGTAGTGCTCGACCACCGACGTGCGCGACACCTTCTTCAGGAAGCCCGGGCGGAACACGCGCCGCAACGCCCAGCCGGTGTGATCCGGCCCGAGGCTGAAGAGGAAGGTCGCGCGCGCATTGAAGCGGTCGAAGATGCGCGCGAGGTTCGGCACGCCTTCGCGCGTGCCGCGCAGCGTGTCGACGTCGATCTTGAGGACGATACGAGCCAAGCGAACGTCCCGGTCAGCCTTGCTGTTCGACGAGCGCGCGCGCGTCGGCGACGTGGCCGCGATACGCTTCGAAGATGTTGCGCAACGCGTCGTCGAACGTCGCCTGCGGCGCCCAGCCGAGCTCCTGCATCGTGTTGTCGATCTTCGGCACGCGGTTCTGCACGTCCTGGTAGCCGTTGCCGTAGTAGGCGCCGGACGTCGTTTCGACGAGCTTCACCTGCTTGGCCGAATCGGCGTACTCGGGGAATTCCGCGGCCAGTTCGAGCATCTTGTGCGCGAGCTCGCGAACCGAGAAGTTGTTCTTCGGATTCCCGATGTTGTAGATCTTGCCCGACGCGACGCCGTCCTTGTTCTCGATGATCTTCATCAGCGCGCTGATGCCGTCGCCGATATCGGTGAACGCGCGCTTTTGCGAGCCGCCGTCGACGAGGCTGATGTTCTCGCCGCGCACGATGTGGCCGAGGAACTGCGTGACCACGCGCGAGCTGCCTTCCTTCGGCGTGTAGATCGAGTCGAGGCCCGGGCCGATCCAGTTGAACGGGCGGAACAGCGTGAAGTTCAGGCCTTCCATCCCGTAGCCCCAGATCACGCGGTCCATCAGCTGCTTCGAGCACGCGTAGATCCAGCGCGGCTTGTTGATCGGGCCGTAGGTGAGCGCCGACGCATCCGGGTCGAACTGCTCGTCCGAGCACATCCCGTAGACCTCGGAGGTCGACGGGAACACGAGGTGCTTGCCGTACTTGACGGCCGAGCGGACGATCGGCAGGTTCGCCTCGAAGTCGAGCTCGAACACGCGCAGCGGCTGCTGGACGTAGGTGGCCGGCGTGGCGATCGCGACGAGCGGCAGGATCACGTCGCACTTCTTCACGTGATACTCGACCCACTCCTTGTTGATCGTGATGTCGCCTTCGAAGAAATGCATCCGCTCGTGGTTGACGAGGTCGCCCAGCCGGTCGGTCTGCATGTCCATGCCGAACACTTCCCAATCGGTGGTTTCAAGAATGCGCTTCGACAGGTGATGGCCGATGAAGCCGTTCACACCCAGGATCAGGACTTTTTTTGCTTTCATGAATGACGGGAAGAATGAATGAACTGCGCGAATTCCGCGGGCGTCACGACGGTTTCGCTGCCGTCGCGCTGCTGCCGGAGCTCGAGAATGGATAGGGCGCGGCTGTCGCCGCAGACGCCGAATAGCGCATTATCGCTTACGTGCAGGCCGGGCGGCAAATCTGCCGCGGCGGCCGCTGCCGCGCTGCCGGGCGCCGCGAGGCGCGCGCGCGCGATCACGAAGCGGGCGCCGTCGATGTCCGTGAATGCGCCCGGATACGGGGGCGCGACCGCGCGCACCAGGTTGTAGACCTGCGCGGCCGGCTTTGACCAGTCGACGCGGCCGTCCTCGGGCTTGCGCCCGCCGTAGTAGCTGCCGGTCGCGAGATCGTTCGGCAGGTGCGACGCCTCGCCCGCGAGCAGCGCGGGCAGCACGCGCCACAGCGTCTGCTCGGCGGCCACCGTGACCTTGTCGAACACCTGCGCGGCCGTGTCGTCCGGCAGGATCGGCACCGCGGTCTGGCCGATGATCGCGCCCGCGTCCGGCTTGGCGGCCATCTCGTGCAGCGTCGCGCCGGTTTCGGTCTCGCCGTTCAGCACGGCCCAGTTGGTCGGTACCCGACCCCGGTATTTCGGCAGCAGCGAACCGTGCATGTTGTACGCGCCGCGCGGCGCGATCGCGAGCAGGTCCACCGGCAGCATGTGGCGGTAGTAGAACGAGAAGATGAAATCGGGCTGCGCGTCGGCCACCGCGCGGCGCAGCGCCGGATCGGTCGGGTCGGCCGGCGTGACGACCGGAATGCCGTGCTCGGCCGCGACGGACGCGACGCTGCCGAACCAGATGTTCTCGTTCGGATTGTCCTCGTGCGTGACGACCAGCGCGACGTCGACGCCGCGCGCGAGCAGCACCTGCAGGCACCGCACGCCGACGTTGTGATACGCGAAGACGACCGCGCGCGGCTTCATTGCGCGGCTCCCGGGCGGTTCGCGGCGGCCGGCACCGGCGGCATGCCGTCGTGCTGCTCGAGCACGGCCTGGATCAGGTAGCGGGGACGCGCGCGCACCTGCTGGTAGATGCGGCCGACGTATTCGCCGAGCAGGCCGAGCGCGAAGATGATCACGCCGAGCAGGAAGAACGTGATCGCGAACAGCGTGAACACGCCTTGCACTTCCGCGCCGACGATGAAGCGGCGCACGAGCAGCAGCACGAACAGCGCGGCGGAGCCGAGCGACAGGATCACGCCGATGAACGACAGCCACTGCAGCGGCACGACCGAGAAGCCCGTCACGAGGTCGAAGTTCAGCCGGATCAGGCTGTACAGCGAGTACTTCGATTCGCCCGCGAAGCGTTCCTCGTGCGCGACCTCGATTTCGGTCGGGTTCTGCGCGAACGTGTACGCGAGCGCGGGGATGAACGTGTTGACTTCGCCGCACACGTTGATCGTGTCGATGATGCGGCGGCTGTACGCGCGCAGCATGCAGCCCTGGTCGGTCATCTTGATGCGCGTGATGCGCTCGCGCAGCCGGTTCATCATCTGCGACGCCTTGCGCCGCCACAGGCTGTCCTGGCGCTGCTTGCGGATCGAGCCGACGTAGTCGTAGCCCTCGCGCATCTTCGCGATCAGCTTGCCGATTTCCTCGGGCGGGTTCTGCAGGTCCGCGTCGAGCGTGATGACGATCTCGCCGCGCGACTGCGCGAAGCCCGCGAGGATCGCCATGTGCTGGCCGTAGTTGCCGTTGAGCAGCACGACGCGCGTCGTGTCGGGCCGGACGTGGAACTGATCGGCGAGCATCGCGGCCGAGCGGTCGCGGCTGCCGTCGTTGATCAGGATCACTTCGTACGACGTGTCGAGGGCGTCGAGCGCCGGATACAGCCGCGCGAACAGCGCGGCGAGACCGTCTTCCTCGTTGTACACGGGGATGATGACCGAGACTTCGGGCCGGCCGGTGTCCAGATGCGCGGCGCCCGGATGTCCGGCGCGTGCTTCAAGGTGACTCATGTACGCTTATTTTCCGTATTGTTCGCAAATCTGATTGACGGCGTCGACCACGCGACGCACGTCGCCTTCCGTCATCTGCGTAAACAGCGGCAGCGTGACGGTCGACGCGCCGTACCGTTCGGCGTGGGGGAACATGCCCTCCTTGAAACCGCGCGCACGGTACAGCGTGAAAAGATGGATCGCCGGGTAGTGGATGCCCGTGCCGATGCCGCGTTCCTTCATCTGCGCCATGAATTCGGCGCGCGTGATCGTCAGCCGCTCGAGCGGCAGCGTGACCAGGAACATGTGCCAGTTGCCGTTCTCGAATTCGGCGACGGGCAGGCCGACGCCGAGCTTCGCGGCCGCGCCGCCGTCGAACGCGGCGAAATACGCGCGCGCGAGTGCGCGGCGCTGCGCGGTGAAGCGCTCGAGGTGCGGCAGCTGGCCGAGGCCGACGCGCGCGGCGACGTCGGTCAGGTTGTACTTGCCGCCGAGCACGTCGCAGTCCATTCCGTCGAAGCCGGTGCGCGTGATGCCCTGCAGCCGGTACTTCTGCGCGAGCACCGCTTCGTCCTCGTTGTTCAGCACGAGCGCGCCGCCTTCGATCGTCGTCAGGTTCTTGTTCGCGTGGAAGCTGAACGACACGAGGTCGCCGATCGCGCCGATGCGCTTGCCGTGCCACGTCGAGCCGAACGCCTGCGCGGCATCCTCGATCACGCGCAGCTTGTGCGCGCGGGCGATCGCGTACAGGCGGTCCATGTCGACCGGCAGGCCGGACAGGAACACGGGGATGATCGCCTTCGTGCGCGGCGTGATCGCCTGCTCGAGCTTGTCGAGGTCGATGTTGCGCGTGACGGGATCGATGTCCGCGAACACGGGCGTCGCGCCCGTTTCGATGATCACGTTGCTGGTCGAGACCCACGACGCCGGCGTCGTGATCACCTCGTCGCCGGGGCCGACGCCCGCGATGCGCAGGCCGATCTCGAGCGTGCAGGTGCCCGAATTGAATACGCGGACCGGACGGCCGCCGCAGTACTCGGACAGCGCCGCCTCGAATTTCTGGCACTGCGGGCCGGTGGTGATCCAGCCCGAGCGCAGCACCTCGACGACGCCCTGGATGGTTTCCTCGTCGATCTCGGGGCGGGTGAACGGCAGAAACGGGGCGGTAGTCTGGCTCATGAACGCGTTTGGCCTGTAATGGCGTGTAATAAAAGGGTCGGGCGATCCGCCCGAAACCGGCATTAAACACCGGTTGGCGGATTCGTACCGTGATTTTTTGTAGGCGGACGCTTAACGCCGCGGGCCGTGCTCAGCTGCGCGCGAGCACGAGCACACCGATCAGGATGATGCCGATGCCGACGAGCCGCTGGACCGACAGCACCTCGCCGAACAGGTACCACGCCGCGAACGCGTTGACGACGTACCCGAGCGACAGCATCGGGTACGCGATCGACACGTCGACCCGCGACAGCCCGACGATCCACACGACGACGCTCAGCACGTAGCAGCCGAGGCCGCCGATGATCGGCAACTGGGTCGCGATCTTCAGGCCGACCGGGATGATGTTCGCACGGCTGAATTCGAAGTGTCCAACGGCGTTGACGCCGGCTTTCAGCAGAAGTTGCGCACAGGCGTTGAGCATCACGCCGGTGATGATGCAGACGAACGAAACGGGGTTCATGCGGGAGGCGTCCTTACGATTGCGGTTTCTCGACGATCACGCGCCGGTTGTCGCGCGCGATCACGCGCATCGGCACGCCTTCCTTGACCAGCGCGTCGTACTGGCCGGGCGGCATGATCGCGAGCGCGTGGGTTTCCTGCTTCCAGCGCGTGATCCATTCGCCGACGGTCGGAATCCACTTGTTCGGCTCGACCGAGATCCCGAACGCGAGCTCGTCCTGGCGCTGCACCATGATCGTCGTGTGACCCATGTAGAACGGGAACGTGTGGTCGAGCATTTCGATCGAGTAGAACGGCGTGTCGGGCGGCAGCTTCGTCAGTTCGGCGCGCACGGCCGGCGCGAGCAGCGCGCCCGAGCTGTAGCGGCCGAACTCGTCGTGCCCGGTGCCTCCGATCGTGCCGAACACGAGCCATGCGGCGCCGAACGTGGCGAGCGCGGCGGTCACGCCCGCGCGACGGTTCAGCCACGCGGCCACGAGCGTCAGCGCGGCCGCGACCGCGAGGCCGGCGTACAGCCACATCTGGAACGCCCGGTACAGCGCGTTCGGCGTGCGTGCGTCGCCCTGGTACGCGAGGAAGACGATCCCGAACGCCGCGGCGACGAAAAACACGAGGTAGCCGAGCAGGTGGCGACGGAAGCGGTCGGCTGTCATCAGCGGCAGGTACGCGCCGATGATCAGCGCGAGCGCCGGCGCGACCGGCAGCACGTACGAGATCAGCTTCGAATGCGACGCGCTGAAGAACAGGAAGATGAACGCGCTCCAGATCAGCAGCACGAGCATCGGCGCGAAGCCGTTCGGCTGGCGCGGCATCCGCACCGCATGGCGGATGCTCTGCCACGCGACCGACAGCCACGGCAGGAAGCCGACCAGCAGCACGGGCACGAAGTAGTACAGCGGACCCGGGCGGTTCTGTTCCGGGGTCAGGTACCGGCGGAACTGCTGGACGATGAAGAAGAAGTTGAAGAACTCGGGGTTGCGCTGCTGGACGAGCACGAACCACGGCGTGACGATCGCGAAGAAGATCACGAGGCCGCTGACCAGGTACAGGCGCTTCCACAGCGCCCAGTCGCGCGCGACCAGCGTGTACAGCACGAGCACGGCGCCCGGCAGGATCAGGCCGACGAGGCCCTTGGACAGCACCGCGAACGCCATCGCGGCCCAGCACGCCCACATCCAGCCGCGCACCGCGGCCGGGCGTAGCCCGGGCCGCTGCGCGAGCAGCAGCGAGCAGAGCGACAGCGCCATCCAGAACGCGAGCCCCATGTCGAGCGCGTTGAAGTGGCCCATCAGGTTCCAGTACGGCGAGCTGGCCAGCACGACGGCGGCGAGGAAGCCCGACAGCGGGTTGAACAGGCGCGCGCCGGTGTAGCCGACGAGCAGCACGCCGGCGAAGCTCGCCACGGCGGTATAGAGGCGCGCCTGCCATTCGCCGATGCCGAACCACGCGAACGTCAGCGCGTTCAGCCAGGTCTGCAGCGGCGGCTTCTCGAAGTACTTGTAACCGTTGTAGCGCGGCGTGATCCAGTCGCCGGTGACGAACATCTCGCGCGCCATTTCCGCGTAGCGGCCTTCGTCGCTCGGGATCAGGTGGCGCAGCCCGAGCGGCGCGAACCAGACGATCGCGAGCGCGACGAGCAGGAGGACGAGCGTGATGCGATTGAGCGGTAGCCTCGACGGCGTATCGTTCATGGGTTTTCAGCCTGTTGGTTGTTGTGACGGGCCGCCGGCGGGTGGCGCCGGGGGCGGGCGGCCTGGCCGGGCCGATCGGGGGATCGACCCGCTGCGCCGGCCCGAGTTTTACCGCATCGGGGATTAACGTTCAATTAAGAGCGCGGCGGCGACTTTGCGGCCCTCGGCCATCAGGATGTTGTAGGTGCGGCAGGCGGCCTGGAAATCCATCGTTTCGACGCCGATCCGCTGCGCGGTGAGCGCCGCGACGAGCCGCGGGTGCGGGAAGCGCAGCCGCGCGCCGCTGCCGAAGATCACGAGCTCGGGCGTCGGCTCGAGCAGCATCGCGAAATGCTCGGGCGCGAGCGCGTCGAACGACGACACGGGCCAGGCCTGGACCGGCGCGCCGGGCAGCACGATGACGCTCGTTTCGTGGCGTTCGAGATTGACGTCGACATAATCGGGGCCGTAGCCGGTGACGGTGTTGAGCGCGCCGCTCGCGTCCTGGTGCAGTTTCAAATCGGTATTCCGCGGTTCCGTAGGGGAATGGATTGGCCGGGCCGTGCGGGCCCGGCTGGCCGGTTTCGCGCGCCCGGGCACGCGGGGACGCCTGACGGCGCGGGCCCGGCGCGGCTATGGTGCATTGCGAAAGTCGGCCAAAATCCGCTAAATTATAACTTTTTGGTCGCCCCCGGGCGCCACTTGCGTCGTGCGTCGCCACAAGCCGCGTCCGACCGCCGCTTTTTCCCAGTCTAGACAGCGCGCACAGACCGGCCGCTTTCCAGTTTTGATCCCGTCCCCCCGGCCGCAAGGCCAACCCAGGAACCGTGTCGTCGTGAAACCGATTCAGAAGTCGAACAAGCTGCTCAACGTCTGCTACGACATCCGTGGCCCGGTGCTCGAGCACGCGAAGCGCCTCGAGGAAGAAGGCCACCGCATCATCAAGCTGAACATCGGCAACCTCGCGCCGTTCGGTTTCGACGCGCCCGACGAGATCATCCAGGACATGATCCGCAACCTGCCGGCGTCGTCCGGCTATTCGGATTCGAAGGGCGTGTTCTCGGCGCGCAAGGCCGTGATGCACTACACGCAGGAAAAGGGCGTCGTCGGCGTCGGCCTCGACGACATCTACATCGGCAACGGCGCGTCCGAGCTGATCGTGATGGCGACCCAGGCGCTCCTGAACGACGGCGACGAAGTGCTGCTGCCCGCGCCCGACTACCCGCTGTGGACGGCGGCCGTGAGCCTGTCGGGCGGCACGCCGGTCCACTACGTGTGCGACGAGCAGAACGCGTGGATGCCCGATCTCGACGACATCCGCCGCAAGATCACGCCGAACACGAAGGCGATCGTCGTGATCAACCCGAACAATCCGACCGGCGCGCTTTATTCCGACGAATTGCTGCTGGAGCTGCTCGAGATCGCGCGCCAGCACGGGCTGATCGTGTTCGCCGACGAGGTCTACGACAAGATCGTCTACGACGGCCTCGAGCACACGGCGCTCGGTGCGCTGTCGGAGGACGTGATCACCGTCACGTTCAACAGCCTGTCGAAGAGCTATCGCTCGTGCGGCTACCGCGCGGGCTGGATGGCCGTGTCGGGCCTCGGCGGCGACAACCGCCGGCGCGCGAAGGATTACCTCGAGGGGCTCGGCATCCTGTCGTCGATGCGCCTGTGCGCGAACGTGCCCGGCCAGTTCGCGATCCAGACGGCGCTCGGCGGCTATCAGAGCATCAACGAGCTGATCGTGCCGAGCGGGCGCCTGTACAAGCAGCGCGAACTCGCGTATGACATGCTGACGTCGATCCCGGGCGTGACCTGCGTGAAACCGCAGGCCGCGCTGTACATGTTCCCGCGCCTCGACCCGAAGCTCTATCCGATCCAGAACGACCAGCAGTTCATTCTCGACCTGTTGCTCGAGGAGCGCGTGCTGCTCGTCCAGGGCACGGGTTTCAACTGGACGACGCCCGACCACTTCCGCGTGGTCTTCCTGCCGAACCTCGACGACCTGACCGATTCGATCAACCGGATCGCACGCTTCCTCGACGGCTACCGCAAGCGCCATTCGGTCTGAGCGGGCAGGACCACACGGAACTCACTACTTCTTACTCATCGATCACACGCAGCATGGAACCGATCAAAGTTGGCCTGTTGGGCTTCGGCACGGTGGGCAGCGGCACCTTCACGGTGCTGCGCCGCAACCAGGAAGAAATCAAGCGACGCGCGGGGCGCGGCATCGAGGTGGCGCGCATTGCCGTGCGTAACCCGGCCAAGGCGCAGGCTGCGCTCGGCGGTGACGCCGCCGCTGCGCAGATCACCGACGATTTCAACGCGGTCGTCGACGATCCGTCGATCGCGATCATCGCCGAGATGATCGGCGGCACGGGCATCGCGCGCGAGCTCGTGCTGCGCGCGATCGCGAACGGCAAGCACGTCGTGACGGCGAACAAGGCGCTGCTCGCGGTGCACGGCACCGAGATCTTCGAAGCCGCGCGCGAGAAGGGCGTGATGGTCGCGTTCGAGGCGGCCGTCGCCGGCGGCATCCCGATCATCAAGGCGCTGCGCGAAGGCCTGACCGCGAACCGCATCCAGTACATCGCCGGCATCATCAACGGCACGACCAACTACATCCTGTCGGAAATGCGCGACCGCGGGCTCGACTTCGCGACCGCGCTGAAGGCCGCGCAGGAGCTCGGCTACGCGGAAGCCGATCCGACCTTCGACATCGAAGGCGTCGACGCCGCGCACAAGGCGACGATCATGAGCGCGATCGCGTTCGGCGTGCCGGTGCAGTTCGACCGCGCGTACGTCGAGGGCATCAGCAAGCTCGACGCGACCGACATCCGCTACGCGGAGGAGCTCGGCTACCGGATCAAGCTGCTCGGCATCACGCGCCGCGCCGAAAACGGCATCGAGCTGCGCGTGCACCCGACGCTGATTCCGGAAAAGCGCCTGCTCGCGAACGTCGAGGGCGCGATGAACGCGGTCGTCGTGCACGGCGACGCAGTCGGCACGACGCTGTACTACGGCAAGGGCGCGGGCGCGGAGCCGACCGCGTCGGCCGTCGTCGCGGATCTCGTCGACGTCACGCGCCTGCACACGGCCGACCCCGAGCATCGCGTGCCGCATCTCGCGTTCCAGCCCGACAGCCTGTCGAACACGCCGATCTTGCCGATCGAGGAAGTGACGAGCGGCTACTACCTGCGCCTGCGCGTCGCCGACCAGACCGGCGTGCTCGCCGCGATTACGCGCATCCTCGCCGAATCGGGCATCTCGATCGACGCGCTGCTGCAGAAGGAATCGGAGCAGATCGACGGCGCGAACGGCGAGACCGACATCATCCTGATCACGCACGAGACGGTCGAGAAGAACGTCAACGCGGCGATCGCGCAGATCGAGAGCCTGGCGACGGTGGTCTCGAAGGTCACGAAGCTGCGCATGGAAGCGCTGAACTGAGCCGAGGACGACATGAACTACATTTCCACGCGCGGCGCCGGCATCGGCGAGCGCCATACGTTCTCCGACATCCTGCTCGGCGGTCTCGCGAAGGACGGCGGGCTCTACCTGCCTGCCGAGTATCCGAAGGTGTCGGCCGACGAGCTCGCGCGCTGGCGTACGCTGTCGTACGCGGATCTCGCGTTCGAGATCCTGTCGAAGTTCTGCGACGACGTGCCGGCCGACGACCTGCGTGCGATCACGCGCCGCACGTACACGGCCGCCGTGTACAGCAACACGCGCCACGGCGAGAACGCGTCCGACATCACGCCGCTGAAGACGCTCGGCACCGAGCACGGCGCGGCGCTGTCGCTGCTCGAACTGTCGAACGGCCCGACGCTCGCGTTCAAGGACATGGCGATGCAGCTGCTCGGCAACCTGTTCGAGTACACGCTCGCGAAGCACGGTGAAGCGCTGAACATCCTCGGCGCGACGTCGGGCGACACCGGCAGCGCGGCCGAGTACGCGATGCGCGGCAAGGCCGGCGTGCGCGTGTTCATGCTGTCGCCGCACAAGAAGATGAGCGCGTTCCAGACGGCGCAGATGTTCAGCCTGCAGGATCCGAACATCTTCAACCTCGCGGTCGAAGGCGTGTTCGACGATTGCCAGGACATCGTGAAGGCCGTGTCGAACGATCATGCATTCAAGGCGCAGCAGAAGATCGGCACCGTCAACTCGATCAACTGGGCGCGTGTCGTCGCGCAGGTCGTCTACTACTTCAAGGGCTATTTCGCGGCGACGCAGTCCAACGACGAGCGCGTGTCGTTCACGGTGCCGTCGGGCAACTTCGGCAACGTCTGCGCGGGTCACATCGCGCGGATGATGGGGCTGCCGATCGCGAAGCTGGTGGTCGCGACCAACGAAAACGACGTGCTCGACGAGTTCTTCCGCACGGGCGCGTATCGCGTGCGCAGCGCCGAGAACACCTATCACACGAGCAGCCCGAGCATGGACATCTCGAAGGCGTCGAACTTCGAGCGCTTCGTGTTCGACCTGCTCGGCCGCGATCCGGCCCGCGTGATGCAGCTGTTCCGCGACGTCGAGGAGAAGGGCGGCTTCGATCTCGCGGCGAGCGGCGATTTCGCGCGCGTCGCCGAATTCGGTTTCGTGTCGGGCCGCAGCAGCCACACCGACCGCATCGCGACGATCCGCGACGTGTTCTCGCGCTACGACACGATGATCGACACGCATACGGCCGACGGCGTGAAGGTCGCGCGCGAGCACCTGGAAGCCGGCGTGCCGATGGTCGTGCTCGAGACGGCGCAGCCGATCAAGTTCGGCGAGACGATCCGCGAAGCGCTCGACCGCGAAGCCGAGCGGCCGGCCGCATTCGACGGGCTCGAGGCGCTGCCGCAGCGCTTCGAGGTCGTGAAGGCCGACGCGCAGCAGGTGAAGGACTTCATCGCCGCCCATACGGGCGCATGACGCACGGCCGGGCCCGCAGGCCCGGCGGCGCAGGACGGCCGGAACGCCGATTCGTCGAACGGATCGGGGTTCCGGCCGTTTCGTTTGGTTCGCGGGCTCGGCATCCGGGCATCGTTCTCCGCGCGAAACAAGTGCCAGACCCGCGCGTTCGCGCCGATCACAGTCTTCGCATGCTCGCCATATCGCGCGTGCGCGTGACGGCGTCGCTACAATGACGGTTTGATTCCAACGATCCCCGATTCCATCGATGTCGAACCCGAATCCCGCGGCGCCGCGCGCGCCAATGCTGTCGACCGCCGAGGCGCTCGCCGCGCTGCTCGATGCCGCGAAGCCGCTGCCCGGCGCCGAAACCGTCGCCACGCTCGACGCGCTCGGCCGCGTGCTGGCGGCCGACGTCAGCTCGCCGCTCGACGTGCCGCCGATGCACACGAGCGCGATGGACGGCTATGCGGTGCGCGTCGCCGACCTGCTGCACGGCGATCGACGGTTGCCGGTGTCGCAACGCATTCCGGCTGGCCATCCGGCGCAACCGCTTGCGGCCGGCACGGCCGCGCGGATCTTCACCGGCGCGACGGTGCCGCCCGGCGCCGACGCGGTCGTGATGCAGGAGCAGGCGTCGGCCGACGGCGACGCGGTCGAGATCCTGCACACGCCGAAGGCAGGTGAATGGATCACCGCGCAGGGCGCGGACATCCGCCAGGGGGCGGTGATCCTGCCGGCCGGCACGCGGCTCACGCCGCAGGCGCTGGGTCTCGCCGCATCGGTCGGCTGCGCGCAGCTGTCGGTCGCGCGGCGGATTCGCGTGGCGGTGTTCTTCACCGGCGACGAACTGACGATGCCCGGCGAGCCGCTGAAACCCGGCGCGATCTACAACTCGAACCGCTTCACGCTGCGCGGGCTGCTGGAGCGGCTGGGCTGTCACGTGACCGACTACGGCATCGTGCCCGACTCGCTGGCCGCGACCCGCGACACGCTGCGGGAGGCCGCCCGCGATCACGACGTGATCCTGACGAGCGGCGGCGTGTCGGTCGGCGACGAGGATCACGTGAAGCCGGCCGTCGAGGCGGAAGGGCGGCTCGCGCTGTGGCAGATCGCGATGAAGCCCGGCAAGCCGCTCGCGTATGGTGCCGTGCGCCGCGGCGACGAGCGCGCCGACGCGCATTTCATCGGGCTGCCCGGCAACCCGGTCTCGAGCTTCGTCACGTTCCTGCTGTTCGTGCGGCCGTTCCTGCTGCGCCTGTCCGGCGTGCGCGACGTCGCGCCGCGCGCGTTGTCGCTGCGTGCCGATTTTTCGCAGAGCAAGGGCGACCGGCGCAACGAATTCCTGCGTGCGCGCGTGAATGCGGCCGGCGGCCTCGACCTGTTCCCGAACCAGAGCTCGGCCGTGCTCACGTCGACGGTCTGGGGCGACGGCCTGATCGACAATCCGCCGCAGCACGCGATCAGCGCCGGCGAGACCGTGCGTTTCATTCCGTTTTCCGAACTGCTGTCGTAACGCGACGGCTTCCCGAACCATGAAGATTCAGCTGAAATTTTTTGCAAGCGTGCGCGAAGCGCTGGGCGTCGCCGATGAAGAAGCCAACGTACCGGACGGCGTGACGACCGTCGGCGACGTGCGGGCGTGGCTGCGCGTGCGCGGCGGCGCGTGGGCCGACACGCTCGCCGAAGGGCGCGCGTTGCGCATGGCGTGCAACCACGAGATGACCGATCCCGACACGCGGCTCACCGAAGGCTGCGAGGTCGCGTTCTTTCCGCCGGTGACGGGCGGTTGAGGGCCGGGCGATGGCAACGGTACGAGTCCAGACCGACGATTTCGATCTGAATGCCGAAGTCGCGGCATTGCGGGCGCGCAACCCGAAGATCGGTGCGGTCGCGTGCTTCGTCGGCACGGTGCGCGACCTGAACGAAGGCGAGTCGGTCGCCGCGATGGAGCTCGAACACTATCCCGGAATGACCGAGAAGGCGCTCGAGAAGATCGCGGCCGAGGCCGGCCGGCGCTGGCCGGGCATCGACGTCGCGATCGTGCATCGCGTCGGCAGGCTGTTGCCGCTCGACCAGATCGTGATGGTCGCGACGGTCGCGTCGCACCGCGGCGATGCGTTTGCATCGTGCGAATTCGTGATGGATTACCTGAAGACCGAAGCGCCGTTCTGGAAGAAGGAAACGACGCCGGACGGCGAGCGCTGGGTCGATGCGCGCAGCACCGACGACGCCGCGCTCGCGCGCTGGGGCGTCGAGTCGGGCAACACGCGGCGCTGAGCGCGGAGCGCGAACGATGCGGCGATGTGCCGCATGCACGCGATCGTCGCGGGTGACGGACGTTACGCGTCCGGGTCGACGCTGCGCCCGATGATCTTGGTCGGAAACGGCTCGCCGCGGGCCCGCGACGGCAACGCGTGCGAATCGTCGCCCGCGTCGCGACGGCGCGGCGCGATCGCGTCGAGCAGCGCCTGCTGCTCGGGCGGAATCTGGTAATCCCAGCCGAACCGACTCAACTGCAGGCTCTGCGCGATCCGCAGCGCGGGCTCCATGAAACGGAGCGCCGCCGGCGGCGCGTAGCGCGCTTCGACGGTTTTCAGGAACAGCGACAGCCAGCGGCTGAAGTGGGCCGGCTCGATCCCGTCGAGCGGCTGGTGCGCCTGCTGCACGTTGCCGCGATAGCCCTTGGTGCCGAGCACGAGGCTCGACCAGAACGTCACCATCTTCGGCAGATGATCGTCCCAGCGGCCGGCCAGCTTCGCGTCGAACACGGGTCCGAGCAGCGGATCGGCGCGCACGCGGTCGTAGAACGCGTAGACGAGATCGCGGATGTTGTCTTCGGTCGGCTCGGCGTCGCGGGGGCGGGCCGGTGCGGATTCGGGCGAGGCGGGCAGGGCAGTCATGACGAAAATGGCCGGTGGATCGGGGCAGCGACGGCGCGGCGGCACGGGTGACGAGCAGGACGCCGGCCGGATTTTGACGCAAAATAGCGTCCAATAACCCCTGGAAAACGTGTAGATGTCACGCATCTTATTGCGCGCACGCGATCCCGGCAACCCGGGGCCGCGCAACGGCACCATCGATCGGCCCCTGCACGCATCGCGATCGGCTCGGTTCAGGTAATCGGGGCACGATCGATCTTTTCCGTATTCGCTCATGAGACTCACCGACTACACCGACTATTCGCTGCGCGTGATGCTGTACCTGGCCGTGCGCGGCGAGGGGCTCGCGACGATCCAGGAGATCTCGGACGCCTACGGCATCTCGAAGAACCATCTGATGAAAGTGGTGCAGCAGCTCGGCGAGCTGGGCTGGGTCGACACCGTTCGCGGCCGTAACGGCGGGTTGCGGCTGTTCGCCGATTCGCTGCAACTGACGGTCGGCCAGGTGGTGCGGGCGACCGAAAACGACTTCGCGCTGGTCGGTTGCTTTTCGCCCGACGACAGCGAGTCGCGCGGCTGCGTGATCGAGCCGCAGTGCCGGCTGAAGGGCGTGCTCGCGGCCGCGCGCGATGCCTTCTTCGCGGAGCTCGATCGTCACACGATCGGCGAACTGGCCGAGCCTGCGTCGCCGCTCGTGGCGCTGCTCGGCATTCGCCCGGTCGCGCTCGTGCGTGCGGCGCCGGAGCCGGACGAGGTGTCGGCGGCCGCCGAGCCGTCGTCCAAGGCCCACTGACACGCGGGCGCCGCCCATCCCGTCACGCCGCCGGCCGTTTTCAGGCGATCCGGCATTTTTTGCGCTGAATCAACCCGAATTTCGCTTGAAAGCCGCATAACCATCCTCATCTTGGTGTTAATCGAAAATTGGAGGTCTCGACTAAATGAGAATCGACAAGCTCACCACCAAGTTCCAGGAAGCACTCGCGGACGCGCAAAGTCTCGCGGCAGGCCGCGACAATCAATACATCGAACCCGTTCACGTCCTCGCGGCGCTGGTCGCGCAACAGGACGGCTCGGCCCGCTCGCTGATGTCGCGTGCGGGCGTGCACGTGCAGGCGCTGCAAGGCGCGCTGAACGAAGCCATCTCGCGCCTGCCGCAGGTAACGGGCACGGGCGGCGACATCCAGATCGGCCGTGAGTTGGCCGGGCTGCTGAACCAGGCCGACAAGGAAGCGCAGAAGCTCAACGACACGTTCATCGCGAGCGAGATGTTCCTGCTCGCGGTGTCGGACGACAAGGGCGATGCCGGCAAGCTCGCGCGTCAGCACGGCCTCACGCGCAAGGCGCTGGAAGCCGCGATCGCCGCGGTGCGCGGCGGCTCGCAGGTGCACAGCCAGGATGCGGAAAGCCAGCGCGAGGCGCTGAAGAAATACACGGTCGACCTGACCGAGCGCGCCCGCGCGGGCAAGCTCGATCCGGTGATCGGCCGCGACGACGAAATCCGCCGCTCGATCCAGATCCTGCAGCGCCGCACCAAGAACAACCCGGTGCTGATCGGCGAGCCGGGCGTCGGCAAGACGGCGATCGTCGAAGGGCTCGCGCAGCGGATCGTCAACGGCGAAGTGCCCGAGACGCTGAAGGGCAAGCGCGTGCTGTCGCTCGACATGGCCGCGCTGCTCGCCGGCGCGAAGTATCGCGGCGAGTTCGAGGAGCGCCTGAAGGCGGTGCTCAACGACATCGCGAAGGACGAAGGCCAGACGATCGTCTTCATCGACGAGATCCACACGATGGTCGGCGCGGGCAAGGCCGAAGGCGCGATGGACGCGGGCAACATGCTGAAGCCGGCGCTGTCGCGCGGCGAGCTGCACTGCATCGGCGCGACCACGCTCGACGAATACCGCAAGTACATCGAGAAGGACGCCGCGCTCGAGCGCCGCTTCCAGAAGGTGCTCGTCGACGAGCCGAGCGTCGAGGCGACGATCGCGATCCTGCGCGGGCTGCAGGAGAAGTACGAACTGCACCACGGCGTCGACATCACCGACCCGGCGATCGTCGCCGCGGCCGAGCTGTCGCACCGCTACATCACCGACCGCTTCCTGCCCGACAAGGCGATCGACCTGATCGACGAAGCCGCTTCGAAGATCAAGATGGAAATCGATTCGAAGCCCGAAGAGATGGACAAGCTCGACCGTCGTCTGATCCAGCTGAAGATCGAGCGCGAAGCCGTGAAGAAGGAGCAGGACGAAGCGTCGCAGAAGCGCCTGCAGCTGATCGAGGAAGAGATCGAACGCCTCGGCCGCGAATATGCGGACCTGGAAGAGATCTGGACCGCCGAGAAGGCCGCGGTGCAGGGCAGCGCGCAGCTCAAGGAAGAGATCGAGAAGGTGCGGGCGGACATCGCGCGCCTGCAGCGTGAAGGCAAGCTCGAGAAGGTCGCCGAGCTGCAGTACGGCAAGCTGCCGCAGCTCGAGTCGCAACTGAAGCAGGTCACGCAGGCCGAAGAGCAGGAGCAGCACAACCCGACGCGCCCGCGCCTGCTGCGCACGCAGGTCGGCGCCGAGGAAATCGCGGAAGTCGTGTCGCGTTCGACCGGGATTCCCGTGTCGCGGATGATGCAGGGCGAACGCGAGAAGCTGCTGCACATCGAGGAAAAGCTGCATGAGCGCGTGGTCGGCCAGGACGAGGCGATCAGCGCGGTGGCCGATGCGATCCGTCGGTCGCGCGCGGGTCTCGCCGATCCGAACCGTCCGTACGGCTCGTTCCTGTTCCTCGGCCCGACGGGGGTCGGCAAGACCGAGCTGTGCAAGGCGCTGGCGTCGTTCCTGTTCGATTCGGAAGAGCACCTGATCCGCATCGACATGAGCGAGTTCATGGAGAAGCACAGCGTCGCGCGGCTGATCGGCGCGCCGCCCGGCTATGTCGGCTACGAGGAAGGCGGCTACCTGACGGAAGCCGTGCGCCGCAAGCCGTACAGCGTGATCCTGCTCGACGAGATCGAGAAGGCGCATCCGGACGTGTTCAACGTGCTGCTGCAGGTGCTCGACGACGGCCGCATGACGGACGGGCAGGGGCGCACGGTCGACTTCAAGAACACGGTCATCGTGATGACGTCGAACCTCGGCTCGCAGGTGATCCAGGCCATGACCGGCTCGCCGCAGGACGAGATCAAGGACGCCGTGTGGCTCGAGGTGAAGCAGCATTTCCGCCCCGAGTTCCTGAACCGGATCGACGACGTCGTCGTGTTCCATGCGCTCGACCGCAGCAACATCGAGTCGATCGCGAAGATCCAGCTGGCGCGCCTGCACGACCGGCTTGCGAAGCTGGACATGGCGCTCGACGTGTCGCCCGCTGCGCTCGAACAGATCGCGAAGGTCGGCTACGATCCGGTGTTCGGTGCGCGGCCGCTGAAGCGCGCGATCCAGCAGGAGATCGAGAACCCGGTCGCGAAGCTGATCCTCGCCGGCCGCTTCGGTCCGAAGGACGTGATCCCGGTCGACGTCAACGACGGCCAGTTCGTGTTCGACCGCGTCGTGCACTGATCGCCTGCCATCGGCAGCGTGCCCGGTTCGCGCCGGGCGCGCAAAAACAAACACCCCGCCTCGGCGGGGTGTTTGCATATGGAGCGACCGAAACCGCTGCGCGGGATGTCGGCGCGCTGCGCGGCGGGCTTACGCCTGCTTGTTGCCGCCGAACATGCCGGCGAGTTGCGTCAGCGTGCCGAGCACGTTCGACGTGTCGACCTGGCCGCCGGCCGGCACTTCGCCGTTCGGCGTCGCGCCGTTGACGACGTGCGGCAGCACTTGCGCGAGGATCGACGACGCCTGCGACGGATCGATGCCGACCTTGCTCGCGAGCGAGCCGACGACGTCCGAGCCGAGCACGTTCTGCAGCGTATCGGCCGAGATCGGCTGGTTTTCGCCGGTGCCGACCCACGAACCGATGATCTCGCCGGCGCCGCCGGCCTTGAACTTCTCGATCAGCCCGTTCAGGCCGCCCGGCTGGTTGTTGATGAATTCGAGCGCGGTCGTGATCAGCGCGCTTTGGGAGTTGCCGCCGGCCTGGCCGCCGATCAGACCGCCAACGATGTCGAGGAGACCCATGGTTCTTCACCTTCACTGAAAAGGGCGCCGTGACGACGGCGCCCGTTGAACGAATGCCGCGCGCACGCCGTCGCGCGCGCGGCGCACATCAGGCGCCCGACGCCGCGGCGGCGGAGGCTGCCTTGTCCTTCTTGCTCTTCTTCTTCGAACCCTTCGTCGCCTTCGTGGACGACGCGGCCGCCGGTGCGCTCGCACCCGCGTCGGCGGATGCCGCCGCCGCCGCTTTTTCCTTCTTCGACGCACGCTTGGTCTTGGCCGGCTTGGCGGCCGCTTCCGGTGCGCTTGCCGTCGGCGCCGGCGCCGCGGTCGTCGTGCCGGCCGTCGCGGTCGTGGACGTCGACGCGGTGCCTGCCGACGTCGTGGTCGACGTGGTCGCGGACGTCGTCGCGGCCGGCTTCGACAGCTTCACGCCCTTCGGCGGCGTCGATGCGCCGCCGATCGTCAGGCCGTTTTCCTCGAGATGCCCGACCGACTTCGTGCCGAGGCCCTTCACGCGGTTCGCGAGATCGTCGGCGTCCTTGAACGGGCCGTTCTTGGTGCGTTCGTCGATGATCGCCTTCGACTTCACGGGCCCGAGCCCCTTCACGGATTCGAGCGCGGCCTGGTCAGCCGTGTTGACTTCGACGGCCGCGGCAAGGCCGGCGGCGAGCGACAGCGATAGCGCGACGAACAGCATCAGCAGCTTTTTCAGCATGGCAAAGGCTCCCTGGTTCTGACGGATGAATGGCTGTTGCAACGGATGACGACGCGCGAGGTGGCCGGGCGTCGCCGTTAAGCATAGGACAAATGCGTGCCCTTTTTAAGACAGGCTGACCGAATCTTGCTGAAGGCTTGCGGTGCTGTAAAGGCCGAAACCGGTGCCGGGGGCCGATTTTGACCATTCTTTACGGTGTCCGAGGGTGTGTCCCGGGAGAACGTCGCGCTGGCCGTCAGACAGGGCTTGACTTAGAGTGAACTCTAACTCCTAACCTCGTTCCTGCCATGTCGAAAACCGTATCCCAACCCTCCGCCGCCGGTCCGCTGACGATCGGGCAAGTCGCCGAACTGACGGGCGTGTCGACGCATACGTTGCGGTATTACGAGCAGGCCGGGCTGCTGCGCGCGATCTCGCGCACGGCGGCCGGGCACCGGCTCTATGCGCCGGCCGACCTTGACTGGCTGGCTTTCGTGATGCGCCTGAAGGCGACCGGCATGCCGATCGCGCAGATGCAGGCGTTCGCGGTGCTGCGCGAGCAGGGCGAGTCGACGTTCGGCGCGCGGCGCGACTTGCTGGTCGCGCATCGCGACGCGGTGCGCGCGCATATCGCGGAGCTGCAGGCGAGCCTCGACGCGATCGGCGACAAGATCGCGTACTACGAGGCGCAGGAACGGGAAATGGAACGACGGGCGAATCCTTCTCACTCTTTACCGGAACAGGACGGACACGATGGAACGACTCGTTGAGGATCGCTACACGCGCGGCTGGAACAAGCTGAAGGAAATCGACGGCGAAGCGGGCGAGCGCGTGATCGCGGCGCTTGCGCCGATCGCACCGGACTTCGGACGGCTGCTGGTCGAATTCAGCTTCGGCGACATTTACAGCCGGCCGCAGCTCGACCTGAAGGCGCGCGAAATCGCGACGATCGCGGCGCTGGCCGCGCTCGGCAACGCACAGCCGCAACTGAAGGTGCATATCGAGGCCGCGCTGAACGTCGGCTGCACGCGCGACGAGATCGTCGAGGTGTTCATGCAGATGGCCGTGTATGCGGGGATGCCGGCTGCGCTCAACGCGCTGTTCGCCGCGCACGAGGTGTTCACGCGGCGCGACGCAGCGGCCGGCGTGGCAGACGACGCGAACGAAGCGGCCGGGCAGTCCGCATGACGGCGCGTGCGCCGGTGCGTCACGCGCGGTGCGGCGCGACGATCCGGTGCTTCGCGATGCGCCGGTACAGCGTCGCGCGCGAGATGCCGAGCGCCCGGGCGGCTGCGTCGGGCCGCCAGCGATGCGCGGTGAGCGCGGCGACGATGCGGCTGCGTTCATCGTCGGGCAGCGCGCCTGCCGGCGCGCCGCCGAGTTGCGCGGCGAGGTCGGCCGGCAGGTCGCGCCGCGTCACGCGCGCGGCGTCGCACACCGCGCACGCATAGCGCAGCACGTTGCGCAGTTGCCGCACGTTGCCCGGCCATGGGTAGGCGGCGAGCTGTTCGGCGAGCGTCGCGTCGAGCGTGAGCACGTGGCCGGTCGCCTGCGCTTCCTCGGCGAACACGGCGGCGATCACGTCGCGCACGTCCGCGCGTTCGCGCAGCGGCGGCAGGTCGAACGTCGCGCCGCTCAACCGGTAGTACAGATCCTCGCGGAACGTGCCGTCGGCCACCATCCGCGCGAGATCGCGGTGCGTCGCGCAGATCACGTCGAGATCGACGCGCACGGGCGTATCGCTGCCGAGCGGCACGACCTCGCCGTCGGCCAGCACGCGCAACAGGCGCGTCTGCAGCGCGAGCGGCATGTCGCCGATTTCATCGAGAAACAGCGTGCCGCCGTCGGCGAGCGCGATCTTGCCGCGCGCGCCGTGCTTGCGTGCGCCGGTGAATGCGCCGGCCGCGTAACCGAACAGTTCGCTCTCGATCAGCGCTTCGGGCAGCGCGCCGCAGTTGACGGCGACGAACGGCCGCGCGCGCCGCGCGCCGGCGTCGTGGATCGCGCGCGCGAATACTTCCTTGCCGGCGCCGGTCTCGCCGAGCACGAGAATCGGCAGCCGCTTGCTCGCGACGCGCAGCGCGAGTTCGGCCTGTTGCGCGATGCGCGGGTCGCTGCTGTGCAGGAACGGCGTCAGCGCGCCGACGTGACGCGGCGCGGCGCTGCCCGGGCGGCGCGATGCCGCGCCGGGCTCGCGGCCGGTGCGCCGTAGCGGCGCACGCAGCCGCGCGTAGAGCGGCGCGCCGGTCGCGCGCAGCCGCAGCGCGACGATCGCATCGAGCCGCGCGGCGTCGCGCAGCGGCATCTCGGTCGCGTCGAAGATCTCGTCGATATGACGCGGCTCGCGCAGCGCCGGCAGCGCGTCGCGCGCGTGCCGGTTCGCGGCGACGATGTTGCCGCATTCGTCGAACGCGATCAGCCACTCCGGTTGCGCCTCGACGTAGTGACGATTCGGATGCCCGAACAATATCCAGTGCTGCGCGGTGCTGTGCACGAAGTAGCCGTCCTCGATCAACGCCGCGCTCTGCCGTACGAGCTGGTAGACGAGGCGCTGGCTGTCGCGGCCGTCGGGCGAATGCACGGCCGACGCGTCGAGCACGCCGATCAGTTCGCCGCCCGGCGAGAAGATCGGCGCCGCGCTGCACGTGAGCGTCGTGAACGCCGCGCGAAAGTGATCGGTCTTGTGCACGGTGATCGGCGCGAGATCGGTCAGCACGCTCGCGACGCCGCAGGTTCCTTCCTCGCTTTCCGACCAGCACGAGCCGATGTGCAGCCCCGCGTGACGGAAGTCGTTGCGGCGTTCGCGGTCGATCCGGTAGTCGATCGTCACGCCGTGCGCGTCGGTCAGCATCACGCAGTAGTCGGCGACGCGGATCATGTCGTGCAGCCGCGTCAGGCACTGGCCCGACGCGCGCAGGAAGGCTTCCTCCTTGTCGCGCACTTCGCGCAGTTCGGCCGCGGTCAGCACGCGCGGGCCGATCGACGAAGCGGGGTCGAGACGGTAGCGCTCCAGCGATCGTTGCCACGACGACACGAGGCGCGCGGAATCGGCCGGCGCGGGCAGGCGCCCGGCGAGCGCGCCGAGGACACGGTCGGCGTGCTGGGCCTGGGGGACGGCGTAGGGCATGGTCGGCTCCGGTTCCGTACGGCGGGAATGTCGCTGTTCTTGTAGCACATCCGTTCCGGCAGATCACATTGCATCGCAGCACGCGGCGCGCGTGAGACGGTCGTCTCACCGGTATCGCGCCATGTCTCGCGCAGTTGAGACGGCCGCGTGCGCGGCGTGCGGCGCTGGTCCGGCCACGCATCGCCTGCGTGACGCCGCGCAAATGCAGGGGTTTGCGGGCGGAACGCCGGGCTTGCGCGGGGGCCGCGACGATCGCGTCGACGTATCGACGACGTGAGACGCACCGATGAATTCGCCGCGCGCGGCGTCGTCCCGGCCGCCCATCCGGAACACGCACTCACCCGCCACGCCAGCGTGCACGCGGGTTTCACGGCTATCGCACGCACGATGGCACGCCGCTTGCAGAGATCACGGGCAAGCCGGCGCGATCGTGTCGGCGACGACGATCCGCCGCCCGTCGATGGCAGCGGACGAAACAGGTGGAGCCGACGCACGCGCCAATGCGCCGGCCCCGCCGACTGGATGGAGACAAACCCGTGACGACGCCCGTTACCGTCGGTGTGATCGCGAACCCCGCCTCGGGGCGCGACATCCGCCGCCTCACGACGCATGCATCCGTGTTCCCGACCGCGGAGAAGGCGAACATGATCGTGCGCCTCCTGGCCGGCCTTGGCGCGATGGGCGTCGAGCGCGTGCTGACGCTGCGCGACCGCACGGGCATCGCGACGCTGCTGCTGCGCGCGATCGACACGCATCGCGCGGTCGCGCCGCACGAGCGCTGGCCCGAGGTCGAATTCGTCGACCTGCCGATCACCGATACCGTCGCCGACACGCAAGCCGGCGCGGCCTATCTGCACCGGATGGAAGTGTCGCTGATCGTCGTGCTCGGCGGCGACGGCACCCATCGCGCGGTGGCCGCGCATTGCGGCGCGACGCCGCTCGTCGCGCTGTCCACCGGCACCAACAACGCGTTTCCCGAACATCGCGAGGCGACCGTCGCCGGCGTCGCGGCCGGGCTTGCTGCAACCGGTGCCGTGCCGGCCGAGGTCGCGTTCGTGCGCAACAAGCGGCTCGTCGTGCGCTGCGTCGCGGGCGCGCAGCCGGGGCGCGAGGAGATCGCGCTCGTCGACGTGTGCGCCGCGCGGCAACGCTTCATCGGCGCACGCGCGATTTCCGGCTCCGACGACATCGATTCGCTCTACCTGACGTTCGCGGAACCGGACGGCATCGGCCTGTCCGCGCTCGGCGGTGCATGGGCGCCGCTCGAACGCAGCGCGCCGCACGGGCTCGCGATGCGCTTCGCGGAAGCCGGCAAGACGGCCGGCACGCCGCTCGTCGCGCCGATCGCGCCGGGGCGCGTCGACCGCGTCGTGATGCGCAGTTGCGAACGGCTCGAACCGGGCTCGTGGCACGCGATTCCGTTCGAGCGCGGCACGCTCGCGTTCGACGGCGAGCGCGAGATCGAGGTCGCGCGCGGCGATCGCTACGAGATTGCGCTCGACTGGCGCGGACCGTTGACGGTCGACGTCGGCCGCACGCTGCGCTACGCGTCGTCGCGGCAACTGCTGCGCGACGCCGGTGCATGGCACGACTGACGCTTCGCGGTACGCAACGGCATTTCGCCATCCATCACGATCAACAAGGAGACATCGCCATGACAGCCCCTCTCGAAGGACAGGTCGCCATCGTCACCGGCGGCGCGCGCGGCATCGGCCGCGGCATCGCGCTGACGCTCGCCGGCGCCGGCGCCGACATCCTGCTGGCCGACCTGCTCGACGACGCGCTCGACGCCACCGCGCGCGAGGTGCGTGCGCTCGGCCGCCGCGCGGCGATCGCGAAGGTCGACGTCACGCAGGCCGCGCAGGTCGACGCGATGGTCGCGCAGGCGCTCGCCGACCTCGGCGGGCTCGACATCCTCGTGAACTGCGCGGGCGTGATCAGCATTCATCCGGTCGCCGAGCTGACTGAGCGCGACTGGGATTTCGTGATGAACGTGAACGCGAAGGGCACGTTCCTCGGCTGCCGGGCGGCGCTTGCCCACCTGAAGGCGCAGGGGCGCGGCCGGATCATCAACGTCGCGTCGATCGCGGGCAAGGAAGGCTTTCCGAATCTCGCGCATTACAGCGCATCGAAATTCGCGGTCGTCGGCTTCACCAATGCGCTGGCGAAGGAACTCGCGCGCGACGGCGTGACCGTCAACGCGATCTGCCCCGGCATCGTCCGTACCTACATGTGGGACCGGCTGTCCGACGAATGGAAGACCGACGGCGAATCGGTCGAGCAGTCGTGGCAGCGGCACCAGTTGACGCTGATTCCGCAGGGCCGCGCGCAGACGCCGGAGGACATGGGCCGGCTCGCGCTGTTCTTCGCGACGATGGACAACGTGACGGGCCAGGCCGTGAACGTCGACGGCGGCTTCACGTTCCACTGACGGCCGCAGGCCGTGCAATCCGCCGCCACGGCATGGCCGGGGCGGCATTCGCAGTCAGACCCACCCAGGAGACACACATGACCGCTTCGACACAGCTCAGCAGGGACACGCTGCTGGACGCCTATCGGCTGATGCGCACGATCCGCGAATTCGAGGAGCGCCTGCACGTCGAATTCGCGACCGGCGAGATACCCGGCTTCGTTCACCTGTATGCGGGCGAGGAGGCGTCCGCCGTCGGCACGATGCTGCATCTCGGCCTCGACGACTACGTGGCCACCACGCACCGCGGCCACGGCCATTGCATCGCGAAGGGCGTCGACGTGCACGGGATGATGGCCGAGATCTACGGCAAGAAGACCGGCGTCTGCCACGGCAAGGGCGGCTCGATGCACATCGCCGACCTGTCGATGGGGATGCTCGGCGCGAACGGGATCGTCGGCGCGGGCGGCCCGCTCGTGTGCGGCGCGGCGCTCGCGGCCAAGCACAAGAAGACGGGCGGCGTCGGCGTGTGCTTCTTCGGCGACGGCGCGTCGAACCAGGGCGTGATCTTCGAATCGATGAACCTCGCGTCGGTGTGGCGGCTGCCCGCGATCTTCGTCGCCGAAAACAACGGCTATGCGGAAGCGACGTCGTCGAGCTGGTCGGTCGCGACCGACAACATCGCCGATCGCGCGAACGGGTTCGGGATGCCGGGCGTGATCGTCGACGGCTTCGACTTCTTCGCGGTGCACGAGGCGCTCGGCGAGGCCGTCGAGCGTGCGCGCAACGGCGGCGGCCCGACGCTCGTCGAGGTGAAGTTCACGCGCTATTTCGGCCACTTCGAGGGCGATGCGCAAACCTACCGGGCGCCGGGCGAAGTGCAGAAGCTGCGCGACGAGAAGGATTGCCTGAAGCATTTCGAAACGCGCGTCGTGCGCGCCGAAGCGCTGACGACCGACGACCTGCGCGCGGTCGACGCACAGGTGAAGGCGCTGATCGACGACGCGGTCGCGCAGGCGAAGGCGGCGCCGCTGCCGGATGCCGCCGACCTGCTGGCCGACGTCTACGTGTCGTATCCGTGAGCGCGGCCTGACCCAGCAGCCGGCACGGCGAACCGAACATTCCAGGAGACAGACATGGCAAGGAAGATCACTTATTCGCAGGCGATCAACGAGGCGCTCGCGCAGGAAATGGCGCGCGACGACAGCGTGATCGTGATGGGCGAGGACAACGCGGGCGGCGCGGGCGCGCCGGGCGAGGACGACGCATGGGGCGGCGTGCTCGGCGTGACGAAGGGGCTGTTCCACAAGTTTCCGGGCCGCGTGCTCGATACGCCGCTGTCGGAGGGCGGCTACATCGGCGCGGCGGTCGGCGCGGCCGCGTGCGGGATGCGGCCCGTCGCGGAACTGATGTTCATCGATTTCATGGGTGTGTGCTTCGACCAGATCTTCAACCAGGCCGCGAAATTCCGCTACATGTTCGGCGGCAAGGCCGTGACGCCAGTCGTGATCCGCGCGATGTACGGCGCCGGCCTGCGCGCGGCCGCGCAGCACTCGCAGATGCTCACGTCGTTGTTCACGCACATTCCGGGGCTGAAGGTCGTGTGCCCGTCGACGCCGTACGACGCGAAGGGGCTCCTGATCCAGGCGATCCGCGACAACGATCCCGTGATCTTCCTCGAACACAAGCTGCTCTACACGCGCGAGGGCGACGTCCCGGAGGAATCCTATGCGATTCCGTTCGGCGAGGCGAACGTGATGCGCGACGGCGACGACGCGACGATCGTCACGTACGGCCGGATGGTGCATCTCGCGATGGACGCGGCCGCCAAGCTCGCGAAGGACGGCATCCAGTGCGAGGTGATCGACCTGCGCACGACGTCGCCGCTCGATGAGGAAACGATCCTCGACAGCGCCGAGCGTACCGGGCGCGTGGTGGTCGTCGACGAAGCGAATCCGCGCTGCTCGATCGCGACCGACATCGCCGCGCTCGTTGCGCAGCGCGCGTTCCGGTCGCTGAAGGCGCCGATCGAGCTCGTCACCGCGCCGCATACGCCCGCGCCGTTCGCCGGCGTGCTGGAAGACCTGTATATCCCGTCCGCCGATGCGATTGCGCAGGCGGTCCTGAAGACGAGGAGCTGACACGATGTCGATTCACATGATCACGATGCCCAAGTGGGGGCTGTCGATGGAGCAGGGGCAGGTCAACGGCTGGCTGAAGGCGGTCGGCGAGCGTGTGACGAAGGGCGACGAGGTGCTCGACGTCGAGACCGACAAGATCTCGTCGGGCGTCGAATGCGCGTTCGACGGCACGCTGCGCCGGCAGGTCGCGCAGGAGGGCGAGACGCTGCCGGTCGGCGCGCTGCTCGGTGTGGTCGCGGCGGCCGATGCAAGCGATGCCGACATCGACGCGGCGATCGCCGACTTCCAGCGCGATTTCGTGCCGAGCGCGGCGTCCGACGAGGCGGCCGGCCCGCAGCCCGAGAAGGCGCAGATCGGCGGACGCACGATCCGCTTCCTGAAGCTGGGCGACGGTTCGGGCACGCCGGCCGTGCTGATCCACGGCTTCGGCGGCGACCTGAACAACTGGCTGTTCAATCACGCGGAGCTCGCCGCGCACCGGCCGGTGTGGGCGCTCGATCTGCCGGGCCACGGCGAATCGGGCAAGGCGGTCGAGAACGGCAGCCTCGACGAACTGGCCGACGCGGTGCTCGCGCTGCTCGATGCGCAGCACATCGAGCGCGCGCACCTGATCGGCCATTCGATGGGCGGCGCGGTCGCGATGACGGTGGCCGAGCGCGCGCCGCAATGCGTCGCGTCGCTCACGCTGATCGCGAGCGCGGGGCTCGGCACCGACATCAATCGCGCGTACATCGACGGCTTCGTCGCCGGCAACAGCCGCAACACGCTGAAGCCGCACCTCGGCGCGCTGTTCGCGGACCACGCGCTGGTCACGCGGCAGCTCGTCGAGGATCTCGTCAAGTACAAGCGGCTCGAAGGCGTGCAGGCCGCACTGGAGAAGATCGCGGATGCCGCGTTCGACGGCGCCGCACAGCGGCGCGTGTTCCGCGACCGGCTCGCGACGCTTGCGCCGCGCACGCTGGTGATCTGGGGTGAGCGCGACGAGGTGATTCCCGCGCAGCATGCGCAGGGTTTGCCGGACGGCGTGCGTGCCGAGGTGATCGCCGGCAGCGGGCACATGGTGCAGATGGAGGCGGCCGCCGACGTGAACCGCCTGATCGTCGCGTTCCTCGGAGACTGACGATGGCCGCCGCGCTCGAACGACCCAGCCTCACGGCGCTCGGCCAGCCCGGCGCCAGAAGTCGCGACAAGCTCGCGCGCATTCCGGTGCGCGTCGAGCCCGCGGCCGGCACGGCGCTGCCGAAGCCGCCGTGGCTGCGCGCGCGGCCGATGATGAGCGCGGCGGTGGCCGACATGGCCGCCGTGCTGCGCGAGCATCGGCTGCATTCCGTCTGCGAGGAGGCGATGTGTCCGAACATCGGCGAATGCTTCGCGCAGCGCACCGCGACCTTCATGATCATGGGCGGGCTGTGTACGCGGCGTTGCCCGTTCTGCGATGTCGCGCACGGCCGTCCCGAACCGCTCGATCCCGACGAGCCGGCGCGGCTGGCCGACGCGGCCGCGGCGCTCGGGTTGCGCTACGTCGTGATCACGTCGGTCGACCGCGACGATCTGCGCGACGGCGGCGCCGCGCATTTCGCCGCGTGCATCGCGGCGGTGCGCGCGAGCGTGCCGGGCATCGGGGTCGAGGTGCTGACGCCGGACTTTCGCGGCCGCGCGGTCCGCGCGCTCGACGCGCTGTCGTCGGCGTGGCCCGACGTGTTCAACCACAACATCGAGACGGTGCCGTCGCTATACCGGGCGGCGCGGCCGGGCGCCGACTATCGCGGCTCACTCGAGCTGCTCGCGCAGGCGAAGGCCGCGCGGCCGACGCTCGTGACGAAATCGGGGTTGATGCTCGGGCTGGGCGAGCGCGACGACGAGGTGCGCGACACGCTGCGCGACCTGCGCGCGCACGAGGTCGACGTGCTGACGCTCGGCCAGTATCTCGCGCCGTCCGTGCATCATTTGCCGGTGCGGCGCTACGTGAGCCCGGAGGCGTTCGCCGCGTGGCACGACGAGGCGCTTGCGCTCGGTTTCAGGGAAGTCGTCGCCGGCCCGCTCGTGCGCTCGTCATATCACGCGGCCGACGTGCTGGAGGACGCGTAGCGCGCCGCGCGTCACGCAGCCGCGGTGGCGTGCGCGCGACCGATGCGGCGCAGGTACAGCACGAGCCCCGCGCCCGCCAGCATCAGGCTGACCGTGTTCGCGAACCAGAAGCCGCGCGCGCCGGTCAGCCAAGCGGGCGCGATGCCGCCGACGTCGAAGCCGAGCACGTAGCCGCCGCTGAGTCCGACGCCCCACAGCGCGACCGCATAGATCACGGTCGGCACGACCGCCACCTTGTACGCGCGCAGCACGAACGCCGACGTGACCTGCAGCGCATCGAACACGTGATAGCACGCGACGATCGCGACGAGCGGCATCGCGGCCGCGGCGACGGCGGGGTTCGGCGTGTAGCCGCCGATGATGAGCGGGCGCAGCGCGAACACGAGCAGGCCGTAGGCGGCCGCCACGCCGCACGCGAAGATCACGCTGTGCCGGCCGAGCAGCCGGGCTTCCTCGGCGCGTCCGGCGCCGAGCGCGCGCGCGACCAGCGTCGACGCCGCCACGCCGATCGACAGCGGCGTCATGTACAGCACGGCGCCGATGTTGCCGGCGATCTGGTGGCCGGCGAGCGTCGTCGTGCCGAACTGCGCGATGAACAGCGCCATGCACGTGTACGACGTGACCTCGATCAGGTACGACAGGCCCATCGGCACGCCGAGCTTCAGGATCGCCTTCTGGCGTTCCCAGACGGGCCAGCAGAAGCGCGAGAAGATCGCGAGCGGCGCGAACACGTCGAGCTTCGCGAGCAGCGTGTAGCCGATCAGCGCGAGCGCCCAGTTGATCAGCGTGCTGGCCAGCCCGCAGCCGGGGCCACCGAGCGCCGGTACGCCGAAGCCGCCGAAGATGAACCACACGTTCAGCGGGAACTTGAGCAGCAGCGCGCCGATCTGCAGGATCATCGCGAGCCGCGGCTTGCCGGCCGCGTTGGTCAGCGCGTTGTAGATGCGGAATACGAGGCTGGCGGGCAGCCCGTACGACAGGATGCGCAGGTAGTCGACGGTGCGGTCGTGCAGCGCGGCGGGCGCATGCGCGACGCGCAGCAGCGGCTCGGGAAAATGCAGCAGCAGGAAGCCGGGAATCGCGAGCAGCAGCGCGAGCCACAGCGCCTGGCGCACTTCCTCGCCGATCTCCGCATAACGCCGCGCGCCGTACAGTTGCCCGGTGATCGGCTGCAGCGCGGACAGGATGCCCGTCAGGCCGATGTAGATCGATACGTAGATCGACGAGCCGAGCCCGAGCGCGGCGAGATCGACGGCCGAGTAGCGGCCGACCATCGCGGTGTCGATCACGCCGAACGCGATGATCGCGAGCTGGCCGACCAGCACCGGCCACGCGAGACCGACGATCCGGCGGATGTCGCCGAGCATCGTCAATCGGCCGTCGGGCGGCGCGGCGGACGCCGCTTGACGGGCGCTTTCGGCCGTTCGATGCGCTCGTACAGGCGGAAGCGCTCGTCGCGGTCGGCGACGCGCCGGCCTTCCCAGACGAGACGCCACACGTATTGCGACATCGCGCTCGGCTCGCCGAAGTCGGCGCGGTCCTGGCGCAGGATCACGTCGCAGTCGCCGGAGAAATCGAAGTGCATGTCGCCGAAGTACGCGAAGGTCGCGATCTGCGCGTCGCCGAGCCGCACGGGCGAGATGCACTCGTAGTCGGACGGCAGGTGCACGGCGATCTGTTGCGCGACATCGCGATAGGTCCGGCCGTAGTTGACGATCGGCAGCCACAGCGTCATCAGCAGCACCCACATCAACGTGGTGCCCGCGCTCGACAGCACGACGCTGCGCCACAGCACCTTCGGCTGGCGCGACACACGCCAGCGCACGAGGAAGCACCAGCACACGGTGACGATCACCGCGCAGATGAACGACAGGATCTTGAAATGCGGCTCGTAGCCGGGCACGAGGCGCGCGAGGTTGCGCGCGAGCGGATGCGGGAAGCCGGTGAGCGACGCGAGCCACACGAGCCACACGAAGGTGCCGAGGATCGTGAAGCTCAGCACCGCGAACCAGTCGATCGCGTTGATCGCGCCGCGCTTGAGGGTCGGCAGCGCGAACGTCGCGAGCACCGCGAGCGGCGGCAGCAGCAGCATGTACATGCGGTTCGACTGCTGGCTTTGCAGGATCACGAGCGCGACGAGCGGTACGGCGACCGACAGCGGAATCGCGATGTGCGCGCGACGGCGCATGCCGGCCCAGCTCCACCACGCCCAGATCGCGAGCGGCCACGCGGGCCACGTGAACAGCGGCAGGTTTTTCGCCGCATAGCCGAGCACGGCCGTCGGCGGGCCCGAAAAGCGCATCAGGCTGCCGTGGATCCACTGGTTGAAGAACCACGCGGCGTCGTCGGGCGCCGCGACGATGGCGGCGAGCGGCCACAGCGCGAAGATCGCGGCCGCGAGCGGCACGCCGAGCAGCGGCAGGTGCAGGTTGCGCATCTCGGGCGTGACGAGCCACAGCGCGGCCGTGCCCGCGAGCAGCGCGACGACCAGCACCGGGTTGCCGGACAGCGCGACGAGGCCGATCGCGAGGCCCCACCACAGGGCGCCCTGCAGCGGCTTGTCGATGCCGCGCACGATCCCGTACACGAGCATCGCGATCCACGCGAACTGCGCGAGCTGCGGCGTCGTTTCGTGCCCGCGTTCCGCGAGGCCGAAGCAGGCGACGAGCACCAGCAGCGCACCGTCCGCGAGCGTGCGGCCGTAGTCGCGCGGCTCGGGCTCGCCGCCGAACGCGTACTTGAATGGTTGGACCTCGGCGCGCCGGCCGAGCAGGTAGGCCGCATACCAGACGAACGCGCACGCGACGCAGAACAGCACGCCGGTCGCGACGCGCGACGCGTTGCTCGCGTCGACCCACGGGCCGAGGCCGCGGATCGACAGCGCGCCGAGCCAGTAGCCGAGCGGCCCGTCGGTCGTGATGAACTTGCCGACCAGGTTCGGCAGCAGCCAGTCGTGCCAGCCGCCCTTGGCCATCGTCCACATCACGCCGAAGCCTGCCGCGTCCTCGTTTTTCCACGGGTCGCGGCCGAACAGGCCGAACGCCGCGTAGACGAGGCAGAGCGTGAGCAGCAGCCAGCGCGGCAGCGCACGCGTGGCGGAGGCGGTGAGACGGACGACAGGCTTCATGCAGATGAGCGATTTGTTATGGGCGGGCGGCCAGCGCGGTTGCGCGCGGTCGAGCCGGTTTCGAGCATCCGGCATTGTAGTCGCGCCCGCTGTTGTGCGTCAGGTCGTTGCCCGGGCGCCGGGCGGCGCGTCGTCGGGCGAGCAGAGACAAAAAAGGGCAGCCTGGGCTGCCCTTTTGTGCGATACCGGTACGTTGCAACCACCGGATACGGTGCGAAGCTTACTTCGCCTTGCCGTTGGCGCGTACGCCGAACTTGTTCTTGAACTTCTCGACACGGCCTGCCGTGTCCATGATCTTTTGCTGACCCGTGTAGAACGAGTGCGATTCCGACGACACTTCGATCTTGGCGAGCGGGTAGGTCTTGCCGTCGAGTTCGATGTTTTCGCGCGTCTGGATCGTCGAGCGCGTGATGAACTTGAAGCCGTTCGACATGTCTTGGAAGACGACTTCGCGGTAGTCCGGGTGAATGCCAGGTTTCATGATTTTCCTTGGTGATAGCGGTAGCCAACCCGCCGCTTGCCGTGTCGAGCCGCCCCGATGGAGCGATTCGGCTGACGTCAAGCCCGGCGCGAGCCACTTGCCTAAGGTCGAAAAACGGCGATTATGCCAGAAAATCAGACGGTTGACGAATAATTTTCACGGTGCGTCGAGCGCGCCGGTGCCGGCCGGATCCTGTCGGTAGTAGCGCGCGAGGAGCCGGTACAGCTCCGGAAATTCGGACTCGAACGCTTTCGGTCGCACGAACAGCGCCTCGCTGCATACCGCGAAGAATTCCGACGGGTGATCGGCCGCATAGGGATCGATCAGCGAATCCCGCTCGAAGCGCGCCCATGCGCGATCCGGCACCGCGTCGACGCGCGCGCAGAACTGGTCGTACGCATGTTCGAACACGTCGGCCCACGCCTGCGCGTCGAGGTGCGGCGCATGCCAGCGACGAAACAGGGGCGGATAGCCGTCGGCCGCGCCGCTGACCATGTCGATCTTGTGCGCGAACTCGTGGATCACGACGTTGTACGCGTCCCGGCCGTCCGTCATCTGCGCGTCTTCCCACGACAGGATCACCGGGCCGCCTTCCCAGGCCTCGCCGCTCGCATCCTGCTCGACTTCGTGGACGACGCCGTCCTCGTCCTGCACGGTCTTGCGGATCACGAATTCGCCCGGGTACACGACGACGCCGACCCAGCCGTCGTACAGCGACAGGTCCAGATTCAGCACCGGCAGGCAGGCCTGCGCGGCGATCGCGACGATCATCGCGTCGGTCAGCTCGAGCCCGTGCGCGGTCGAAAACGATTTTTTCGCGACGAACAGGCTCGTCAGCTCGCGCAGCCGCCCGAGCGCGTCGGGCGGCAGGGCGGCGAGGAACGGCAGGCGTTCGACGGTTTCCTGCCACAGCGGATCGGGAATCGGATGGCTGCGCAGCGCGCGGTCGCGGCGGCGGTCGTCGAACCAGCGGGTCAGTTTCGAAAGCATGGAGGCTGCGGACGAAAATCCAAAGCCTGTCTTTTAACTCAATCGATCTGTTTTTGCCATGCCGCGAAGAGGCCGCCGACGAGCGCCACGCCCGCGAGGAAGTAAAAGCCGTCGAGCGACGCGAGGAACGACGCCTGTTGCGCGACCATTCGCGCGATCGACGCGATCGCGAGGCCATGTGCGTCGTTCAGCGCGTGGCCGGCTGCCGCGTAATTGCGCGTCAGCGCGTCGACGGTCTGCTGGAACAGCGGGTCGAACAGGTTCGCGCGCTCGACGAGCCGCGTCTGGTGCACGGCGACGCGATGCTGCTCGACGATGATCACCGACGACGTCGCGAACGAGATCGTCAGTTGCCGCACGATGTTCTTCAGCCGGTAGCCGTGCGTGTATTCGTCGATCGCGAAGATCCGGAACGTGAGGTTCGCGACCGGCAGCACGATGAACAGCAGCAGCAATCCGCGCAGCAGCAGCGGGACGATCAGCGCGGCTTCGCCGACCTGCGGTGTCATCCGCGTCATCCACAGCGCGGCCGTGACGGCGATCGCGAACCCGGGCACGACGAACCACTTCTTGTGCGGGACGAATTTCGCGTAGCGCAGGTACGCGAACAGCGCGGTGGCGGAGATCAGCGACATCGTGCCGACCAGGCGCCCGGCATTCTCGACCGGATAGCCGAGCCCGCCCTCGAGAAATCGCGACGTCAGGTAACTGAAGCCCGTCGTCTCGTAGTAATAGAACATGTAGAGCAGCAGCCCGACCTGAAAAGTGCGCTCGCGGAACGCATGCAGCCGCACGAGCGGCGTCGGATGGTTCCACTGGTGATACGCGAACCACGCGAGCGCGCCGAGCCCGGCAAACGTCAGCATGATCAGCATCGGCGAGCCGCTGTAGAGCTGGTAATGCACCTGCTGCAGCACGATCTGCAGCGCCCCTTGCGCGAGCGCGA
The DNA here is from genome assembly GCF_015712215.1 of Burkholderia sp. 9779_493. Taxonomy (NCBI): domain Bacteria; kingdom Pseudomonadati; phylum Pseudomonadota; class Betaproteobacteria; order Burkholderiales; family Burkholderiaceae; genus Burkholderia; species Burkholderia sp. 9779_493. The sequence continues at coordinate 284,336 of NZ_JACCQA010000002.1, forward strand.
ACACGACGTACGGCCAGAAGTGTCCGGAGCCGCGCTCGTCGTCCGGCGTGCGGCCCGAATCGGGCAGCGTGAGCAACGCGAGGATGGCGAACGCGATGCCGGCCGGCGCCGTGCACGCGAACAGGGCGCGCCACGTCGAATGCGCGACCAGCAGCCCGCCGACGATCGGCGCGAGCGCGCTGCCGAGCAGGATCATGATCAGGAACGCGCGTGTCGCGGGCGGCCGCTCCTGCGGCTTGAAGCTGATCTGGATCAGGATCCGGCACGCGCCCATCATCGGGCCGATGAAATAGCCCTGGAAGCCGCGCGCGAACGCGAGCTCCAGCGACGTGTCGGCCAGCGCCGCCGCGATCGCACCGAGGGAGAACATCAGCATGCAGCCCGCGACGTAGCGGCGATGGCCGAGCCGGTCGACCCACCATTGCTGCTGCAGGATGCCGAGCACGGCCGTGACCGCGTAGGCGCTCGACGACCACACGAGTTCGTCGGGCGACGCGTTGATGCCGCCCGCGATGTAGCTCGCGAAGAACGAGAAGACGGCGTTGTCGAAGTAGTCGATGCCGGTGACGAGAGCGAGCGCCCACGGGAACAGGTCCCCGCGCAGGTTCGAGCGGCTCCATAGCGGCGGCCGGCCCGGCACGGCGTTCATTCGCGGTCCTTGCGGGCGCGCCGCGCGCCGATTTCCGCCCGCCGCTGCGCGATCAGTTCATCGGCGTTTTCGCCGGCGAGGCGCCGCTCGACGTAGTCGATGTCGTGCTGCAACTCCTTGCGCAGCGCGACGGCTTCCTTCAACTCGCGCTGGACGGCCGCGATCCGCCGGTCGAGCGTGTCGATCTGCTCGGCGAGGCCGGCGCGGATGTCGCGCAACGACGCATCCGAATAGCGGCGCCGGCCGTCGCCCGTTTCTTCCAGCGGACGCTTCAGCATTTCGGTGATGCCGTGCAGCGAGAAGCCGAGCGCGCGCAGCCGCAGGATGCGCGCGAAACGCTCGAGGTCGGCTTCGTCGTAGAGACGGTAGCGGCCTTCGCTGCGCGACGGCGTGACGAGGCCGCGCTCTTCGTAATATTTGAGCGTGCGCGGCGTGACGCCGAGCCGCGACGCGGCGTCGCTGACGGTCAATAGCGGGGTGGAGGCGTCGGTCGGCATCGGGTATCGGGGATTCGGCGGGACAATGGCGCGATTATAGATCAACCTGTACGTTCACGTTCAGGTTGGGGCCGAAAAAACGGCCGCCGGGCAGGATGCGCGGGCGGCCGTGTCGCGGGGCGGGGGCGATCAGCCGCCGCGGCGCATCAGGTCGAAGAACTCGGAGTTGCTCTTCGTCTGGCGGATCTTGTCGAGCAGGAATTCCATTGCCTCGACTTCGTCCATGTCGTGGATGAACTTGCGCAGCACCCAGATCTTCTGAAGGATCTCGGGCTTGATCAGCATTTCCTCGCGACGCGTGCCCGACTTGTTCAGGTTGATCGACGGATACACGCGCTTTTCCGCGAGACGGCGCTCGAGGTGCACTTCCATGTTGCCGGTGCCCTTGAACTCTTCGTAGATCACGTCGTCCATGCGGCTGCCGGTTTCGATCAGCGCGGTGCCGATGATCGTCAGCGAACCGCCTTCCTCGATGTTGCGCGCCGCGCCGAAGAAGCGCTTCGGACGCTGCAGCGCGTTCGCGTCGACACCGCCCGTCAGCACCTTGCCCGATGCCGGGATCACGGTGTTGTACGCACGCGCGAGACGCGTGATCGAGTCGAGCAGAATCACGACGTCGTGCTTCATTTCGACGAGGCGCTTGGCCTTCTCGATCACCATTTCGGCGACCTGCACGTGGCGCGTGGCCGGTTCGTCGAACGTCGACGCGATCACTTCGCCGGCGACCGAGCGCTGCATTTCGGTCACTTCTTCCGGGCGCTCGTCGATCAGCAGCACGAACAGGATCACGTCCGGGTGGTTCTGCTTGATCGCATGCGCGATGTGCTGGAGCATCACGGTCTTGCCGGACTTCGGCGACGCGACGAGCAGGCCGCGCTGGCCCTTGCCGATCGGCGCGATCATGTCGATGATGCGGCCCGTGACGTTTTCCTCGCCGCGCATTTCGCGTTCGAGCGACAGCGGCTTGTTCGGGTGCAGCGGCGTGAGGTTCTCGAACATGATCTTGTGTTTCGAGGCCTCGGGCGGCTGCCCGTTGACTTTGTCGACCTTCACCAGCGCGAAGTAGCGCTCGCCGTCCTTCGGCGTGCGGACTTCACCTTCGATGGTGTCGCCGGTGTGCAGGTTGAAGCGGCGGATCTGCGACGGGCTGATGTAGATGTCGTCGGTGCTCGCGAGGTACGACATTTCCGGCGAGCGCAGGAAGCCGAAGCCGTCCGGCAGCACTTCGAGCGTACCGTCGCCGAAGATCGTCTCTCCCGTCTTGGCGCGCTTTTTGAGAATGGCAAACATCAACTCCTGCTTGCGCAGGCGGTTCGCGTTTTCGATCTCCAGGCCGTTGGCCATTTCGATCAGTTCGGACACGTGCAGAGACTTGAGCTCGGATAAATGCATACGGAGAACCCGCCAGGGAGGAGAAGCGACGAAAGAAAATAAGGGAGGAGGGCGAGCGGAGGCGCTCAGAGACTTAAATGCGTCTTGTCGACGTTTTTTAATTCTAGCATAGGCCGATTCGCGCTTGAGCGAGCGATCGGCGGCTTGACGACGGACGTGTTGCCGACTGACAACACGTCCGTGGAACTGCCGGTATTACAGGTGGCTGTCCAGGAAGGCGGTGAGCTGCGACTTCGACAGCGCGCCGACCTTCTGCGCGGCGGCCGCGCCGTTCTTGAACAGAATCAGCGTCGGGATGCCGCGCACGCCGAACTTCGCGGGCGTGGCCTGGTTGTCGTCGACGTTGATCTTCGCGATCTGCAGCTTGTCGCCGTAGTCCTTCGCGACTTCGTCGAGGATCGGGGCGATCATCTTGCACGGGCCGCACCATTCGGCCCAGAAATCGACGAGTACGGGCTTGTCGGACTTGACGACGTCCTGTTCGAACGATGCGTCGCTGATGTGTTTGATCTGTTCGCTCATTGGGTCAATACCTCTTACGGTTCGGGGACTGCCTGCTTGCGCGTTGCGGCGTACCGGCCGCCGTAGGCTGCCGGCCGCTGCGGCAGGTCACTCCGCCTTCCGGAAGGGAGGGGGCGTAAGCGCTGCATGCCGCGGCTCGCGGGTCGTTCGGGCGTCATATTAGCCTAAATTGCTATCTGCTGCGGGCGGCGATAGTAGCCGCTACGCGAGTAGGGGTACGACGCGACGTTCGACCGTCGTGCCACGCAGGTGGAGGCCGGTCCGCAAATTACAAGGGGGTGGGCCGCATGCGGTGCGCGCGAACGGGCGATGCGCGGGTTTGCCCGGCGATATTCGCTTTGATGCGAACAAACGGTCGCATTCGTCCGGAAGCGGTGATAGAATATGCCGTGACGGGCCTCCTCGCATGGTGGGGCGGTGAACCTGGTCAGGTCGGGAACGAAGCAGCCACAATCGTTTTCCGCCAGTGCCGAGGGTTGGGCTCGTCACCTTCCTTCTCGCCCCGTTCGCAGGGCGTTTTTTATTTCTGCGTCACACTCCGTTCGACCTCCACCTTGCCCGTGTTCCGCACCGTTTCGCGTGTCGGCGCGACGCAGCGTTACTGATACAATTTCCCGATGACCTATCAAGTTCTCGCACGCAAGTGGCGTCCGAAGGATTTCGCTTCGCTCGTCGGCCAGGAGCACGTCGTCAGGGCGCTCACGCACGCGCTCGACGGCGGGCGTCTCCATCACGCCTATCTGTTTACCGGAACCCGCGGTGTCGGCAAGACGACGCTGTCGCGGATCTTCGCGAAGGCGCTCAACTGTGAAACCGGCGTCACGTCGCAGCCGTGCGGCGTGTGTCGCGCGTGTCGCGAGATCGACGAGGGTCGTTTCGTCGATTACGTCGAGATGGACGCGGCGAGCAACCGCGGCGTCGACGAAATGGCCGCGCTGCTCGAGCGCGCGGTGTACGCGCCCGTCGATGCGCGCTTCAAGGTCTACATGATCGACGAAGTGCACATGCTGACGAATCACGCGTTCAACGCGATGCTGAAGACGCTGGAAGAGCCGCCGCCGCACGTCAAGTTCATCCTCGCGACGACCGATCCGCAGAAAATCCCCGTCACCGTGCTGTCGCGCTGTCTGCAGTTCAACCTGAAGCAGATGCCGGCCGGGCACATCGTGTCGCATCTCGAGCGGATCCTCGGCGAAGAACGGATCACGTTCGAGCCGCAGGCGCTGCGCCTGCTCGCGCGGGCCGCGCAGGGCAGCATGCGCGACGCGCTGTCGCTGACCGACCAGGCGATCGCCTATTCGGCGAACGAGGTGACCGAGTCGGCGGTGTCGGGCATGCTCGGCGCGCTCGACCAGACCTACATGGTGCGCCTGCTCGACGCGCTCGCGGCCGGCAACGGCCCGGAAATCCTCGCGATTGCCGACGAGATGTCGCTGCGCAGCCTGTCGTTCTCGACCGCGCTGCAGGATCTCGCGAGCCTGCTGCACCGGATCGCGTGGGCGCAGTTCGCGCCGGGCTCGGTGCTCGACGAATGGCCGGAAGCGGCCGACCTGCGCCGGTTTGCTGAGACGCTGAGCCCTGAGCAGGTGCAGTTGTTCTATCAGATCGCGACGGTCGGGCGCGCCGAACTCGGCCTGGCGCCGGACGAATACGCCGGTTTCACGATGACGCTGCTGCGGATGCTCGCGTTCGAGCCGGCCGTCGGCGCCGGCAGCGCACCGGGCGGTCAGCCGTCCGTGCCGCCGCGTGCGGTGCCGGCTCCGCGTGCTACGGCGGCACCGGCCGCCGCCGCGGCGAAGCCGGTATCGGCCGCGCCGGCAAGCGCAGCGCGCCCGCCGGTCGCCCGTTCGGCGCCGGTGCAATCGAGCGATGAAGCCGAACGGCCGGCCGCCAAGCCGGCTGCCGTTCAGTCACCGGCAGAAGCAGCGCCGGAACCGGTCGCGGCTGACGTGCAAGCTGTCGAGCCTCCTCAGCCGGAAACGAAGGCAGCGCCCGCCGGCGACACGCCGCCTCCCGCGCGCAAGGAACCTGAGCCGCCCGCCGTTGCCGTCGTGCAGCGAAACGACGAACCGGCTCCGCAGGCGGAACCGGCGCAGCGCGTCGCATCGCCCGAGCCGGCCGCCGCACGGCCGGCGGCGCGCGCGGGCGGTGCCGCCGCCGCACTCGACGTGCTGCGCAATGCGGGGATGCGCGTGTCGTCGGACCGCGGGCGCGCAGGCGCTGCCGCCAAGCCGGCTGCGGCCCAGCCGGCTGCTGAAAAGCCGGTCGCGCCGCGTCCGGCCGTCCAGGTGCCGACGCCGCGTGCTGCCGCCCGTGCGCCGCAAGCAGCCGATTCGCGCCAGCCGTCGCCGCCGTGGGAAGACATCCCGCCCGACGACTACGTGCCGCTCAGCGCCGACGAAATGTTCGGCGGGTCCGACGACGGCTTCGTGCCGGTGTTCGACAGCGGTCCCGACGACGTGCGCGTGACGCCGAAGCCGGCGGACGCGCGTCCGGCCGCGCCGATCGACACGCGTCCGCTGCCGCCCGCGATCGCGCTCGATCCGATCGGTTTCGACGGCGAATGGCCGGCGCTGGCCGCGCGGTTGCCGCTGAAGGGTGTCGCGTACCAGCTCGCGTTCAACAGCGAGCTGACGGCCGTCGACGCAACCGCATTGAAATTGTCCGTGCCGGTGCCGCAGTATGCGGACGCCGCACAGGTGGCGAAGCTGAAGGCCGCACTGGCCGATGCGCTCGGCAAGCCGGTCGAGGTGACCGTCGAGGTCGGGCCCGCGCGGCGCACCGCGGCGGCGCTCGATGCGGCCGCGCGCGCGGCGCGCCAGCGCGAAGCCGAACAGGAGATTCACGGCGATCCGTTCGTCCAGCAGCTCGTGCGCGAGTTCGGTGCACGCATCGTCGAAGGGTCGGTGCGCCCGCTCGCCGATTCGGCGCCGGACGGCGCGCCGCCGACGCTGCATTGAACTGAGCGCCCCGCGACAGGCACAATCACGCCCCGCACACATTGGCCGGCACGCGCCGCGTGCCGGTTTTCACACGATCAAGAAGGAGTATTCCCATGTTGAAAGGCAACCTCGCCGGACTGATGAAGCAAGCGCAGCAAATGCAGGAAAACATGAAGAAGATGCAGGAGCAGCTTGCGCTCATCGAAGTCGAAGGGCAGTCGGGCGCCGGCCTCGTCAAGGTGACGATGACGTGCCGCAACGAAGTGCGCCGCGTGTCGATCGACCCGAGCCTGCTCGCGGACGACAAGGACATGCTCGAGGATCTCGTCGCCGCTGCGTTCAACGACGCGGTGCGCAAGGCCGAAGCCACGTCGCAGGAAAAGATGAGCGGCATGACCTCGGGCCTGCCGCTGCCCCCGGGCTTCAAGCTGCCGTTCTGAGCGCGGCGTCCTTGCCACTGTTTGCCGCCGTATGAAACAGCCGTCCGCCCTGTCCGCCCTCGTCGAAGCGTTGCGCGTGCTGCCCGGCGTCGGGCCGAAATCCGCGCAGCGCATGGCGGTTCACCTGATGCAGCACGACCGTGAGGGCGCGGAGCGGCTCGGCCGGTCGCTGCTGTTCGCGACCGAGCACCTGCAGCACTGCGAGAAGTGCAACACGTTCACCGAAGCGCAGATCTGCGAGGTCTGCAGCGACGAGGAGCGTGATCCGACGCTGCTGTGCGTCGTCGAGACGCCTGCCGACCAGATCATGCTCGAGCAGACGATGACCTACCGCGGGTTGTATTTCGTGCTGATGGGGCGACTGAGCCCGCTCGACGGGATCGGCCCGAAGGAAATCCATTTCGACCGCCTCGTGCGGCGCGCGTCCGACGGCGTCGTCAAGGAAGTCGTGCTCGCGACCAACTTCACGAACGAAGGCGAAGCCACCGCCCACTACCTCGGCCAGACGCTCAAGGCGCGCGGGCTGGCGGTCACGCGCCTCGCGCGCGGCGTGCCGGTGGGCGGCGAGCTCGAGTACGTCGACGCGGGCACCATCGCCCGCGCGATGCTCGACCGCCGCACGATGTAAGCCGGGCGCCGCCTGCGGGCGGCGCCGTTCCTCATGCCAGGGAGACACATGAGCACCAGCCAGGGCCCGCTCGCGGGCGTCAAAGTGCTCGAATTCGGAACGCTGATCGCGGGGCCGTTCGCGTCGCGGCTGTTCGCCGAATTCGGCGCGGAAGTGATCAAGATCGAGGATCCGAACGGCGGCGACCCGCTGCGCAAGTGGCGCAAGCTCCATCCGGAGCAGGGCGGCACGTCGCTGTGGTGGTCCGTGCAGGCGCGCAACAAGAAATCGGTCACGCTGAACCTGAAGGCCGACGCCGGCAAGGCGATCGCGCGGCAGCTCGCAAGCGAGGCCGACATCGTGATCGAGAACTTCCGCCCGGGCCTGCTCGAAAAGCTCGGGCTCGGCTACGACGTGCTGTCGGCCGACAATCCGGGCCTCGTGATGGTGCGCCTGTCCGGCTACGGGCAGACGGGCCCGTACCGCGACCGGCCCGGCTTCGGCGCGATCGCCGAATCGATGGGCGGGCTGCGCCACATCACCGGCTATCCGGATCTGCCGCCGCCGCGCATCGGCATCTCGATCGGCGACTCGATCGCCGCGCTGCACGGCGTGATCGGCGCGCTGATGGCGCTCCATCACCGCAAGGTCAACGGCGGCGCGGGGCAGGTGGTCGACGTTGCACTGTATGAAGCCGTCTTCAACATGATGGAAAGCGTGGTGCCCGAGTACGGCGTGTACGGGATGGTGCGCGAGCGCACCGGCGCGTCGCTGCCGGGTATCGTGCCGTCGAATACGTATGCATGCCGCGACGGCAGCATCGTGATCGGCGGCAACAGCGATCCGATCTTCAAGCGGCTGATGAAGGCGATCGAGCGCGACGACCTCGCCGACGATCCCGCGCTCGCGCAAAACGACGGGCGCGTGCCGCGCACGCAGGAAATCGACGACGCGATCGCCGCGTGGCTCGCGCCGCGCACGATCGAAGAGGCGCTCGCCGTGCTGAATGCGGCCGACGTGCCGGCCGGGCGCATCTACAGCGCCGCCGACATGTTCACCGATCCGCAGTTCGTCGCGCGCCAGATGATCCAGCGTTTCAAGCTGGCCGACGGCACCGACATTCCGCTGCCGAACATCACGCCGAAGCTGTCGGACACGCCGGGCGAAACGCGCTGGCTCGGGCCCGAGCTCGGCGAGCACACCGACGAGGTGCTGCGCGGCCTCGGCTACGACGCGCAGGCGATTGCCGCGCTGCGCGAGGCGGGCGCGATCTGAGTGCCCCGCGGCCTGGCGCCTTGCGCCGGGCCGCCCGACGGACGCCTTTTCCGACGAGTCGTTCGTCGGGGCGAAAAACCCCGGCGACCCGGTGTTTTCCCCGGCGCATGGAATGCCGCCGCACGATGCGGCGGCGCATCGTGCGCCCATGCGTATACCCACCCGTCCGCGGCCGCCGGACTGTCGCTCTCGCGCCATCTTTCCTCGGTTACAATCGCCGGATGCGAATCCTACTCAGCAACGACGACGGCTATCTCGCCCCCGGTCTCGCCGCGCTCAGCGAAGCGCTGCAGCCGCTGGCCGAGCTCACGGTGATCGCGCCCGAGCAGAACTGCAGCGGCGCGTCGAACTCCCTCACGTTGTCGCGGCCGCTGTCGGTGCAGCGCGCAGCGGGTACGGGTTTCTTCTACGTGAACGGCACGCCGACCGATTCGGTGCACGTCGCGCTGACGGGGATGGCCGATGAGAGGCCCGACATCGTCGTATCCGGCATCAACAACGGCCAGAACATGGGCGAAGACACGCTCTATTCGGGGACAGTTGCAGCCGCCACCGAGGGCATCATGTTCGGTGTGCCGGCGATTGCGTTCTCGCTGGTCGACAAGGGCTGGGCCCAGCTGCCGGACGCCGCGCGCGTCGCCGCGGAAATCGTCGCGCATTACCTCGCGCACCCGCTGCCGGGCAACCCGCTGCTGAACGTCAATATTCCGAACCTGCCGTACGACGAGCTGAAGGGCTGGAAGGTTACGCGCCTCGGCAAGCGTCATCCGTCGCAGCCGGTGATCCGCCAGACCGACCCGCGCGGCGAGCCGATCTACTGGATCGGTGCCGCGGGCGACGCGCTGGACGCCAGCGAGGGCACCGATTTTCACGCCGTCGCAAACGGTTTCGTGTCGATCACGCCGCTGCAGCTCGATCTCACGCATACGCAGATGCTGCCCGCGACGCGCGAATGGGTGCGCGCCGGAGGGCGGGCTTCATGAGCGGCGAGCGCGCGAAGCGGTTCCCGCTCGCGCTCGAAGATCTCAAGCGAGCGCCACGCAAGTCGGACGGTCGGGCCGGTGAACGCCAGGCGGCGGGCGCGGTGCCGAAGGCCGCCGACAAACCCGCAGCCGTGCTGAAACCGGTTGCGGTGAAGCCGGCCGCCGTGCGGGCGCCGCTGCCGGGTATCGGCGCCGCGAAACCGGCGACCGCACCGAAGCCGACCGTGCTCAAGCCAGCGCTGCCGAAGCCGGCTGCGCCCACGATCGCGCCGGCCGGCGCGTTCGCCCTCACGTCGGAACGTGTGCGCGAGCGGATGGTCGAACGCCTGCGCGCGAACGGCGTGACCGATACGCGCGTGCTGGACGCGATGGCCGCGGTGCCGCGCCACATGTTCGTGGATCCGGGGCTCGCGACGCAGGCCTACGAGGATTCGGCGCTGCCGATCGGCCATCAGCAAACCATTTCAAAGCCGTCGGTCGTCGCGCGCATGATCGAGCTCGCGATGGCCGGCCGCACACTCGAGCGCGTGCTCGAGATCGGCACGGGCTGCGGCTATCAGGCCGCCGTGCTGAGCCACGTGGCACGCGACGTGTATTCGATTGAACGCATCAAGCCGCTGTATGAGCGCGCGAAGCTGAACCTGCGGCCGCTGCGCGTGCCGAACATCCGTCTGCACTATGGCGACGGGCGTGTCGGCCTGCCGTCCGCGGCCCCGTTCGACGCGATCGTGATCGCGGCGGCGGGGCTCGACGTGCCGCAGGCGCTGCTCGAGCAGCTCGCGATCGGCGGGCGGCTCGTCGCGCCGGTCGGCGCGCAGAGCGGGCAGCACCAGGTGCTCACGCTCGTCGAGCGCGTCGCGCACGCGCAATGGCGAGAGTCCCGGCTTGATCGCGTTTTCTTTGTCCCTTTAAAATCCGGAGTGATTTGAAACCGATGAGTATGTTGCGCGCGATGCAAAACAACCGATCCCGGGAACCGCTCACGCTCGCCCAGCGCGCGATCTGTGTGGCTGCGTTCTCCACGCTACTGGCCGCCTGTGCGACGCGGCTCGACAACGCGCCCGTCGTCGACCGCTCCGGGTCGCTCGGCACGACCGCCACCGCGCAGCCCGCGGTGCCGCTCGGCCCGCCGCCGCCTGGCTTCTATCGTGTGAAGCCGGGCGACACGCTGTACCGGATTGCGCTCGAGAACGGGCAGAACTATCGCGACATCGCGTCGTGGAACAACCTGGCGAACCCGAACCAGATCGAAGTCGACCAGCTGCTGCGCGTGGCGCCGCCGGGCGGCGCCGCGGTCGCGGGTGCGCCGGCCGCCGCGCCGATCGTCGGTGGTGCGGTCGCGACGGCACCGCTGAGCAGCGGCCCGGCCGCGCCGGCTGCCGGCACGTCGTCGGCGCTGGCCGCCACGCCGCCGGCGGCGGCAACCGGATCGAGCGATACGGCCGCGGCGCCGAGCGGCCCCGTGACGTTCGCGTGGCCCGCGCGCGGCCCCGTGCTGAACGGGTTCGACGACGCGAAGAACAAGGGTGTCAATATCGGCGGGACGGCCGGCGAGGCCGTGAAGGCGGCGGCGGACGGCCGCGTCGTTTACTCCGGCAACGGTCTGCGTGGTTACGGCAACCTCATTATCATCAAGCACGATGCAACTTACCTCACGGCGTATGCACACAATCGCGCTTTGATGGTAAAAGAGGGGGACGCGGTAACGAAGGGGCAGAAGATCGCCGAGATGGGTAACAGCGATGCCGACCGCGTGATGCTGCATTTCGAGGTTCGCCGGCAGGGTAAGCCTGTCGATCCGCTGAAGTATTTGCCGCCTCAATAACCGAGACGACCATGCCGAAATCGAAGCGCCACGAGCCGCAAGCCGAGTCTGAGAAGATCAGTCGTGCCACGCAAGCATCGGTGGGGCGAGTGGGTGCTTCGACGGACGACGAAGACGACGTCGCGGAAAACGAACGTGATCTCGAGGCACGCGACGCCGAGGCCGAAGGTGGCGACGACGAGCGCGAAGGCCGTCAGGAAGCCGCGCCCGACGTCGACGATTTCCGCACGCTGCTGCAGGCCGAACTCACGGCCGACACGATCCAGCATTACCTGAACCGCATCAGCGTGAAGCCGCTGCTGACCGTCGAGGAAGAGCAGCGCTATTCGCGTCTTGCGAAGGCCGGCGAATTCGAGGCGCGGCAGGTGATGATCGAGCGCAACCTGCGTCTCGTCGTCAGTATCGCGAAGGGGTACCTGAACCGCGGCGTGCCGCTGCTCGACCTGATCGAGGAAGGCAACCTCGGCCTGATGCACGCGATCGAGAAATTCGACCCGACGCGCGGTTTTCGCTTCTCGACCTACGCGACGTGGTGGATCCGGCAGAGCATCGAGCGGGCGATCATGAACCAGGCCCGCACGGTGCGCCTGCCCGTGCACGTGATCCGCGAACTGAACCAGGTGCTGCGCGCGAAGCGCCACCTCGAAAAGAATTCGATGTCGACGGGCGAGGCGGCCGAACGCCGTGAAGCCAGCATCGACGACATCGCCTATCTCACCGGCAAGACCGCCGAGGAAGTCACCGATATCCTCGCGCTCAACGAACACACGGCGTCGCTCGACGCGCCGCTCGACCTCGATCCCGCGAGCAGCCTGCTCGACCTGCTGCCCGACGACCAGAGCCAGTCGCCCGACGCCGAGGTGCAGCACCGCGAGCTCGAAACGCTGACGCGCGCGTGGCTGTCGCGGCTGTCCGACAAGCACCGGCACGTGATCGAGCGCCGCTTCGGCCTGAACCACATCGAACCGGCGACGCTCGAGGAGCTCGCCGACGAGATGGGGCTCACGCGCGAGCGCGTGCGGCAGATCCAGCAGGAAGCGCTGGTGCGCCTCAAGCGGTTCTTTGCCTCCAACGGCGTGCGCAAGGACGCCGTTCTGTAACTGATGACTCCGATTCTCGTTTTTGACATCGAGACGATTCCCGATGTCGACGGCATTCGCCGTCTGGAAGACCTGCCCGCGACGCTCGACGATGCCGCGGTGGCCGAGCATGCATTCGCCGCACGCCGCGAGAAGACCGGCAGTGATTTCCTGCCGCATCACCTGCAGCGGATCGCGGCGATTTCGTGCGTGTTCCGCGACAACAACGGTTTTCGCGTGCGCTCGCTCGGCACGCCGCAGGACAACGAAGCCACGCTGATCCAGTCGTTCTACCGCGTAATCGAGAAATACACGCCGCAGCTCGTGTCGTGGAACGGCGGTGGCTTCGATCTGCCGGTGCTCCATTACCGCGCGCTCGTGCACGGCATTCCCGCCACCCGCTACTGGGATCTCGGCGAGGACGACCGCGAGTTCAAGTGGAACAACTACATCTCGCGCTATCACTCGCGGCATACCGACCTGATGGACGTGCTCGCGATGTATCAGGCGCGCGCCAATGCGCCGCTCGACGCGCTTGCGAAGCTGTGCGGCTTTCCGGGCAAGCTCGGGATGGACGGCAGCCAGGTATGGCCGGCGTTCCAGGACGGGCGAATCGAGGAAATCCGCAACTACTGCGAAACCGACGTCGTCAATACCTACCTGCTGTATTGCCGGTTCCAGTTGATGCGCGGCGGCCTGACGCCGAGCGAGTACGCGGACGAGATCCTGCTCGTGAAGAACGCGCTTGCGCTGGAACCGGCGCCACACTGGGTCGAATACCTGGCCGGCTTCGACGCGTAGCGCGGACAGGCCGCGCCGCGGCCGGCCCGATCAGCCGAGGTCGAGCAGCACCGGCTGGTGATCGGACGCGCGCACGTAATCGTCGATCTCGCAGCGGGTGACGCGCGGCAACAGCGTGTCGGTCACGAACACGAAATCGCACGCGAGCGGCCCGTCCGACCATTGCACCGTATCGTAGACGCCGGCCGTCGGCGGCGGCGTGCGGCCGGGGTGCCGCGCAACCCACGCGTCGATGAAATCCGGCGCGTCGGCAAGCGGCGCCAGGAAGCGCCGGTATGCGTCGCTGCCGAATGCACTGTTGAAATCGCCGCAGACGATCGCATCGCGTGGCTGTCCGGTCGCGCTGAACGGCCCCTCGGCGGTTTCGGCGCGGGCCGGGTGGGTCGCGTGCGCACAGGCCTCGCGATGCCGGTCGCGCAGCGCGTCGACCTGCGCGAGCCGCTGGCGCGCCGAGTAATACTCCAGATGCGTGGTGACCACGCGCAACGGCCCGAACGGCGCCTGCAACTCGATGTCGAGCGCGACGCGCGGCATCGACGGCGCGCCGGCGTCGGCCGGCCACGGCAGCGACTGGCGCAGCACGCGCCCGACCGGCAGCCTTGTCGCGATGGCGTTGCCGAACTGGCGGCGCGGTGCGCCCGGCCGGATGGCCGGCAGGTCGGCGCCGATCGCGTCGACGACCGCATAGCCGGGCAGCAGCGCGGCGAGTTCGGCGAACTGGTCGGGGCCCGGCCGGCCGGGCAGTGCGTCGAAGCCGCGCGTGACTTCCTGCAGGCACAGCACGTCGAAATCGCCGAGCTCGCGAATGGCTGCGACGGTGCGGGGAAGATCGACGACGCCGTCCGCGTCCCGACCCCATTGGATGTTCCAGTCGATCAATCGCATGGTCGAATCTCCCGTCGGGCGAAATGTCGGGCCTTGGGCCTCGGGCGTTGCCCCGGCTGATTTGCGGCCGGGCATTGCCGCAGGCGCATCCCGCAGCCGCATTGCGTGGCCGCCCGGGCGCGCTACGGGCTGTCCGTGCGCAAGTTCGACGCCTGCCTCATCCAAAGCGCGCGACGGAGGCTTTCGTCGTCTACAATCTCGCCTTCTTCAACGTTTGTCAGGAAAAGCTGGTGTCCGAAGCCGTCCCCACTTCTGCGCGCAAATCCAAAAATGCGCCCGTCGCGCCCGGGCCCGCCCCGGTTCTCGAGATCGAATCGCTCGACATGGAAGCGCGCGGTGTCGGCCGCACGGTGACCGAGGACGGCGGGCCGGGCAAGGTGATCTTCGTCGAAGGCGCGCTGCCGGGCGAGCGCGTGACTTATTCGAGCTACCGCCGCAAGCCGAGCTACGAGCAGGCGACGGTCGTCGACATTCTGCGCCCGAGCGTATTGCGCACGCAGCCGAAGTGCAAATTCTTCGGCACCTGCGGCGGCTGCTCGATGCAGCATCTCGACATGCGCGCGCAGGTGGCGGTCAAGCAACGCGTGCTCGAAGACAACCTGTGGCATCTGGCGAAGCTGCGCGCGGAAACGATGTTTGCGCCGATCCACGGCCCGTCGTGGGGCTACCGCTACCGGGCGCGCCTGACCGTGCGCAACGTCGCGAAGAAGGGCGGCGTGCTGGTCGGGTTCCACGAGAAGAAGAGCAGCTACGTCGCCGACATGACGAGCTGCGAAGTGCTGCCGCCGCACGTGTCGGCGATGCTCGTGCCGCTGCGCCGGCTCGTCGAGGGACTGTCGATTCGTGACCGGATGCCGCAGATCGAACTCGCGGTCGGCTCGACCGTCACCGCGCTCGTGCTGCGCGTGCTGGAGCCGATCAATGCGGACGACGAAGCGCTGCTGCGCGCGTTCGCGGACGAGCACAACGTGCAGTTCTGGTTGCAGCCGAAGGGGCCGGACACGGTGACGCCGTTCTATCCGCTCGACGTGTCGCTCGACTACACGCTGCCGGAATTCGGCATCCGCATGCCGTTCAAGCCGACCGACTTCACGCAGGTCAATCACCAGATCAACCGCGTGCTGGTGGGTCGCGCGCTGCGCCTGCTCGCGCCGTCGCGCGACGATCGCGTGCTCGACCTGTTCTGCGGGATCGGCAACTTCACGCTGCCGCTCGCGCGGCTGTCGCGCGAAGTGATGGGCATCGAGGGCAGCGACACGCTGACCACGCGCGCGCTGGCGAACGCACGCGAGAACGGGGTCGACGGCCATACGACGTTCGCGTGCCGGAACCTGTTCGAAGTGACCGGCGACGACCTCCGCGCGCTCGGCGCATTCGACAAGTTCCTGATCGACCCGCCGCGCGAAGGCGCGCTCGCGGTGTCGAAGGCGCTGGCCGAGATCGCGCAGAGCGGCGAAGGTCCGCTGCCGAAGCGCATCGTGTACGTGTCGTGCAACCCGTCGACGCTCGCGCGCGATGCAGGCCTGCTCGTGCACGAGGCCGGCTACCGGCTGAAGGGCGCCGGTGTCGTGAACATGTTCCCGAATACGTCGCACGTCGAATCGATCGCGCTGTTCGAGCGCGATTGAGCCGGGCGGCGGACGTAAAAAAACCGGCCCGCGGGCCGGTTTTTTCGTGGTGCGCAGCGAACGTCAGTTGCGGTTGCCGCCGAAGATGCCGAGCAGCGCGAGCAGGTTCGTGAACACGTTGTACAGGTCGAGGTAGATCGCGAGCGTGGCCGAGATGTAGTTCGTCTCGCCGCCGTTCACGACGCGCTGGACGTCGAACAGCATGTACGCCGAGAAAATCGCGATCGCGAGCACCGATACGGTGAGCATCAGCGCCGGCAGTTGCAGGAAGATGTTCGCGACCGACGCGAGCAGGATCACGATCACGCCCATGAACAGCCACTTGCCGAGCCCGGAGAAGTCGCGCTTGCTGACGGTGGCGATCGTCGCCATCGCGGCGAAGATGATGCCGGTGCCGCCGAACGCGAGCATGATCAGCGACGGGCCGTTCGAGAAGCCGAGGATGAAGCTCAGCAGCCGCGACAGCATCAGGCCCATGAAGAACGTGAAGCCCAGCAGCACGAACACGCCGGCTGCGCTGTTTTTCGTCCGCTCGATCGCGAACATGAAGCCGAACGCGATCGCGAAGAACGCGAGCAGGCTCATCATCGGGCTCGTGGCCGCGAACAGCGAGAAGCCCGTCGCGACGCCGACCCAGGCGCCCAGCACGGTCGGCACCATCGACAGCGCGAGCAGCCAGTACGTGTTCCGCAGCACGCGGTTGCGAACCTCGGCGGTGCTGACGGAACCGCCGCGGCCGAAATTGTACGGATAGTCGTTCATGGTTTCTCCTAACATTGAACGCGTGGGCGTCCGGGGCCGGTTCGGCGCGCGCGATGTGCGGCGCAGCAAACCGGGACAGCTATGGCTAAGATACGTTCCGTGCCGGGAGGTTTCAATGGCCCGGCGGCACAAAACATATGGATTCTGAACCTTTCATTCGTGTAAGGGTTCAATCGCAATGATACACGGGATCGTGCTACAATAGCGGATTCATTTGAACCTGTAACTTCTTAATTTTTTGGAGTTTTTATGGCAATCGAGCGCACCCTGTCGATCATCAAGCCGGATGCGGTGGCAAAGAACGTGATCGGCCAGATCTACAGCCGTTTCGAAGGCGCCGGCCTGAAGATCGTCGCATCGCGCATGGCACACCTGTCGCGTGCTGACGCAGAGAAGTTCTATGCAGTTCACGCAGCGCGTCCGTTCTTCAAGGACCTCGTCGACTTCATGATCTCGGGCCCGGTGATGATCCAGGTTCTGGAAGGTGAAGGCGCGATCCTGAAGAACCGCGACCTGATGGGCGCAACGGATCCGAAGAAGGCGGAAAAGGGCACGATCCGCGCCGACTTCGCCGACAGCATCGACGCGAACGCCGTCCACGGCTCGGACGCTGCGGAAACGGCAGCGGTCGAAATCGCGTTCTTCTTCCCGGAAATGAACGTTTACTCGCGTTAAGCCCTGGCTGACAGCAAGTAGGCAGGATTCAGCGCACGCGGCAAGGCAGCACATCATGACGAGCGAAACTTCCGTCAATCTTCTCGACTTCGATGCCGAGGGTCTTGTCGCGTACTGCGGCAGCCTGGGCGAGAAGCCGTTCCGCGCCAAGCAATTGCAGCGCTGGATCCACCAGTACAACGCCGGCGATTTCGACGGCATGACCGATCTCGCGAAGTCCCTGAGGGAAAAACTCAAGGGCCGCGCGTCGATCGTGATGCCGGAGATCGCCAGCGATCACGTTTCCACCGACGGCACGCGCAAGTGGCTGATCGACGTCGGAAACGGCAATGCGGTCGAAACCGTGTTCATCCCGGAAGAGACGCGCGGCACGCTGTGCGTGTCGTCGCAGGCCGGGTGCGCGGTGAACTGCCGCTTCTGTTCGACGGGCAAGCAGGGTTTCTCCCGCAACCTGTCGACAGCTGAAATCATCGGCCAGCTCCGGATGGCCGAATTTGCATTGCGCGCGTCGCTGGGCCGCGCGCCCGGCCCGAACGGCAAGGCCGAACGGGTCGTCACCAACGTGGTGATGATGGGCATGGGCGAGCCGCTCCTGAATTACAGCGCGGTCGTCCCCGCGATGCGACTGATGCTCGACGACAACGCGTACGGCCTGTCGCGCCGCCGCGTCACGCTGTCGACGTCCGGCGTGGTGCCGATGATGGACCGCCTCGGCGCCGAGTTGCCGGTCGCGCTCGCCGTTTCGCTGCATGCGCCGAACGATGCGCTGCGCGACGAGCTGGTGCCGCTCAACAAGAAGTACCCGCTTCGCGAGCTGATGGCCGCGTGCCAGCGTTATCTCAAGGTCGCGCCGCGCGACTTCATCACTTTCGAATACTGCATGCTCGACGGCGTCAACGACACCGAAGCGCATGCGCGCGAACTGCTGGCCGTCACGCGCGACGTGCCGTGCAAGTTCAACCTGATCCCGTTCAATCCGTTTCCGGAATCGGGCCTCATCCGCTCGAAGCCGGAGCAGATCAAGCGCTTCGCGCAGGTTCTCATCGACGCGGGTGTCGTCACGACCGTGCGCAAGACGCGCGGCGACGACATCGACGCCGCGTGCGGGCAGCTGGCCGGCGCGGTGAAGGATCGCACGCGCCTCGCGGAACGAACGGGCGCAGCAGGAAAAATCATCGAAGTTCGGGCAGTTTGACGGGGGCACCTGGCCGGGGTGCCCGAACCCTTTGGCGGTGCAACACGCGAATAGCGATCGGTCGCGGCGCCTCGGCGCCGCGCAGGGTATGAACAGTTGCGGGTGCCGGCCGGCGGGAGTCGGCGGCGGCCGCCAGTGAAGAAGAATCGACGCGAGGACAAGGATGAGTGAGCCGCAGCCGTCTAACGGCGCAGAGACGAATGCCGCGAAGCCGGCACCGGCGGGACTGGAATCGCTGGCGGCGGTCGGCAGCCGGCTGGCGCAGCTTCGGGAGACGAAGGGCTGGTCGGTCGACGACGTGTCGGCGCGACTCAAGGTCGCACCGCAAAAGCTCCGGGCGCTCGAGGCCGGCGACATCAGCCATTTGCCCGGCGTGACGTTCGCGCTCGGGGTCGTGCGCAGCTATGCGAAGATGCTCGGCGTCGATCCGGAACCGTTCGCGCAGGCGCTGCGCCGCGAGCGCGGGGTGCCGGAAGTCGACCTGTCGATGCCGGCGTCGTCGGGCACGGATCTGCCGCGCGGCCGCGTGTCGATTCCGCTCGGCGGCTCGTCGCGTCACCATCCGTGGCTGTGGGGGACGGGGATCGTCATCGTCGCGGTGGTCGCCGTACTGATGTGGCACACTGGCGGCGATTCGTCGAGCCTGCTCGCACGCTTCAAGGGCGGCGACGCCGAGCATGCGTCGGCCGCGAGCGCGGCGACGGCATCGTCGGCTGCTGAAGAAGCGGCCACGAACGCCGCGTCGGGCGCGGTGACGAATGCGGTTCCGGCCCCGGCTGCTGCATCGGCTGCCCCGGCGCAGGCGATCGCGTCGGCTGTTCCGGCGCCCGCGGCGCCGGTCGCGACTGCCGCTGCGTCGCAGCCCGTGGCGGCCACGGCGGCGGCAAGCACGGCCGCGCCGGCCCAGCCGGCCAGCGTCGTGGTGGCGGCCGGTCAGTCGATGGTCGAACTGAAGGTCAAGCAGGATTGCTGGTTCAGCGTGCGCGACAAGAACGGCAAGGAGCTGTTCTCGGCGCTGGTGCGCGCCGGCGAAACGAAGCAGGTGGCCGGTGACGGGCCGTTCAAGGTCACGATCGGCAACAAGGCCGGCCTCGACGCGGTTGCGTTCGACGGAAAACCGGTCGATCCGGCAAAATATTCGGCAGCGCGGGGTAACGTGGCGCGGTTCACGTTGCCCTGACGTCAAGCGCCGTGGCGAAGGCCTGTCGTCGATCTCGGCAGGCCGTGAGGGCACGGCGCTTTTTCAATTCATGCGCCGCGTCGCGGCGCATTCCGCGTAAATGGATCTATCGATGCAATCCGAAGCTCAATCCCCACGCAGCAGTCAGATTTGTTCAACCGAGCCGGTGTTCGGCGGGCATCAGCCGCGCCGTGTATCGCATGCGGTGGATGTCCGCTGGGGCGGGCAACTCGTGACGATCGGCGGCGACGCGCCGGTGCGCGTGCAGTCGATGACGAATACCGACACGGCCGACGCGATCGGCACGGCGATCCAGATCAAGGAACTCGCGAATGCGGGCTCCGAACTGGTGCGCATCACGGTCAACACGCCCGAAGCCGCGGCCGCCGTGCCGGCGATTCGCGAGCAGCTCGACCGGATGGGCGTGACCGTGCCGCTCGTCGGCGATTTCCACTACAACGGCCACCTGCTGCTGCGCGACTACCCGGGCTGTGCGGAATCGCTGTCGAAGTACCGGATCAACCCCGGCAACGTCGGTCAGGGCGCGAAGCGCGACACGCAGTTCGCGCAGATGATCGAGGCCGCGGCGAAGTACGACAAGCCGGTGCGGATCGGCGTGAACTGGGGCAGTCTCGACCAGGACCTGCTCGCGCGCATGATGGACGAGAACGGCGCGCGGGCGCAGCCGTGGGACGCGCAGAGCGTGATGTACGAGGCGCTGATCCAGTCGGCGATCGGCTCGGCCGAACGCGCGGTGGAGCTCGGCCTGGGCCGTGACCGCATCGTGCTGTCGTGCAAGGTCAGCGGCGTGCAGGACCTGATCGCCGTGTACCGCGAACTCGGCCGCCGCTGCGGCTTCGCGCTGCACCTCGGACTGACCGAGGCCGGCATGGGTTCGAAGGGCATCGTCGCGTCGACGGCGGCGCTCGGCGTGCTGCTGCAGGAAGGGATCGGCGACACGATCCGCATCTCGCTGACGCCGGAACCGGGCGCGTCGCGCACGGGCGAAGTGATCGTCGGCCAGGAAATCCTCCAGACGATGGGCCTGCGCTCGTTCGCGCCGATGGTGATCGCGTGCCCGGGCTGCGGCCGTACGACGAGCACGCTGTTCCAGGAACTCGCGATGCAGATCCAGACCTACCTGCGCGAGCAGATGCCGGTCTGGCGCAAGGAATATCCGGGCGTCGAGAAGATGAACGTCGCGGTGATGGGCTGCATCGTCAACGGCCCGGGCGAATCGAAGCACGCGAACATCGGCATCAGCCTGCCGGGTTCGGGCGAGAACCCGGCCGCACCCGTCTTCATCGACGGCGAGAAGGTCAAGACGCTGCGCGGCGAGCGGATCGCCGAGGAATTCCAGCAGATCGTCAGCGACTACGTCGCACGCAATTACGGCCGCACCGAGGCCCTGAACTAATTCGTCCACACACACGAACGATGACTGAACAGAAACGCAAGATCGAGAGGCTCACCGGCGTCAAGGGCATGAACGACATCCTTCCGCAGGATGCCGGCCTGTGGGAATTCTTCGAAGCTACCGTGAAATCGCTGCTGCGCGCGTACGGCTACCAGAACATCCGCACGCCGATCGTCGAACATACGCAGCTCTTCACGCGCGGCATCGGCGAAGTCACCGACATCGTCGAGAAGGAGATGTACAGCTTCACCGACGCACTGAACGGCGAGAACCTGACGATGCGCCCGGAAAACACCGCGGCCGTCGTGCGTGCGTCGATCGAGCACAACATGCTGTACGACGGCCCGAAGCGCCTGTGGTACATCGGCCCGATGTTCCGTCACGAGCGTCCGCAGCGCGGCCGCTATCGGCAGTTCCACCAGGTCGGCGTCGAGGCGCTCGGCTTCGCGGGTCCCGATGCGGATGCCGAGATCATCATGATGTGCCAGCGCCTGTGGGACGACCTCGGCCTGACCGGCATCAAGCTCGAGATCAACTCGCTCGGCCTCGCCGAAGAGCGCGCCGCGCACCGCGTCGAACTGATCAAGTACCTCGAGCAGTTCGCCGACGTGCTCGACGAGGACGCGAAGCGTCGCCTGTATACGAACCCGCTGCGCGTGCTCGACACGAAGAATCCGGCACTGCAGGACATCGCGCAGAACGCACCGAAGCTGATCGACTTCCTCGGCGACGAATCGCGCGCGCACTTCGAAGGGCTGCAGCGCCTGCTGCTCGCGAACAACATTCCGTTCAAGATCAACCCGCGTCTCGTGCGCGGGCTCGATTACTACAACCTGACCGTGTTCGAGTGGGTGACCGACAAGCTCGGCGCGCAGGGCACGGTCGCGGCCGGCGGCCGCTACGATCCGCTGATCGAGCAGCTCGGCGGCAAGCCGACCGCCGCGTGCGGCTGGGCGATGGGCATCGAGCGCATCCTCGAGCTGCTGAAGGAAGAGGATCTCGCGCCCGAGCAGGAAGGCGTCGACGTGTACGTCGTGCACCAGGGCGAAACCGCGCGCGAACAGGCGTTCATCGCGGCCGAGCGTCTGCGCGACACGGGCCTCGACGTGATCTTCCACTGCAGCGCCGACGGCGCGCCGGCGAGCTTCAAGTCGCAGATGAAGCGGGCCGACGCAAGCGGCGCCGCGTTCGCGGTGATCTTCGGCGAAGAAGAGGTCGCGAACGGCACGGTGGGCGTGAAAGCGTTGCGCGGCGCGGGTGCGGAAGGGGAAAAGAACGTTCAGCAGACCGTACCGGTCGAAAGCTTGACCGAATTCCTAATCAATGCGATGGTTGCATCCGCCGAAGACGGCGACGACTGATCGCGCTGGCATCCGCTCGACAAGAAAAGCCTGAACAGGAAGGAATCGCTCGCCGATGAGTTATCACGACGAACAAGAATCGATTGAAAGTCTGAAGGCGTGGTGGGCCCGCTGGGGCAACCTCACCACGTGGATCGTGCTCGCGGCGCTCGTCGTCGCGGCCGGTTTCAACGGCTGGAACTACTGGCAGCGCCGTCAGGCTGCCGAGGCGTCCGGGCTGTACGAGCAGGTCCAGAAGGCTGCCGCCGCGAACGACAAGGCGACGATGGCCCGCGCGGCTGCCGACATGGAAGACAAGTTCGGCAGTACGCCGTATGCGCAGATGACGGCGCTCGCGGCCGCGAAGACGCTGTATGCGGCCGGCGACGCGGCCGGCGCGAAGGCACAGCTGCAATGGGCCGTCGATCACGCCAAGGACGACGAGTACAAGCAGATCGCGAAGCTGCGTCTCGCGTCGCTGCTGCTCGACGAGAAGGCGTACGACGCGGGCCTCGCGCTGCTGTCGGGTACGCCGGTCGATGCATTCAAGGGCCTCGTGGCCGATCGGCGCGGCGATCTGCTTGCCGCGCAAGGCAAGACCGACGACGCGCGCGCCGCTTACAAGCTCGCGCTCGACGGCCTGTCGAAGGACGACCAGTCCGCGCGCCAGCTCGTGCAGTTCAAGCTGGACGCGCTCGGCGGCTGAATTCCGGTCCCCTCAACCTCTTAACTCTGCTTCGCTAACCGATGAATTTGCTGAAACGTTACGCTGTGCCCGTTGCCTGCGCGGCGGCTGTCCTCGCTTTGGCGGCTTGCTCGTCGTCGAAGGACGCGCGCCGCGTGCCGACGCCGCTCACCGAGTTCAAGCCCGTCATGGACGTGCAACAGGTCTGGAAGGCGAGCGTCGGCAAGGGCGGGCGCTACCTGTTCTCGCCGGTGGCCGTGGGCGACGCCGTCTATGCGGCGGGCGAAAACGGTTCGGTCGAGAAGATCGACGCGAAGACGGGCCAGACGCTGTGGCGCTCGAAGGTCGGTTCGGACCTGTCGGCCGGAGTCGGCAGCGACGGCAACCTGACCGCGGTCGGTGCGTTGAAGGGCGGCGTGTTCGTGCTGGGCCCGGACGGCAAACAGCTGTGGAAGACCAGCGTGCAGGGCGAGATCTTCTCGCCGCCGCTCGTCGGCAACGGCCTCGTGGTCGTCCGCACGATCGACGGCCAGGTGATCGCGTTCAACGCGCAGACGGGCGAGCAGAAGTGGAACTACCGCAATCGTGCGGTGCCGCTGAACCTGCGCGTGTCGGCGGGCATGACGTTTGCGGGCGACGCGGCCGTGCTCGCGGGCTTCCCGGGCGGTGGTCTCGTCGCGATCAACCTGCAGACGGGCGAGCCGTTCTGGCAGACCCCGGTGTCGTTCCCGAAGGGCGTGACCGAGGTCGAGCGCATCAACGACGTCAGCGGTCCGCCGACGCTCGTGGGCGCGGAAACCTGCGCAGTGACGTTCCAGGGTCAGCTCGGTTGCTTCGATGCGAATTCGGGCCGGCCACTGTGGGAAAAGCCGTTCTCGAGCCGCAGCGGCCTCGCGCAGGACGATTCGGTGGTCGCCGGCGGCGACGACTGGTCGGTCGTCACCGCGTACGACGCGGCCACGGGCAACCAGCTCTGGCGCAACGACAAGCTGAAGAGCCGTGACGTCGGCGTGCCGTACCTGCTCGGGCACGCGGTCGTGATGGGCGATTACAAGGGCTTCGTGCACTTCCTGTCGCGCGAGGATGGCAGCTTCATCGCGCGGATGAAGACCGACGGCAGCGCGATCACGGCGGCGCCGGTCCTCGCGGGCAATACGCTCGTCGTGCAGACGAAGGACGGTGGCCTGTACGGGTTCCGTCCGCGCTGACGCGCACGAAACAGGCGTGGCCGTGGCGCGGCGGGCAGGTCCCGCGCGCCGCGGCCGCGCGACTTGAAGGCGGCCGGCGTTCCCGGCCGCTCGGTATTTGAAAGGCAGTTCGAGACGAAAGACGACGGCGCGCGCGCGCGCCGGGCGCGCGCATCCGGCGCGGCGCGAATTCGTGATATTTTCATTCAGCGCAGCCGCCCGCAGCAGCGGGCCTCCCGCTGCTGCGCTTCACCGTAGAAAACACAGATGAAACCGGTCATTGCCCTCGTTGGGCGCCCCAATGTGGGGAAATCCACGCTGTTCAACCGGCTCACGCGCTCGCGCGATGCGCTGGTCGCCGACTTGCCGGGCCTGACGCGCGATCGCCATTACGGCGAAGGGCGCGTCGGCGAACGGCCTTACCTGGTCGTCGATACGGGCGGCTTCGAACCCGTCGCGAAGGACGGCATCCTGCACGAAATGGCGCGCCAGACGCGGCAGGCCGTCGAGGAGGCCGACGTCGTCGTGTTCATCGTCGACGGCCGTAACGGACTCGCGCCGCAGGACAAGTCGATCGCCGACTACCTGCGCAAGACCGGCCGGCCGATCTTCCTGGTCGTCAACAAGGCCGAGGGGATGAAGTACACGGCGGTCGCGACCGACTTCTACGAGCTCGGGCTCGGCGATCCGCGCGCGATCTCGGCCGCGCATGGCGACGGCGTGACCGACATGATCAACGAGGCGCTCGAAGTCGCGTACGCCGGCCAGCCCGAGGAAGCGGAGGAGGATGATCCGTCGCGCGGCATCAAGATCGCGATCGTCGGCCGTCCGAACGTCGGCAAGTCGACGCTCGTCAACGCGCTGATCGGCGAAGACCGTGTGATCGCGTTCGACATGCCGGGCACGACGCGCGATTCGATCTACGTCGACTTCGAGCGTAACGGCAAGAAATACACGCTGATCGACACGGCCGGCCTGCGGCGCCGCGGCAAGGTGTTCGAGGCGATCGAGAAGTTCTCGGTCGTGAAGACGCTGCAGTCGATCTCCGACGCGAACGTCGTCATTCTTCTGCTGGATGCGCAGCAGGACATTTCCGACCAGGACGCGCACATCGCCGGCTTCGTCGTCGAGCAGGGCCGCGCGCTCGTGATCGGCGTGAACAAGTGGGACGGCCTCGACGACCACGCGCGCGACCGCGCGAAAGCGGATTTGACCCGCAAGCTGAAATTCCTCGACTTCGCGAAATCGCATTTCATTTCGGCCGCGAAGAAGACGGGTATCGGCGCGCTGATGCGCTCGGTCGACGATGCCTACGCGGCGGCGATGTCGAAGCTGCCGACACCGAAGCTCACGCGCGCGCTGATCGAGGCGGTCGAATTCCAGCAGCCGCGCCGTCGCGGCCCGGTGCGTCCGAAGCTGCGCTACGCACACCAGGGCGGCCAGAATCCGCCGATCATCGTGATCCATGGCAACGCGCTCGACGCGGTGACGGAAACCTACAAGCGCTACCTCGAAAACCGGTTCCGCGAAACTTTCTCGCTGACCGGGACTCCATTGCGCATAGAGTTCCGTTCGTCGAACAACCCGTACGCGGACAAGGGCTGAAGCACGTCCCGCAAGGGCTAGGCCGCATGGCCTACGCCCGGGCGGGGCAGGCAAAATCAGCTATAGTGTAGCGATTGGCGCCGGATCTCTTTTTCTTCGCCGCCAATCCAGATCAACCTGCAAAAAAAGATGGAGTACGCCATGAGCAACAAAGGGCAATTGTTACAAGACCCGTTTTTGAACGCACTGCGCAAAGAGCACGTTCCCGTTTCGATTTACCTCGTCAACGGCATCAAGCTTCAAGGGAACATTGAATCGTTCGACCAGTACGTCGTGTTGCTCCGTAATACGGTGACCCAGATGGTTTACAAGCACGCCATCTCGACGGTCGTGCCGGCGCGCCCGGTGAATTTCCACCCGGACGCGGAAGCCTCGTCCTAACCTATCGCAGCGGCCGGCATCCGGTCGCCGCGAGCGACCGATGCCAGCCGCCTTATCTTGACACCCGATAATTTGATCAACGCAGCGCTCGTCGGCATCGATTTCGGCAAGACCGATTTCGAAGCCAGTCTCGAAGAACTCAGTCTTCTCGCCTCCAGTGCGGGAGCCCGTCCCGCCGTCACCCTCACGGGTCGACGCGCCAGTCCCGATGCCAAGATGTTCATCGGCAGCGGCAAAGCCGAAGAATTGCGGCTCGCCTGCGATGCGCACAACGTCGAAATCGTCATCTTCAACCACGCCTTGGCGCCCGCCCAGCAACGCAATCTGGAGCAGGCGCTTAACAGGCGCGTGGTCGATCGCACGAGCCTCATCCTCGACATCTTCGCGCAGCGTGCCCGCAGCCACGAAGGCAAGCTGCAGGTCGAGCTCGCGCAGCTTCAATACCTGTCGACCCGGCTGATTCGCGCGTGGACCCACCTGGAGCGGCAAAAGGGCGGTATCGGCCTGCGCGGCCCGGGCGAAACCCAGCTCGAAACCGACCGCCGGCTGATCGGCGAACGCATCAAGATGCTGAAGTCGCGGCTCGACCGGCTGCGTCGCCAGCACAGCACGCAGCGCCGGCAGCGCGCGCGCAGCGGCACGATGTCGGTGTCGCTCGTCGGCTATACGAACGCGGGCAAGTCGACGCTGTTCAATGCGCTGACGAAAGCGCAGGCCTACGCGGCCGACCAGCTGTTCGCGACGCTCGATACGACGTCGCGGCGCGTGTACCTCGGCGACGAGGTCGGGCAGATCGTCGTGTCCGATACGGTCGGGTTCATCCGCGAGCTGCCTCACCAGCTCGTCGCGGCGTTTCGCGCGACCCTCGAGGAAACGATCCATGCGGATCTGCTGCTGCATGTGGTCGATGCGTCGAGCGCGGTCCGGCTCGAGCAGATCGAGCAGGTCAACGGCGTGCTGCACGAGATCGGCGCGGACACGATCCGGCAGGTGCTGGTCTTCAACAAGATCGATGCCGTGCCCGAGCTGGCGGCCCGCGGCGACGCGGTCGAGCGGGACGAGTATGGTAATATTTCGCGCGTCTTTTTGAGCGCGCGCACCGGTCAGGGTCTCGATACGTTGCGTGCCGCCATCGCCGAAATCGCCTCCGCGGAACACCTTTCCAGCGCGACGTTACCCGACGCGCTCGATGGCACGTCCGCTGAACCGCACGAAGACCACACGATTTCCGAACACGGGCGCTAACCGGTCCCGGCCGGTTCGCCGGCGTCTAATCTGGTGAACAAACTCTGGTGAACGAATACAACGAGCGGAGTACCTGGCGGCGGATGCGCGCCTTGCTGTCGATCAACGATCCCCGCTGGGGACGCGGCGAAGGCAATGGCAAGGACGGATCCCGCCCCCGCGCGAACGAATCGAAGCGTCCGCAAGGCGGCGACGGCGACGGTCCGCCCGATCTCGACGAGATGTGGCGCAACTTCAACCGGCGCCTGAGCGGCCTGTTCGGCGGCAAGGGCGGCAACGGCTTCCGTCCCGACAACGGCCGGGCCGCACGGGTCGGCGTCGGCATCGTGATCGGCGTGCTGGTCGCGGTGTATGCGGGCAGCGGGCTGTTCGTCGTGCAGGAAGGCCAGACGGGCGTCGTGCTGCAGCTCGGCAAGCTGTCGGGCACGGTCGGCCAGGGCGTGCACTGGCGCGCGCCGTATCCGTTCGCATCGCACGAGATCGTCGACACGTCGCAGGTCCGTTCGATCGAGATCGGCCGCAACAACGTCGTGCGTCTCGCGAACGTGAAAGAAGCCGCGATGCTGACGCGCGATGCCGACATCGTCGACGTGCGCTTCATCGTCCAGTACCGGATTCGTTCCGCCACCGATTACCTGTTCCGCAGCGTCGATCCCGAGCGCAGCGTGTCGCAGGCCGCGCAGGCCGCGGTGCGCGCGATCGTCGGCACGCGCAGCGCGGCCGACATGCTGAACCAGGACCGGGATGCGCTGCGCGAGCAGCTGTCCACCGCGATCCAGCGCGATCTCGACCGCTACCAGTCGGGGCTCGAGGTCACGGCCGTCACGATGCAGAGCGTCGCGGCGCCCGACCAGACCCAGGCCGCGTACGCCGAAGTCGCGAAGGCGCGCGACGAGCGCGAGGCCGCGAAGCGCGCCGCGCAGGCGTATGCGAGCGACCTGCTGCCGAAGGCGCAGGGCGATGCGGCGAAGCTCGTCGACGAAGCGAAGGCGTATGCCGACCGCGTGGTCACCGAAGCCGAAGGCGACGCGGACCGCTTCAAGCAGGTCTACGCGCAGTACTCGAAGGCGCCGGCGGTCATCCGCGAGCGGATGTACCTCGAGACGATGCAGGAAATCTATTCGAACGCGACGAAGGTATTCGTCGGCAACAAGGGCGGCAACGGCGTCGTGTATCTGCCGCTCGACAAGCTCGTCGAGCAGGGGCGGCAAAACGCCGCGGCGTCGGCCGGCGCATCCGCCGCCGATGCGGCGTCCGCACCGGCGGCAACCGTGCCGTCGGCAGCCGCTGCCGCGCCGGCGAGCGCCGCACCGGCCGCCACCGCGTCGGGCGTCGACGTGCTGCGATCGCGCGAAGCGTTTCGCAGCCGGTCGCGTGAAGACGATACGAAGTAACGGGGAGCGCAGAACATGAACCGAATCATTGCGCTCGTCGTCGCAATCGTGATCGTCGCCTTCGCGGCATCATCGACGGTCCTCACCGTCGATCCGCGCCATGCGGCCGTGTTGTCGGGCCGCGACGGCACGCAGCCCGAGCTCGCGGGCCCCGGCGTCCACTTCAAGCTGCCGCCGCCGCTGCAGACGGCCACGCTGATCGATACGCGCCTGCAGTCGCTCGAGTCGTCCGATCCGCTGCAACTGGCAACCGAAGACAAGCACGACCTGCTCGTCGCGTATGCGGTGAAGTACCGGATCAGCGATCCGATGAAATATTTCACGGCGACGGGCGGCGACCCGGCGGCGGCGGCCGAACGGCTGTCCGGCGCGCTGAAGAGCGCGCTCGGCGACGCATTCGGCAAGCGCGCGCTCGACGATGCCCTCGGCGGTCAACGTGCGATCGCCGATGCGGCACGCGATGCGACGAAGGCGAATGCGACCGGTTTCGGCGTCGACGTGGTCGACGTCCAGCTGACGCGCGTCGACCTGCCGGCCGCGCAGACGGATGCCGTCTATCAACGGATGATCGGTGCGTTGCGTGACCAGGCGGCGCAAGTGCGCGCGCAAGGCGCGGCCGACGTCGAGCAGATCAAGGCCGACGCCGAACGCGAGCAGCAGGCCGTGCTCGCGAACGCGTACAAGTCCGCGCAGACGATCAAGGGCGAGGGCGATGCGAAGGCCGCGACGATCGCCGCAGACGCGTTCGGCCGCGATCCGCAGTTCTATCAGTTCTACGCGAGCCTGCAGGCCTACCGGAATACGTTCAAGCGCAACGACATCATCGTCGTCGATCCCGACAGCGAGTTCTTCCGCTTCATGCGCAGCCCGACGGGCGGCGCCGCACCGGCGGCGCCTGCTCCCCGCAAACATTGACCTTGGGGCGCCGCGTCGAGCGGCGCCGTCGCTCGCATGGACCTGGCTGGCTCGTTGTTGCTCGCAGTAGCGCTGATGCTGATCATCGAGGGGGCGTTCCCCTTCGTGTTTCCCGTCGCCTGGCGCGACACGTTTCGTAGAATAGCCGAGCGGCCGCCGCATCATATCCGGATCGGCGGGCTGATCGTGATGGTGCTCGGGCTCGTGCTGCTGCTGCTCGCGACCTGACCGGAGCCCCGATCCGGACGGCGCATCCGCCGTTCGTTCCGCCCGATTTCGAAGTTCCGATTCAACTCGCGGCGCGCGTGTCGCGCGCCGTTTCCCGTCGTAGGACCGTACCGATGTCGACCTGGTTACTTCCCGAGAATATCGCCGACGTGCTGCCGTCGGAAGCGCGCAAGATCGAGGAGCTGCGCCGCAGGCTGCTCGACCGCTTCCGTTCGTACGGCTACGAAATGGTGATGCCGCCGCTGCTCGAGTATCTCGAGTCGCTGCTGACGAGCGGGGGCGCCGATCTGCGCCTGCGCACCTTCAAGCTGGTCGACCAGTTGTCGGGCCGGACGCTCGGCCTGCGCGCGGACATCACACCGCAGGTCGCGCGGATCGACGCGCACCTGTTGAACCGTCAGGGCGTGACGCGCCTCTGCTATGCGGGCCACGTGATGCATACGCGTCCGCGCGGGCTGCACGCGACGCGCGAACAGATCCAGATCGGCGCGGAAATCTACGGCCACGCCGGCCTGGAAGCCGATCTCGAGATCCAGCAGCTGATGCTCGACGCGCTGCATCTCGCGGGCCTGTCGCGGATCCGCCTCGACCTCGGTCACGCGGGTGTGCTCGCGGCGCTGCTGGCGCGCGACGCGCAGGCCGCGGAGCGCGGCGAGTCGCTGTACGACGCGCTGTCGGGCAAGGACGTGCCGCTGCTGAACGAGCTGACCGACGATCTCGGCGCCGATACGCGCGCCGCGCTGCGTGCGCTGCCGAACCTTTACGGCGACGCGAGCGTGCTCGTCGAGGCGCGCACGCGCCTGCCGGTGCTGCCCGAAATCACGCGGGCGCTCGACGATCTCGCGCAGCTTGCGTCGCAGGCGAAGGGCGTCGAAGTCGCGATCGATCTCGCCGATTTGCGCGGTTACGCGTATCACAGCGGCGCGATGTTCAGCGCCTACATCGACGGCGTGCCGAACGCGATCGCGCGCGGCGGTCGTTACGACCACGTGGGGCAGGCCTATGGCCGGGCCCGCCCGGCAACCGGCTTTTCGCTCGACCTGCGCGAACTCGCGCGGATTTCGCCGGTCGAGGCGCGCGGCACCGCGATTCTCGCGCCGTGGGCGCAGGACGACGCGCTCGGCGCGGCGGTCGCGGCGCTGCGCGATGCGGGCGAGGTCGTGATCCAGGCGCTGCCGGGCCACGACCACGTGCTCGACGAATTCGCCTGCGATCGTTCGCTCGTCGAGCGCAACGGCGCATGGGTGGTCGAACCCCGATAAACAGGCGTTCGCGGGCTGCGCTTCGGCGTGCATATCGTTGAAGCGAAACGGAAAAATTCGGAATCGCCCGCGAACATAGGTAGAATACGTTTTTAACCAGCTAACGAATCAACATGTCTGCCAGCGCAGTGAACGTGACTCCCGGGCGCAATGTCGTCGTCGTGGGAACGCAATGGGGTGATGAAGGCAAGGGCAAGATCGTCGACTGGCTGACGGACCACGCTCAAGGCGTCGTGCGTTTCCAGGGCGGTCACAACGCCGGCCACACCCTCATCATCGGCGGCAAGAAAACGATCTTGCGCCTCATTCCGTCGGGCATCATGCGTGAAGGCGTCGCCTGCTACATCGGCAACGGCGTTGTTCTGTCCCCCGAAGCACTGTTCAAGGAAATCGGCGAGCTCGAAGAGGCCGGCGTGAACGTACGCGACCGTCTGTTCATCTCCGAAGCCACGACGCTGATCCTGCCGTACCACATCGCGATCGACCAGGCGCGCGAAGCGCGCAAGGGCGCGGGCAAGATCGGCACGACGGGCCGCGGCATCGGCCCCGCGTACGAAGACAAGGTCGGCCGCCGCGCGCTGCGCGTGCAGGACCTGTTCGACGCGAAGACCTTCGCCGATCGCCTGCGCGAAAATCTCGATTACCACAACTTCGTGCTGACCCAGTATCTGGGCGGTGCGGCCGTCGACTTCCAGGCCACGCTCGACACGATGCTCGGCTATGCCGACCGCCTGAAGCCGATGGTGGCCGACGTGTCGCGCCGCCTGTACGACGCGAACAACGCGGGCCAGAACCTGCTGTTCGAAGGCGCGCAAGGCACGCTGCTCGACATCGACCACGGCACCTATCCGTTCGTCACGTCGAGCAACTGCGTCGCGGGTGCGGCGTCGGCGGGCGCGGGCGTCGGTCCGCAGAAGCTCAACTACATCCTCGGCATCACGAAGGCGTATTGCACACGCGTCGGCTCGGGCCCGTTCCCGAGCGAGCTGTACGATGCGGACAACCCACAGCGCCAGGACCAGGTCGGCGTCACGCTCGCGAACGTCGGCAAGGAATTCGGTTCGGTCACCGGCCGTCCGCGCCGCACCGGCTGGCTCGACGCGGCTGCGCTGCGCCGTTCGATCCAGATCAACGGCGTGTCGGGCCTGTGCATGACGAAGCTCGACGTGCTCGACGGCCTCGACGAAGTCAAGCTGTGCGTCGGCTACAAGGTCGACGGCAAGGACGTGGACATCCTGCCGCGTGGCGCGGTCGACGTCGCGCGTTGCGAGCCCGTGTACGAAACGTTCTCCGGCTGGAAGGAAAGCACGGTCGGCATCAAGACGTGGGACGCGCTGCCGGTGAATGCACAGGCATACCTGTCCCGCGTCCAGGAAGTGGCTGGCGTGCCGGTCGACATGGTGTCGACGGGCCCGGACCGCGACGAAACGATCCTGCTCCGCCATCCGTTCAAGGTGTAATTCCCAGATGACGCAGCAAATCACGATGACGGCGGCAGACTTGATGACCGATCCGCGCAACGACGACAAGAACCTGTGGGTAGGCTGGGACGAGTATCACCGGCTGATCGAGCTGCTCGCGCTCCAGGTGCACGCCTCGGGCTGGAAGTTCGACCAGATCCTGTGCCTCGCGCGCGGCGGCCTGCGCGTCGGCGACCAGCTGTCGCGCATCTACGACGTGCCGCTCGCGATCCTCGCGACGAGCTCGTACCGGGAAGCAGCCGGCACCGAGCAGGGCGAGCTCGACATCGCGCAGTACATCACGATGACGCGCGGCAACCTGGCGGGCAACGTGCTGCTGGTCGACGATCTCGTCGATTCCGGCGTCACGCTCGCACGCGTGCAGGAGCACCTGAAGGAACGCTATCCGTCCGTGACGGCCGTGCGTTCGGCCGTGCTCTGGTACAAGGGTTGCTCGAAGGTCAAGCCCGACTATCACACGCAGTTCCTGCCGACGAATCCGTGGATTCATCAGCCGTTCGAGGAGTGGGACACGGTTCGTCCGCACAACCTCGAGGCGTGGATCAAGCGCGGTCGCGCACAGCGCGACGGTTCGGGCGCGTAAGCGTCCGGCCGATCGAAGGAAAGTCTTGTACGGCGCCGCTTGCGGCGCCGTTTTTCATTGGCGCGCGGGTGGCGCCGGGCGGCGTGTGCGGCGGACCCGATAGGCAGGCGGCGCGGCCCCGGCTATGATGGCAGCCCTGCCACAGGTCGCGCCGGATTGCATGCGCGGCGTGGATCACGTGGTTCCACGGCAACACGGCAGGACGGCGTTTCACGGGGGCGCGAGTAGAATAGCGCTCGTTTTGTCCGACCCGGACCCGATTATTACGCTTCATATGAACGACACGACTCACGCGACCGACGCCGCACACGCGCCGCATTCGACGCAACAACACTCGATGCGGGCGCTAGCGATAGCAGCCATCGGCGTCGTGTTCGGCGACATCGGCACCAGCCCGCTGTATTCGCTCAAGGAGGCGTTCAGCCCCGCGCACGGCATTCCGCTGACCGAAGGCTCGATTCTCGGCGTGATCTCGCTGCTGTTCTGGGCGATCATCCTGGTGGTCGGCGTCAAGTACCTGCTGTTCGTGATGCGGGCGGACAACAACGGCGAGGGCGGCGTGCTCGCGCTGATGGCGCTGTCGCTGCGCCCGCTCGACTCCAAGACCCGGGTCGCGGGCGCGCTGATGGCGCTCGGGATATTCGGCGCCTGCATGTTCTACGGGGACGCGGTGATCACGCCGGCGATTTCCGTGATGTCGGCCGTCGAAGGTCTCGAGATCGCGACGCCGCACCTGTCCCATCTCGTGTTGCCGATCACGATCGTGATCCTGATCGCGCTGTTCTGGATCCAGCGGCACGGTACCGCGCTGGTCGGCAAGCTGTTCGGCCCGATCATGGTGCTGTGGTTCGTCGTGATCGCGGCGCTCGGCGTGTACCACATCGTTCGCGTGCCGGGCATCATCGCGGCAATCAATCCGTATTACGCGGCATCGTTCATGGCCGACCACCTGCTGCAGGCTTACGTCGTGCTCGGCTCGGTCGTGCTGGTGCTGACCGGCGCGGAAGCGCTCTACGCGGACATGGGCCACTTCGGTGCCAAGCCGATCCGGTACGCCGCGTACGGGCTCGTGATGCCGTCGCTCGTGCTGAACTACTTCGGGCAGGGCGCGCTGCTGATCCAGAACCCGAAAGCGATCGAAAACCCGTTCTTCCTGCTGGCGCCCGAATGGGGGCTGCTGCCGCTCGTCGTGCTGTCGACGGTCGCGACCGTGATCGCGTCCCAGGCCGTGATCTCGGGCGCTTATTCGCTGACGTCGCAGGCGATCCAGCTCGGCTACGTGCCGCGCATGAAGGTGCTGCATACGTCCGAGCTCGCGATCGGCCAGATCTACGTGCCGGTCGTGAACTGGCTGCTGCTGGCCGTGATCCTCTGTATCGTCGTCGGCTTCAAGAGCTCGGACAATCTCGCGGCCGCGTACGGCATCGCGGTGACGGCGACCATGGTGATCACGACCGTGCTCGCGTGTGTCGTGATGGTGAAGGTGTGGAACTGGAACCGGCTGCTGGTCGGCGCGATCATCGCGGTGTTCCTCGCGATCGACCTCGGCTTTTTCGGCGCGAACCTGCTGAAGGTCGCGCAGGGCGGCTGGCTGCCGCTCGGTATCGGCGCGTTGCTGTTCTTCCTGCTGATGACCTGGTACAAGGGGCGTCACATCGTCAAGGAGCGCACGGCGGCCGACGGTATTCCGCTGGAGCCGTTCCTGCAGGGCCTGCTCGCGCATCCGCCGCATCGCGTGTCGGGCACCGCGATCTATCTGACCGGCAACGACAAGCTCGTGCCCGTCAGCCTGCTGCACAACCTGAAGCACAACAAGGTGCTGCACGAACGGACCATTTTCCTGACGTTCGTCACGCGCGACATTCCGTACGTGCGCGACGACAAGCGCCAGAGCGCGCGCGATGCGGGCGGCGGGCTGTACATCGTCAAGGCCGAGTACGGCTTCAACGAGACGCCGGACGTGAAGGCCGTGCTCGAGGAATTCGGCCGCACGCACGACATGACGTTCGAGCTGATGGACACGTCGTTCTTCCTCGCGCGCGAAACGGTCGTGCCGACGCATCTGCCAGGGATGTCGATCTGGCGCGAGCGGGTGTTCGCATGGATGCACCAGAACGCCGCGAAGCCGACCGATTTCTTCGCGATTCCGGCGAACCGCGTCGTCGAGCTCGGGACGAAGATCGAGATCTGACGGGCCCGGCGCGCGGGCCGTCCGGCCGCGCGTCACAGGTACCCGGATAATGAAAAAGCCCGCCTTTCGGCGGGCTTTTTCGTACGGCGACGGCGGGTCTATTCGCTTGTTCAGCGCTTGAGCTTCGCGAACGCCGCGGCCATCGCGCCGGCCGGCTCCGGCTCGCGCGAACGCTGCGGGCGGGCGGCGCCGCGCCCTGCGTTGCCGCGATCCTGGCCGCCGCGCGACGACATGCCGGGCGCTGCCGCGTCGTCGTCGAGGCGCATCGTCAGCGCAATGCGCTGGCGCTTCACGTCGACGTCGAGCACCTTCACCTTGACGACCTGGCCGGCCTTCACGACCTCGTGCGGGTCCTTGATGAATTTCGTCGACATCGCGGACACGTGGACGAGGCCGTCCTGGTGCACGCCGATATCCACGAACGCGCCGAACGCGGCGACGTTCGTCACGACGCCTTCCAGCGTCATGCCCGGTACGAGATCCGAGACCTTCTCGACACCTTCGCGGAACGTGGCCGTCTTGAATTCCGGACGCGGATCGCGACCCGGCTTTTCCAGTTCGGCCAGGATGTCGCGCACGGTCGGCAGGCCGAAACGTTCGTCAACAAATTCCGTCGGCGACAGGCCGGACAGCGCTTCGCGGTTGCCGAGCACGTCGTCGATGCGCTTGTTGATCTTCGCGAGTATCCGTTCGACGACCGGATACGCTTCCGGGTGCACCGACGAGCGGTCGAGCGGGTTCTCGCCGCCGTTGATGCGCAGGAAGCCGGCGGCCTGCTCGAAGGTCTTGTCGCCGAGGCGCGGCACCTTGCGCAGGTGCTCGCGCGACGGGAACGGGCCGTTCGCATCGCGATAGTCGACGATGTTGCGCGCGAGCGTCGCGTTCAGGCCCGACACACGGGCGAGCAGCGGGGCCGACGCGGTGTTCGCGTCGACGCCGACCGCGTTCACGCAATCCTCGACGACCGCGTCGAGCGAGCGGGCGAGTTCGCGCTGGTTCACGTCGTGCTGGTACTGACCGACGCCGATCGCCTTCGGCTCGATCTTCACGAGTTCGGCAAGCGGGTCCTGCAGGCGGCGGGCGATCGACACGGCGCCGCGCAGCGATACGTCGAGTTCCGGGAATTCCTTCGCGGCGAGCTCGGACGCCGAGTAGACCGACGCGCCGGCTTCCGACACGACGATCTTCTGCAGGCGCAGCTCCGGATGTTTCGCGATCAGTTCGCTCGCGAGCTTGTCGGTTTCACGCGACGCGGTGCCGTTGCCGATGCTGATCAGTTCGGCCTGCGTCTGCGCGGCGATGCGCGCGAGTTTCGCGATCGAACCGTCCCAGTCGCGGCGCGGCTCGTGCGGGTAGATCGTGTCGGTCGCGAGCACCTTGCCGGTGCGGTCGACGACCGCGACCTTCACGCCGGTGCGCAGGCCGGGGTCGAGGCCGATCACGGCCTTCGGGCCGGCCGGCGCGGCCAGCAGCAGGTCGTTCAGGTTGCGCGCGAACACGCGGATCGCTTCGGTTTCGGCCGTTTCGCGCAACTGCGTGAGCAGTTCGTTTTCGATATGCGGCTGCACCTTCACGCGCCAGCACCAGCGGCAGACGTCGGACAGCCATTTGTCGGCCGGGCGATTCTGGTTCGCGATGCCGAAATGGCGCGCGATCATCGCCTCGCCGGGATGCGGCACTTGCGCGTCGAGCTCTTCGCCCAGACCGAGCTTGATCGTCAGCACGCCGGCGTTGCGGCCGCGGAACAGCGCGAGCGCGCGGTGCGACGGCACGGTCTTGATGGTTTCCGCGTAGTCGTAATAGTCGCGGAATTTCTCGCCTTCCTCGTTTTCCTTGCCCTCGACGACGGCCGACGACACGACGCCCTGGTTGTGCAGGTAGTCGCGCAGCTTGCCGAGCAGCTCCGCCGTCTCGCCGAACTGTTCGGACAGAATGTCGCGCGCGCCGTCGAGCGCGGCCTTCACGTCGGCGACGCCCTTGTCGGCGTCGACGTACGCGGCCGCCTCGGCCTGCGGGTCGAGCAGCGGGTTCGCGAGCAGCGCCTGCGCGAGCGGTTCGAGGCCGGCTTCGCGGGCGATCTGCGCACGCGTGCGGCGCTTCGGCTTGTACGGCAGATAAAGGTCTTCGAGCACCTGCTTGCTGTCGGCCGCGTCGATCGCGGCACGCAGCTCGTCGGTCAGCTTGCCTTGTTCGTCGATGCTCGACAGGATCGTGGCGCGGCGATCCTCGAGCTCGCGCAGGTACAGGAGGCGTTCCTCGAGCTGGCGCAGCTGCGTGTCGTCCAGGTTGCCGGTCACTTCCTTGCGGTACCGGGCAATGAACGGAACGGTCGAGCCTTCGTCGAGGAGTTGCACGGCCGCCGCGACCTGGCGCGGCTGGACGGACAGTTCGGTGGCGATGCGCTGTACGATCTTGAGTGCTACGGTTTCCGTCATGTCGTGGATGGTCTGTCTGCCTGCTGAAATCGCGGCGCGGGCCGGCAGGCCCGGAGCGGCGGGCTGCCCGGCGGGCCCGACGGGCCAGAGGCCGCGGATGAATGAAGCGGGGCATTTTGCCATAAATGGCGGAGCGTCCAGCCGGGGGTGATAGAATTTGACACATGTCCCGCAGCTTTCCTACGACGTTGCCAACTTCCCGCATTTCTCTCGTCGCGCTCGGCGCAGCGCTCGCCGCGGCTTTGTCTGCCGGGCCTTCCGGCGCATTCGCGCAGGCCGCTGACGCCAGCGCGCCGGACGCCGTCGCGTCCGCGCCCGTTGCCGCCTCCGCCGTCCCGGATTTCGACGCCCGTCAAAAAGTGCTCAATCAACGCTCCGCGGAAAACGATTATCGTTATGCGGTGGCGGAGCACGATTGTTACAGCAAGTTCTTCGTCAATCACTGTCTCGGCAAGGCGCGCGACCAGATGCGCGAGGAACGGGCGAGCATTCGCCAGGAGCAGCTCGCGCTCAACGACGAGCAGCGTGCGGTGCGCGCGCAGCAGCGCGACCAGCAGCAGGCGCTGAAGCAGGCCCGGAACGCGGCGGAAGCGCCGCAGCGGGCGGCGAACGAAGCGGCGAACGCGGCTGCATTCCGCGACAAGCAGGAGCAGAATGCACTGAAACAGGCGCAGCGCGGCGCGGAAGGACCGCAACGCGCGGCGAGCAAGCAGGCATACGACCAGAAGCAGGCGGATTTCCAGCGCAAGCTCGACCAGGCGCACCAGCAGGCGGCGCAGAAGGCGCAGGAACGGGCGGACAACGCCACGCGCTACGAGCAGAAGCAGAAGGAAGCCGCGCAGCACAAGGCCGATGTCGAGCGGCGTCAGCAGGAAGCGGCCGAGAAGGCCAAGCAGCAACAGCAGCAGGGGCAGTAACGTGTTGAATTGATCGGGATCAGTCTCGGGCGCGTCGGCACGCCGGCCGTCGCGCTGCTTCGATGAGGAGGCAACTATGCAAAACCGTCACACGGAACAGCAGCAGGAATTGCACAACCGTTTGGCTGCATTGCAGGAGCAGCACCAGCAGCTCGCTCGGGAGATCGAGCTGAAGGAAGGACACTCCGACATCGACGACATCACGCTGCACCGGCTGAAGAAGGAAAAGCTGGCGGCCAAGGACAAAATCATTTTGCTGCAATCGCAGCTCGAACCGGATAAGCGCGCCTGAGCGCGGCCTGGCAAGCGCCGGCGCCGCCCGGGCGCTGGACACAGGAACGCTTGCCTTGAATTCACCGCTTGAAGCCACCCCCGATGCCCGGCGTGACACGACGTCCGCCGGGCGCGTTCGTGCGCCCGAAGGCACTTTCGAGCTGAGCCGCAAGCGTGTCGACGAGCTCGACACGATCTTCGGCGAAGGCGGGTTGCTGGCGCGCGCGCTCGACGGCTATCGGCCGCGTACGTCGCAGATCGAGATGGCGCGCGCGGTCGCGTCCGCGATGGAAGCGTCCGCGCGCCGGATGCCCGAACCCGAGATCTTCGAAACCCGCAAGCGGCCGGCACGCCGTCTCGGCGACGGCGACAAAACGGCCGGGCCGGCGGCGGACGATGCCGCGGCAGCCGAACCGGACAACGACGCGGGCGACAACACGCTGATCGTCGAAGCCGGCACAGGTACCGGCAAGACCTACGCGTATCTGGTGCCCGCGATGCTGTGGGGCGGCAAGGTGATCGTGTCGACCGGCACGAAGCACCTGCAGGACCAGCTGTTCCAGCGCGACATCCCGACCGTGCGCAACGCGCTCGCGGTGCCGGTGTCGGTCGCGATGCTCAAGGGCCGCGCCAACTATCTGTGCCACTACTACCTGCAACGCACGGCCGACAACGGCCGGCTGCCGTCGCGGCAGGACACGGCCTATCTGCAGGAAATCGTCCGCTTCGCGAAGATCACGAAGAGCGGCGACAAGGCCGAACTCGCAAGCGTGCCGGAAAACGCGCCCGTGTGGTCGATGGTCACGTCGACGCGCGACAACTGCCTCGGCCAGGAATGCCCGCACTACAAGGAATGCTTCGTGATGCAGGCGCGGCGCGAGGCCCAGCAGGCCGACATCGTCGTCGTCAACCATCACCTGTTCTTCGCGGACATCATGCTGCGCGACACGGGGATGGCCGAGCTGCTGCCGAACGCGAACACGATCATCTTCGACGAAGCGCATCAGCTGCCGGAGACGGCGACGCTGTTCTTCGGCGAGACGCTGTCGACGACGCAGATCCTCGAGCTCGCGCGCGACACGGTGGCCGAAGGCCTGAGCCATGCACGCGACGCGGTCGAGTGGGTGAAGCTGGGCGGCGATCTCGAGCGCGCGGCGCGCGACTTGCGTCTCGCGTTCGCGAACGACCAGATCGTGCGCATGTCGCTCGCGCAGCTCGGCGACGATCACCCGATGTTCGGTGCGCTCGACGCGCTCGACGCTGCGCTCGATGCGCTCGCCTCGGCACTCGCGAGCCAGGCCGAGCGTGCGGAATCGCTCGGCGCGTGTCTGCGGCGCGCCCGCGAGCTGCAGGACCTGCTGGCCGGCTGGGTCGCGCCCGGCGCGGCGGAAGCGGCCGCGCAGGCCGATGCGGCCGTGGCAGGCGACAACGCGGCCACTGACGGCGATCCGAACGAGAAGGTGCGCTGGGTAGAGGTGTTCGCGCATACCGTGCAACTGCACGAAACGCCGCTGTCGGTCGCGCCGATTTTCGCGAAGCAGCGTGCGGGTGTGCCGCGTGCGTGGGTGTTCACGTCGGCCACGTTGTCGGTGCGCGGCGATTTCACGCACTACGCGGCGCAGATGGGCCTCAGCTCGCGTCGTTCGATGACGCTCGCCAGCCCGTTCGATTACCAGTCGCAGGGGTTGCTGTACGTGCCGCGCAACCTGCCGCAACCGTCTTCGCCGGCGTTTACCGATGCCGTCTTCGATGCTGCGTTGCCGGCGATCGAGGCGTCCGGCGGTGGCGTGTTCATGCTGTGCACGACGCTGCGCGCGGTCGACCGGATCGCCTCGAAGCTGCGCGACGTGATCGAGGCGCGCGGCTGGAACACGCCGCTGCTCGTGCAGGGCGACGCAAGCCGTACCGAGCTGCTCGACCGCTTCCGCGCGTACGGCAATGCGATCCTGGTCGGTAGCCAGAGTTTCTGGGAGGGCGTCGACGTGCGCGGCGATGCGTTGTCGCTGGTCGTGATCGACAAGCTGCCGTTCGCGCCGCCGGACGATCCGGTGCTGGCCGCGCGGCTCGATGCGTTGACGAAGAAGGGGCTGAGCCCGTTCGCGGTGCATCAGCTGCCGCAGGCCGTGATCACGCTGAAGCAGGGCGCGGGCCGGCTGATTCGTGCGGAGACGGATCGCGGCGTGCTGATGATCTGCGACACGCGACTCGTCGACAAGCCGTACGGGCGCCGGATCTGGCAAAGCCTGCCGCCGTTCAAGCGCACGCGCGAGATCGCGGTCGTGCAGGATTTCTTCGACGAGCACCGCTCGGACAAGCGCGCTTGATCGCGCGCGCGGCACTTGTCGCTTGATTGTCCCGGTGCCGCTTGCATGCGGCGCCAATAAAAAACCCGGCTCGATGGCCGGGTTTTTTGTGTGCACAACGGATGTTACATCGCGCCGTGCTTCAGAACTGCCACCACGACTTCTTCGCACCGGGGCGCGAATGGCCCGTCACATACGGGCTGTCGGGGAACGTGCCCGCGAGCACGCGCTTGGTGTCCTCGGCGAGTTCCGGCTGGTTCAGCTTGCCGTACGACAGGATCATGATGTGCAGCGCATCCTCGATCGCCGGCGCGCCCTTGTAGTCCTTGATCGCGAGCTGGGCGCGGTTGATGGCCGCGACATACGCGCCACGACGGTAGTAGTAGTCGGCCGCGTGCACTTCGTGCGACGCGAGCGCGTTGACGATGTAGCGCATCCGTGCGGCCGCGTCGGGCGCGTACTTGCTCTTCGGGAAGCGATCGACGACGACCTTGAACGCATCGTACGATTCGCGCAGCGCCTGCGGATCGCGTTCGCTCATGTCCTGGCCGGAGAAGCGCCCGAACAGGCCGAGATCGTCGTTGAAGTGGATCATCCCCTTCAGGTAGTACGCGTACGGGATATCCGGATGATCCGGGTGGAGCTGGATGAAGCGGTCGACGGCCTGGTCGGCGGCTGCCGGTTCGTTGTCCTTCCAGTTGCAGTACGCGACGTTGATCTGCGCCTGCTGTGCGAAATGGCCGAACGGATCGCGGCCTTGCAGCGATTCGAAATATTTCGCGCACTTGCCCCAGTCGCCGCCGGACAGTGCGTCCTGGGCCTCTGAGTATAATTTGTTGTTCGACCAGGTAGCCGTCTCGTCCTGCTTCTGCGGCAAGCCGTGGCAGCCGGCGATGAGGGCCGCGGCCGCTACCGCCGCAGCCCGGGCGGCGACGGTTCTGGCCGTGCGTTTGGTCGAATTCATCATGCTCGCATGTCCTAGCTTCAAGTCTCGGTGACCCAGTCTAAATGACCCGTTCAAGTTCGCAGAATGCCCAGCCGGGCACACCAAATCGCGAAGATTATAGCCCAAGCGATCGGCCCGCCGACGCTGCCTCGGGGGATTCCCTCGATGACGATCTGGCCGGCGACGCGATGCAGCCGCCCGTCGTGCCGTCCGTGGCGGGCGATGACGCGCCGCGTATCGTCGAAGTGCCGCTGTCGCTCGCCGGCGAACGGCTCGACAAGGCGCTTGCCCAACTGTTCCCCGAATTCTCGCGCAGCCGCCTGCAGAGCTGGATCGAGGCGCAGCGGGTGCTCGTCGACGGCGCGCCGGCGAAGATCCGCCAGCCGGTGCCGCTCGGCGCGAAGATCGCGCTCGTGCCCGATCTGCTGCCCGAGCAGCTCGCGTTCACGCCGGAGCCCGTGCCGCTCGACGTGATTTACGAGGACGACGCGCTCGTCGTCATCAACAAGCCGGCCGGCCTCGTCGTGCATCCGGCCGCCGGCAACTGGAGCGGCACGATCCTCAACGGCCTCCTGCATCGCTACGGCGACGCGGCGGCCGGCCTGCCGCGCGCGGGGATCGTCCACCGGCTCGACAAGGAAACCTCCGGCCTGATGGTGGTCGCCCGCACGCTGGCCGCGCAGACGGACCTCGTGCGCCAGCTGCAGGCCCGCACGGTGAAGCGCCGCTATTTCGCGCTGGTGTGGGGCACGATGCCCGAGGCGGGCACGATCGACGCGCCGATCGGCCGCGATCCGCGCGAGCGCACGCGCATGGCCGTCGTCACCGGCGCGTCGGGCAAGCCCGCGCGCACGCATTTCCGCACGGTTGACACATGCCTGTGGCAACGTCAGCCGGTTTCGGCGATTCAGTGCGATCTCGAAACCGGCCGTACGCACCAGATCCGTGTGCATTGCGCGCATGCCGGACATCCGCTGCTCGGCGATCCGGTCTACGGGCGCGCGCGCGGCAAGCGCTCGGTCACGCCGCTGCCGGACGGGTTCGCGCGACAGGCGCTGCATGCGTGGCGGCTCGGCCTCGTGCATCCGGTCACGGGCAAGGCGATGCAGTGGCGCTGCCCGCTGCCGGACGACATGAACGCACTGGTCGCCGCGCTCGGCTTCGGGCAGGGCGACGAGGAATTCGACGACGACGACGGTGTCTACGACGATGACGATTTCGGCGGCGAGTATCACGACGACGAGCCGTATCTGGACGACGATGAGGAGGAGTGAGTGCCGATGACGAACCTGGCGCCGTTGACGTGGCAGGACTGCGTGCGGCCCGACTGGCAGGTGTCGCCGCGCGTGCGCGCGCTGATCACGACCCGCGACGGCGGTGTGAGCGAAGGCCCGTACGGGCGCTGGCAGGACGGCGCCGCGCTGCCGGGCGGGATGAATCTCGGCCTGCATACCGGTGACGATCCCGGCCATGTCGCCGCCAACCGCGCGCGCGTGCTGGCCCTCGCTGGCCAGTCGGGCGCCGCATGGCTCGAGCAGGTTCACGGCGCGCAGATCGTGCAGGCGGACGCGGTGATCGCCGCCGCGCCTGGTGCCACGGCGCCGGTGCAAGCCGACGCGAGCGTGACCGATCAGGCAGGCGCCGTCTGCGTGGTGATGGTGGCCGATTGCCTGCCCGTGCTGCTGTGCGACGCGCAGGGCCGCGCGGTCGGCGCCGCGCATGCGGGCTGGCGCGGGCTCGCGGCCGGCATCGTCGAGCAGACGGCGGCGCGCGTCGCGGCGCTTGCGGGCGGCGCGACGGACGCGCTGCATGCGTATCTCGGTCCGGCGATCGGCCCGCAGGCGTTCGAGGTCGGCGCCGATGTGCGCGATGCGTTTCTCGACACGGCTCCGCAGTCGGAGCATGATGAAACCCGTCATGCGTTCGTCGCGATCGACGGCGCGCCCGGC
This sequence comes from Burkholderia sp. 9779_493, assembly GCF_015712215.1. Lineage (NCBI taxonomy): Bacteria > Pseudomonadati > Pseudomonadota > Betaproteobacteria > Burkholderiales > Burkholderiaceae > Burkholderia > Burkholderia sp. 9779_493. Next base: position 328,410 of record NZ_JACCQA010000002.1, read on the forward strand.
AAGTTCCTGGCCGACCTCTACGCGCTCGCGCGCCTGCGACTCGCGCGTGCGGGTGTGGCGCACGTGAGCGGCGGGACGGCGTGCACGGTCGCCGAGCGTGCGCGCTTCTATTCGTACCGGCGCGACCGCGTGACGGGGCGCATGGCCGCGGCAATCTGGCTGGCCGATTGATTGCATGCGCATGCGCGCCGGCTTTGTTGCGCCGCGAAATCGAGTTATCTCGATATTGAGGCGGCAATACGGCGTTGCATGCGCGACTGAATGAAAAATCCCGACGTCAAGCTAAACAAAATGTTTTATGTTTCGCCGGAACCCTTGTCCCGTCTGTTGTGCGCGGATTATCTCCGTGCCGAAATGTTCAGTGGTTTGACGGGGCGCTTCACATGGGGAAAACGATAATGATAAAAATACCGCACTGCGGCAGAATCTGGAGACGCCTCTCCAGAGCATGACGGCCCGGCTCGCAGCCGGCACGCCGCGCGCGAGCAGGATTTCACGATTGACGCTCACGAATCACCGGTAAGGCAGGTAATGACAGCATCGAAAAATTCGTCGACGTCCGCGCATGCGGGCACTTCCGCGGGCAGCACCGGTTTCGATCCGGCCGCCCAGCCGATGCAGCAGATGTTCGAGTCGTGGTTGAACGCGTGGCGCGGTTTTGCAGATCCGGCGCGCGCCGCGACGGCATCGGCCTCCGTCAATCCGTTCGCGACATTCCAGTTCCCGACGTCGTTTCCGTTCCAGATGCCGTCGATGCCCGACTTCGGCGCGATGGCGTCGCCGTTCGCGGGGCTGAAGCTGCCGGTTGCCGCGATTCCGCCCGAACGGCTCCAGGCATTGCAGGCCGACTACGCACGCGATTGCATGACGCTGATGCAGCAGGCGGCCGCCGCGAAGCTCGAGTCGCCGGAGCTGAAGGACCGCCGCTTCAGCGGCGACGCGTGGAAGGCGTCCCCCGCGCATGCGTTCGCGGCCGCCTGGTATCTGCTCAACGCGCGCTATCTGCAGGAGCTGGCCGACGCGCTTCAGACCGATCCGAAGACGCGTGAGCGCATCCGTTTCACGGTCCAGCAATGGACGGCCGCCGCCGCGCCGAGCAACTTCCTCGCACTCAATCCCGACGCACAGAAATCGATCCTCGAGACGCAGGGCGAAAGCCTGCGGCAGGGGATGATGAACCTGCTCGGCGACCTGCAGCGCGGCAAGATTTCGCAGACCGACGAATCGCAGTTCGTGGTCGGCAAGAACCTCGGATGTACCGAAGGCTCGGTCGTGTACGAGAACGACCTGATCCAGCTGATCCAGTACACGCCGAAGACGGACAAGGTGTTCGAGCGGCCGTTGCTGATCGTCCCGCCGTGCATCAACAAGTTCTACATCCTCGACCTGCAGCCGGAGAATTCGCTCGTCGCGCACGCGCTGTCGAACGGTCATCAGGTATTCCTCGTGTCGTGGCGCAACGCGGATGCATCGGTCGCGCACAAGACGTGGGACGACTACATGAACGAAGGGCTGCTCGCGGCGATCGACGCGGTGCAGCAGATCAGCGGCCGCGAGCAGATCAACACGCTCGGCTTCTGCGTCGGCGGCACGATGCTCGCGACCGCGCTCGCGGTGCTCGCCGCGCGTGGCGAACATCCGGCCGCGTCGATGACGCTGCTCACCGCGATGCTCGACTTCACCGATACGGGCATCCTCGACGTGTTCGTCGACGAGGCGCACGTGCAGATGCGCGAGCAGACCATCGGCGGCAAGAACGGTGCGCAGCCGGGGCTGATGCGCGGCGTCGAGTTCGCGAACACGTTCTCGTTCCTGCGGCCGAACGATCTCGTGTGGAACTACGTCGTCGACAACTACCTGAAGGGCCGCACGCCCGCGCCGTTCGACCTGCTGTACTGGAACAGCGATTCGACGAGCCTGCCGGGCCCGATGTACGCGTGGTATCTGCGCCATACCTATCTGGAAAACAAGCTGCGCGAGCCGGGTGCGCTGACCGTGTGCGGCGAGTCGGTCGACCTGTCGCTGATCGACGTGCCGACCTTCATCTACGGTTCGCGCGAGGATCACATCGTGCCGTGGCAGACGGCCTACGCATCGACGTCGATCCTGTCGGGCCCGCTGAAGTTCGTGCTCGGCGCGTCGGGACACATCGCGGGCGTGATCAATCCGCCGGCGAAGAAGAAACGCAGCTACTGGGTCAACGAGGGCGACCTGCCCGAATCCGCGGACGACTGGTTTGCCGCGGCGACCGAGCAGCCGGGAAGCTGGTGGACGACGTGGGTCGAGTGGCTCGACGCGTACGGCGGTCGCAAGGTCGCGCCGCCGGCCCAGCCGGGTTCCGCGCAATTCCCGGTGATCGAGCCGGCGCCCGGGCGCTACGTGTTGCAGCGCGATTGACGAAAACCGGACAGCGGCGCACGCTGTCCGGTGCACCGCAGTTTTTTTAACAGGGCCGGTAACGACGCGCCGTGTCGTGCGGGCCTGGAGGAAAGGGAAATGACGGATGTAGTGATCGTATCGGCCGCGCGGACCGCGGTCGGCAAATTCGGCGGCTCGCTGGCGAAGGTTGCGGCGCCCGAACTGGGCGCGACGGTGATCCGCGCAGTGCTGGAGCGTGCGGGCG